>NZ_JBHZCI010000014.1:117579-160309 GCF_042755185.1 Streptomyces sp. NPDC059166 | reverse complement strand
TTTCTTTGTTTAATAACAGACCGTCTATTTCCCTTCGCCAAAAAAAAAATCGGGGGGGGGGTTTTTGTTGGCGGGGCCTGCCCATCAACCCCCGAGACCGGAGAATGCCGACTACTGGGTGCAGTCGAGTCTGCAGAGCTCGACCTCTTCTGAACTGACAGGTCAACCACCCGCAGAGCGTCGTCAAGCGACAGGTCCGGGGCCTGCGGCAATCATGTGCCGCAGGCCACGGGCCGGTGCCTTGACCCACCCACCGAGGTGATCCCGGGGCCCCGCGCTCGCGCAGCCGAAGGGGCCCCAATCCTGATTTCCACGGATTTTCGGCGCCGTCCGGTTCCCTGCAGCGAGGGGGCCGTCCGCTCTGCCGTGCTCACATCACAAAGGTCCGCATCTAGCCCAGAGAACACGGTCGTGGGCTGCAGTAGTCCTGGGACTTCTCTGGGACTTTCGACTGCATCAACATGTACGGGCAGGAGACACCTGAAAGACGATTCACGCAGGTCAACGTTGTGCCACCGCGTATCGTCGCAGGCCGTAGAACTGCGTGGTCTCTTCCGCGACATCTGACGGGCGGGGTGTCGTGCCCCTTGTGCCCGGGGGCACGGCACCGCAACATGCCATTCTGAACTGCGGGTGCTCACCTCGTGGCGCACGTGACCGTGCGCCTGGCCACGGCTCGTTGAAGCTCCTCCAGATCGTCGAGCTGGTCGGCCGTAGCGGCTGAGCCGTACTGTGCCTGGGCGCGCTACTTGGCGGAGTCCTTCATCGTCGGTGCCCTGAGGCGAGGCCGTTCGGTCGAGCAGTTCCTCGGGCCGGTCGGCCCGCCCGGGCGCCGCGGTGTGCGGTATGTCGAGGTCCGGGCGGCGAGGACGTCATCTCCGTGATGATCAGATCGCCTCACTCACGTGGCCGGTGCCAGGATCAGGACACCGGCGGCTTTGATGTGCCTGTGGACCTACCGGGCGACGAACCTCTTCGTCCCGGTTCGCCCGGCCCGGCTTCGCCCACCCCTTGCGGGCCGAGTCGGCCGAGGGGCAGACCGCCCGCAACGCCCCTGGGCACATCATCGCTGTCAGCCGACGATCGCGACGGGGCCGTCCCACGCGTCACGGTCGACGGTGATGGTGTAACCGCCGCGCGACTCCTTGCTGTTGACCATGTACTGGTGACCGCGGCTGTGGCTGGTGTACAGCGACTTGGACCACGGCCAGTCGGAGGTCGTGGTGTTCACCTTGTCCCACTTGGCGTACCAGAGGTTGCCCGGCAGGTTGGTCCGGTCGGTGGCGGTCGCGATCGCGGCGGCGCTGGAGCTGGAGAACCCGTAGTAGCCGGCGCGGTAGGTCTTGTCGTGCAAGGCCTTGTCGAAGGCGCGGACGTAGGAGAGCACGGCCTTGTTGCAGGAGGCGTTCTTGATGTCGTAAGGCTCCATGTCCAGGTACAGCGCGCTGCCCGCCTTCATGCCGAGGCCGGCGGCCTTGGCGACGGCGTCCTTGCCGTCGGCGGTGCCGAGCGTGGCGGCGTTCGTCGTCGTCATCTTCTCGTTGCGCGTGCCGCTCTGGCACGGCGGCTGGGCACCCACGTAGAGCGGGATGAGCTTCCAGCCCTGGGAGTTCACCGTCTTGACCCAGGAAGCGGTCAGGTTGGGCTGGGAGCAGCCGCGGTTCTTACCCCCGATGTACACGGCGGCGGCGCCGTAGAAGCCGGTGTGCCAGGCCTTCATCGCGGCGGAGGACGGGGCGGTGCAGGCGTCGAAGGCACGGCCCGTGAAGGTCTTCTGAGCCGGCCACGCCGTGGTCGCCGAAGCGCTGGTCGCGGCGAACGCGCCCCCGGCTGCCACGACGACACCGGTGGCGCCCCAGGCGAGGTAGCGGTTGCGCTTGGAAAGCCTGTGGTTCCTGGACTTGGACATGCTGAATTCCCCACCCCTGAATTGCTGAGCTCGTTGCCGCTGCACGATCCGGGTCGCCCTGGCCGTACCGCACCTGAGCCCCGTGAGCGATCGAAAGATACCCGGCGGTTGCACCTGGTTCGGACAACCCGAGCCCTTGACCCCGGCAAGCTTCACCCAAGCCTGCGCAAAGGACACGCTGAACAGCCCCGGGTTCCGTAGAGATCTCACATGTTGGGTTTGACCTGGGGTTTCACCGTTCATGGGCCACCCGCCAGGAGCTGAGGATCGCGCTCGTCACCTGCATCGAGCACACCTACCACCGACGCCGGCGACGGGTACGCCCGGCCCGGTCGGCCCCCGTCGAGCACGAGACCGTCATGATCGCAGCCGCAGCCCTGGCTGCGTGAACCACGCACTGTCGCTCCGGCCCGCAGCGGCCCCCTGATCCGCTGTCATCCTCTGTCGGACCAGGCATCATCCGATGATGCGGCCGCTCGATACTCGACAGAGGAAGCGGTGCCCGGCCTCCGACGAGGAACTCTCCTTCCGGGCAGGAACCCGTCGGACCGGGGCATACTCACGCGGTCAGGACACAACGCGCCGCCACGACTCGCCCACATCGCTCGGCACGCAGACCTCCGCCGAGGATTTCAAGGTCCCGCTGGGGAAGAGGCGTTGCCCCGTCACTGCCCCTGCGGCGCCTTCCGGCCAGGCCACGTTCCCGACCATGATGACCGCTGGAGGAGACGCATGCACGCACGGGCCTCATCGGTGGAGAAGTACACGCACGCAAGCGCGCGTCCGACGCGCGGCGGGGTGTCTGCGGGCGGTCCGATGACGGCCCTTCAGCGCACTGCGGGCAACGCCGCTGTCACCGCCATGATCCGGCACGGCCGCCACGATCACGAGGCCGGGTGCCGCTCGGGCGACTGCGGTGGCTCAGAGGTCGTGCAGCGCGCCAAGGACTGGAAGCTGGGGTCGACCAGCACCGAGCTCGCCTCGGTCAAGGCCGCTCACCCCGGCGATCCGTTGGTGGACACGCTGCACCACATCATCCCCAAGTCGTTGTTCCAGCCGTTCCTCGCACTCCTGTCTCCCGCCCAGGTGGCACAGATCACCGCGGACCTGGCACCCCTGGCACCGGCGGCGTTCGCCTCACCCAGCGTGGACAAGGCGCTCAAGAACCTCCCGGCCAACTTCCGCGTCGGCCCCCGGCCCGAGATCAGGACGGACGACCCGGGCAGCGGACTCGACGTGAACACCGACGCCACCGGAACCACCACACCCCGGTCCGCCCAACTGGAGAACGCCCACAACTACATGGCCGCCGCCATTGCCGCGGGAAAGGTGACGCAGACGGATTTCGACACCCAGTTCCTCGCCCCTGTGAAAGACGCGTGCACGCTGCACGGGACGGCGATCGACATCGACCCGGCGCGAGCGAAATGGATTCCCGACCCCACGCCGGGCAAGTACCACAAGCCCTGAGCCGGTTCACGCGGCCCGGCCGGATCGATCGCGATCAGGAACGGGGCGTCCAGCTGGGTGGTCGTACCGCGAACGCCTGGTCCGCTCCGCGTGACCGCCTTCCCTCGGCTCGCAGGTGACCACCATGGGAGCGGGGTCGACAGCGGCCCCTCCTTCACCATGATGGTCGCCTTGGGCTACGGTCGTGCCCCGTGTCCGCGAGGGAGTGGTGCTGATGTCTCGTCATGTACTGGCCGCGACGGGCGTGGACGGCAGGGAGGTCGCCCGCGAGGAGCGCCCCGCCGCGCCGTCGCTCACCCTGGTCGCCGCGTACGGAGATCTCCATGCCTGCGACTACGTGACCGTCTCCCAGGGGGAGTCCGTCGGGCTCTACGCCCGCGACCCCGGAGGTACCTGGGACGCTGTGAGCCCCGGAACCGACGCGGTGACCACCGACGAGATGCGCCTGTGGTTCGAGCTCACCCACCATTACCCGGGCCCTGGCGGGGCCGACCCGAACCACCCGCTGGGCAGGGCCCCGCAGCCGGGTGCCGTCGGACGCATCGACGAACGGCGCGCCGTCGCCCTGGTCCAGGAGCACATCGCCGCCGGCGGGCTGGACTACCCGGCCCAGGGCCTGGCCGCGGATCGGTTCGCCGCCGGCTGGAGCGTGTACGCGCCCGTCGACGTCGACGACAGCGATCCCCTGGCCTTCCTCGACATGCCCGTCGGCCGTTCGGTGTTCCTGGTCGGCGACACGGGGCGCATCAAGGAGGTCACCTCCGCGATCCCGCCCGGACAGGCCGACGCCCTGTTCACCGCGGAGGAGGCCTTCGTACGGCGTACGCCCGCCGAGGAGGCGTTCATGAACGACCTCAAGGCGGAGTTCGAGCGCCTCGACGCCCGGTCCGGACAGCCGGGCGCGATCGCCGACTTCACCGTCGTCGGCCCCCCGCCGGAGGACATGACGGCGGCCCGCGTGACCGCGCTGACCGACGAGATCGTCCGCCAGCTGGCGCTGTGCGGACCACAGCGGTGGGAACGCATGGTGGCGGCATTCTCCTGCGCCGTCTCCGCCGAGACGGCCGATCTGTGCTTCTGGCAGCACGAACGGCCCGTGGAGGCGCGGGTGCCGGAGCAGATAGCCCTCCTCGTACGCCGCCAGCGCCACCTCGCGGCCGCCATGCCTGCCGGACCGTGGCTGCGTCTGATGATCGCCGTCACCAAGGGGCCCGACGGCCAGGCCCAGGTCTCCACCCAGTACGACTACGGTGACGAGCGGCTTCCCGACGGGCAGTTGCTCGCCCCCAGGCACTACCGCAACGACCTCGCCGCCTACCCGCGGGCCGAGGTGCCGGCATGGCTGCGAGCCCATGCCGGGGCGAACGGCCGGCGCACGGCATCCCCGCGTACGGAATCCCCACACACGGCATCCCCGCGTACGGTTTCCCCGCACACGGCGCCTCCGCGATCCGCACCCCCGCGCCAGGAGGCCCCGCAGAGTCCCTTCGTGGACAGTCCGCTCGGCTGGACGGCACGCGTGGTCGCCGACCAGAAGCGGATCACGTACGACGGTGACTCGCTGACCTGGGAGGAGATCGAGTGGGTCCGGTATCCCGTCTCGCGGACCAAGCACCAGGGCTTCCTGTTCCCCTCCATGTACTCCAACACGTACACGTTCGGCGTGGGCAGATACGCGGACTCGCCGAAGAGCCTGGAGACTCTGAACTGGAACAAGGGCGGTAAGCGGGCCGAGGCCCCCGAAGCGTGGCTGGCCCTGGTCGAGTTCGCACAGCGCGTCCTCGAGCCCCGGCTGCTCGCGGAGCGTCTCGACCTGATCCGGCGGGGCGGGTCGTTCACCATCGGCGAGATGCACGTGCACCGCGACGGGCTGTCGCTGCGCGGGGTCATGGAGGCCGATTGGGGTTCGCTCACGGACGTCGAGGTCGCAAACGGCCTGGTGTGGATCCATGAGCGGGGCAGGCAGCAGTCGGTGAGGGTGTCCCTCAGCAGCGCCAACGCCGTACTCCTGCCCCGCATCGTGGCGGCCATGGCCGGCTGAACCGCGGCTATCCGTGCAGGCGCCCCGAGACCTTCGTGATCTCCTCGGCGCTCAGCGGATACGGGCTGCCGTACAGCAGCGGACCGGTGACGACGGCGGGGCCGGCGACGGGCGCCGCGCCGTGTTCCGCCGCGAGCCGGGTGGCCACGGGGTTGGGCGAGCCGGAGCTCGCCCGGCCCGGGCCGTCCTCGGAGTACCAGAGGGTGAGCTCCTCTCCCAGCTTGGTGGAGCGAATGTGCTCAGAACCGAGAAGACGAGCGACCTCCTGCACGAGATCCATCCCGTACGACGCGGTCCTCACCTGCCGGATGCCCATGTCGGACACGAGCAGCAGGCCTGAGGTCGTCCTGTTCCGTTTGAAGAGTCCCATCCCGTCACTCTATTGACGCGGCCACATCACCTGCCACCCTCTCCCCAGGCCTCGTCACCTTTTCGGCTCCCGTCACGCGTGCCGCGTCTCTGTGTACGACACGACATGACACGACACGGCACGACACGGCACGGCACGTCGCGGCTACCAGGTGCGGGCGGCCTGGTGGCGCGAGCAGCCGCTCGGGAGGCCTGATGTCCGCCGCGGGTCCGGGTGCGACGCAGGCAGGGGCCGGAGCGGACGTGTTGTCGCTCCGGCCCCTGCCGTGCTGCCTGGGCCCCGTCGGCCTCCCGCGGGACCGGCTGTCCCCGGGCTCAGGCGGTCTGTTGTCCGCCGGTCAGTAGGCGGAGTCGACGTTGTCCATGGAGCCGTACTTGTCGGCCGCGTAGTTGCAGGCGGCGACGATGTTGGCGACCGGGTCGGTGATGGAGTCCTTCGTGCCCTTGACGTGGTAGTAGTCGAAGGTGGGCTGGATGGTCTGGAGCAGACCCTTGGACGGGATGCCGTTCTGGGCGTTGACGTCCCAGTCGTTCTGCGCCTTCGGGTTACCGGACGACTCACGCATGATGTTGCGGTGCAGGCCCTCGTAGGTGCCCGGGATGTCCTTGGCGTCCATGACGTCGAGGGCGGTGCGGATCCAGCCGTCGAGGTCGTCGCCGTACTTCTTCTCGCCGGTCTTGACGATGTGCTTGATCTTGACGGTCTCAGCCTTCGCCTTGGCCTTTGCCTTCGCCTCGGCCTTTGCCTCGGCCTTCGCCTTTGCCTCGGCCTTGGCCTGCACGGAGGCGGTCTCGGCCTGCACCGCGGAAGCCTCGGCGGCGTGCGCCGGGCTCGGGACGAGGGTCAGGGTGACGGCGGCGGCGCCTGCGGCGGCGAGGGAGGCCACGGCGGACTTGCGGGCGAGGGGGCTGCGGGTGATGGCGTGCATGAGTGTGTACCTCTCCATTCAGGGGACGTGATGGGGAGGCCGACGGGGGGTCGGCGACGCGGTGTCCGCGTTGGACGCGGCTTCGCGTCATCAGGGCCGGTGTCTGGATCACGGACGGGCTCTTGCCGTCCGGGTCCGGCGCTCGGCTCCCCGGTACGTCAAACACCATGCGGAACGCTCGGGGCCCGCGACAAGTGTGTGACCTACTACGCTCCTTCGCAGGCCGCCGGGGGGACTGCCGGGACGGCCCGCGTTCATTGGACGAGCGTCCGCCGGGCGTCTACTAACCCCGGCCCTGTGTGACGTGGGCCCTGTGCGCGCCCTCACAGATCCGGTCACCCGTCGCCCCTGAATCGTCACCCTCCGGAAGCGCCTCTTTCACTCGACAGAACCGAGCCGTCACCGTACGGGGCCGCGCTGGGGGTGGGACCGGCAGGAAGCCCCTGTCCCGGAACCGGGAGGCAACGCACGAGAGCCTCGCCGGTGAGAGGCGCGGGGTGAGCGCCGAGTTCCGCCCGCGCCGCTACCGAGCGGCAGAGGGCGAGGGACGCCCGTACGCAGAGCCTCCGGCGGCGCCGCGGCAAGGGCGGCGGATTCCATGCCTCGATGATCGGCAACGGGTAGTTTCGCTCTCCAGAAACTTCCATGACGCGTACGTCCGTTCCGTACGTGCAGAGAGCGGAGGACCGCGTGGTCACTGGACTCGATCCGGACTTCGGACTGACGGCGCACGACTACACGCGCCACCGCGCCGGATTCCCGCCGGAGACCATCGAGCGGCTCGGCCGACTCGGAGCGAAGGTGGCGGATGGCGACGTGCTGGACCTCGGCACCGGAACCGGAAGCCTCGCCCGGCTCTTCGCCCGGGCCGGGGCACGGGTCACGGGCATCGACCCCGCCGCCGCGCTGCTCGAACAGGCGAAGGGGCTCGACCGGGAGGCCGGGGTCGAGATCGCCTACGAGGTCGCCACGGCCGAGGACACCGGGCTTCCGGGCGCCTCGTTCGACGTGGTCTCGGCCGGCCAGTGCTGGCACTGGTTCGACGCGCCGAGGGCCGCGGCCGAGGTGGGGCGCCTTCTCCGCCCGGGTGGGCACGCCGTCATCGCGCACTTCGACTGGCTGCCGCTCCCGGGCAACGTCGTCGAGGCGACCGAGCAGTTGATCACCGCGTACAACCCGGCGTGGAGCATGGGGGGGGGCGGCACCGGGCTGTACCCGCGTTGGCTGACCGATCTGGCCACCGCCGGATTCGGTGCGATCGAGACGTTCTCCTTCGACCTCGACGTGCCGTACACCCCGGAGGCCTGGACCGGGCGGATCCGGGCCAGCGCGGGGGTGGGCGCGAGCCTCACCCCCGACCGGGTCGAAAGGTTCTCCGCCGACCTCGAGGGCATCCTGCGCGACCGCTTCCCCGGTGACGTCCTGCACGTCCCGCACCGCACCTGGGCCGTGGTCGCGGTCAGACCGACGATCAAGACGGAACTCTGACGGGTGGCACCCGGCGGCCGCCCCGGCGCTGAGCGGGGCGGCCCGGTTGACACGCCTGCAGGTCCCGCCTCGGGGCGGCGACAGCCGCACATCCGGTGGTGGCCGACCAGGGCGGCACGGAGACCCCTCAACGGAAGTACAGGGCCGCCTTTGCGAGTACATGCTTGGTGAACAGGCCACCCACGGGGACCTGCCCCCGGTACATCGCGACGCGCACGCCACCACCCGGCACGGCCTGTACCGCGACGGGCCTGCCGATCAGCGTCGCGCCGACGACCCGGGCGTCCTCGGCGGCCCACTGCGCGGCATCCGGCTGCACACTCCCGCTGACCAGCGCGGGAAGCACCATGGCGGCGTTGCGCATGCCCGGCAGCCCCTTGCGTACGCTCTTGGCGTAGCTCATGGACCATCCGGTGAACCCCGCCAGGGTGGTCAGGTCGATGTCCGGGACGGCTGTCGCGAAGACGAACAGTTCGGTCTTCGTGCCGAACCAGCGGATCTTCCGGTCGGCACGGCGACCGATCACCACCGGCTGGTCGTTCCAGTTCAGCAAGGTCACCGTGCACCCGTCGCCGGTCAGCCGTTCCTGGAGCGTCGTGAGGTACGCCGTCGCCGCGTCCGCGGCCGGTTCGGGCCTGTTGTGATTCATGTGTGAATGCTCCAACACCCTTACCACACAAGGGAAGAGGGCCGGTGCCACAAGAATCGTCCGAGGAGCTCCGCACGGCCGTGGGAGACGCATCGCCGGTCCGGGCGGGCACTCCGACGACGTGCGGTCACGTTCTGCGGCGGGGCATGCCGCCGGCGCGGGGGCCTCGACGCCCCGGGACTTCGGGTGGCGTGAGTGGCCCGCGCCGGCGAACAGCGGTTCAGGGGCGCCACCAGTCGTCAGGCGTGCCGTCTGCTTCGAATCATGCGCCGCGCCGTCACACCTTTCCCTGCTGCACCTGGGTGGTGCCACTGCAGAGGCCGTTGTCGGAGGCCGGCCAGATCTTGATGACGTCGACGTCGTTCGCCCAGGTGCCACCGTTGGGGTGGGCGTAGTTCCCCAGGTTCACGGCGGTCTTCCGCGGGATGCAGATGTACCGGTCCGGGTTCGCTCCTGAGTCGATCAGCCAGACGGAGTCGTCGTTACGGGTGTTGATCACGGAGTCCGTGACGTTGCGGTAGGCCACCGGCATGGACTGAACGCCCGCGTCCTTGTACCGGCCCCAGATGGTGCCCGTGGTGTAGGAACCCTGCAGAAGACAGACGTTCGGGTAGCTGCAGCCGTGCATGCTCGCGGCCTGGGCCGGTGTGGCGGCCAGGGGGAGAGCGGCGGCGGCGACTCCCATGGCGAACAGCGTGGCGGTGAGGCGGGTCTTCAGTGACATCGAGCTTCCGTTCCTGCAGACGTGGTTCTCGGAGTCGTTCCGACCGCACGGGGCCGGCCCGCGCCGCACACCTCACCTGGAGGTCTGCGGCGGCACCGGATCACCGACAGGAGGTCGGTGATCACGACGCCTGTGCGGTCGAGGCCGGTGGTGGCCTCGCTGAGGGAACCTAGGGCGATCACGAGCCTGGGACTTTGCCGTTCGTGCAGGACTCTTTGTCAGTTGCGCACCCGCGCCGCGGGCCACGGTTCGCGTCCAACTGCGGCTCTTGAAACGCAAGTTCAAGACGTTGCGCAGCGGGGAGATGTCCTCCAGACTGACGCCGCCGAACGGTGGGACGTCTGCGCCTCGGGTCTTTCGCCTGGATCATGCCGGATCAGGCAGCGGGCCCTGGTGCCGTGCATCGCAAGGCGGAGGAGGGAGTCGGATGAGGTCTCCCCTGCTGGAACGGAGTCGCGAGCCGGGGCAAGGTGGGACCGACGGCAAGGCCGCGAGGTGCGGCACCAGGGCACGCGAGCCCGGCATGATCCGAACGAGAGGCCCTGGGGGGACCTGTGGGACAACGAGTTGAGGTGGCGGCTTCGGGCCGGCCGCATGGCCGGCCCGGACCGAGGAACGTCTCATGAGCCCGGCTCTGGACACCGCGCTCATACCGCCCGAGGACCGGGAGGAGGTGATCAGGCACGCGGTCTGGAATTCCGTCGTGGCCGTCGACATAGACCACCGCCCGCCGGCCTCGGAGATCTCCGCGCGGATGGAGGTCAGCACCATGGGCCCCCTGAGGATCAGTTCGGCGCGTGCGACCGCGGCCACCCTTCGCCGGACGGCGCGGCTGGTCAAGAAGGACGAGGAGCCTTCCCTTTTCCTCAGCCTGCAGGTGACCGGTACCAGCATGGGGACGCAGAGCGGCCGGGAGTGCGTCCTGCGCCCTGGTGAGTTCGCCGTCTTCCGGTCGAACGCCCCGTACACGCTCCTCTTCGACCAGGGGGTCGACCACCACTTCTTACGGCTGCCTCTCGCGGCACTCGCGCTGCCCGACCGCCTGCTGTGCGACACCACCACGGTCGCCCTGGGGTCCGGCAACCCTCTCGCGCCTCTCGCCTACACCTACTTCTCCCAGCTGGCGGCAGGCAAGGACCTGCACCGGAGCGCGTACGCCGACGGCGCCGTGGCGCCCGGCATCGAGTTGCTCCGTGCCGTCCTGATCGCCCAGCACGGAGACTCCGGCCGCGCCAAGGCGTCGCTGGAGGCGACGCTCGGCCTGCGAATCACCGCCTATATCCAGGAGAACCTGGCTGATCCCGGGCTGTCGGCGGCGCGGATCGCCTTCGCGCACGGCATCTCCGTACGTCATCTCTACGTCGTCCTGTCCGAGTCAGGCATCAGCCTCGGCGATTGGATCCGTGTACGCCGCCTCGCCGCGTGCAAGCGCGAGCTGGCCGGTCCGAAGGGCAGGCTCCGCACGATCGCGGCCACAGGACGGAGCTGGGGATTCGTGAACGCGACACACTTCAGCAAGGTGTTCAAAGACGCCTACGGCATCTCGCCCCGGGCCTGGCGGGACCAGAACCATCCGCGCGTCTCCATGTGATCACCTCTGGACACGTCCGCGTCCGTTCACGCGTCGTAGAAGCACCGGAAGCCCATGTGGCCCGTGGTGCTGTCGGGGGTGTTGGAGGTGCGGGCGGCGACCCGGTAGCGGTTGCAGTAGGAGACGTGGCAGAGGTAGGAGCCGCCCCGGATGACCTTCGCGGTCCCTGTGGCGGGTCCGGTGGGGTCGGTCAGCGGAGCGGGGCCGTGGTCGGTGGTCCACCAGTCGGCGCACCACTCCCACACGTTGCCGGCGGTGTTGAAGAGGCCGAAACCGTTGGGGGCGTAGGCGTCCACCGGGGCCGTCCCCCGGTAGCCGTCGTCCATGGTGTTCTTCGTGGGGAAGTGCCCCTGCCAGATGTTGCAGCGGTGCTCGCCCTCCGGCGTCAGCTCGTCGCCCCAGGCGTAGCGCCGCTGTTCGAGCCCACCGCGTGCGGCGTACTCCCACTCCGCCTCGGTCGGCAGCCGGCCGCCCGCCCAGGCGCAGTAGGCCTGCGCGTCGTTCCACGACACGTGGACCACGGGGTGGTCCCCGCGCTCGTCGACGTCGCTTCCGGGGCCTTCCGGCGCGCGCCAGCTCGCTCCGTGCACCCCGCACCACCACGGGGTCTCCCGCACCCGTTCGGAGACCTTGCGCAGCGCGCCGGGAAGGAATGACGCGAAGACGTACGACCAGCCGAAGCTCTCGGCCTCCGTGACATGGCCGGTCGCCTCGACGAAGGCGCCGAACTCGGCGTTCGTCACCGCGTACGGAGAGGCCCGGAAGGGCCGCAGGCGCACCGCGCGCACAGGTCCCTCACCGTCGGCCGGGAAGCCCTCCGCGCTCTCCGTACCCATCAGGAACTCACCGCCGGGCAGTGCCACCGCCTTCTCCCGCGCTCCGGGGAGCGCCCCCGGCCCTCCCGGCTCCACCACCGGGAGGGACGGCGCGTCGGCGGCCGGTGTCCGGCTCGGGGTGCAGCAGCTGGGACGGGGGGCTTCCGTGTGGCTCATGCGTGTGTCCTTGCGTGGTGACGTCGCTTCCCGGGCCGGGCGCGGGGCCCGGCGGACAGGCAACCGGAATCGTACGCCGCGGACGCCCCGTCCCCATGGGTGGACGTATCGTCGCCCGCGGGGAGGGTCGACCCGACACTGTGGCGGTGGGAGCGAGAACCTGCGGTGGCCTAGCGTCACGGGCATGACAGAGTTCACCACCTTCGCCGTGCACATCCCGGACGCGGATCTCGATCCGGACCCGCTCGACCCCTCGCAGATCGTCGGGGGCTGTCCCGAGGTGTCGGGGAAGGTTCTGTGGGAGTCCGAGGACGGGCGGCGTGTCCGGGGTATCTGGCAGATCACCCCGGGTGTGGTGACCGACACCGAGGCCGACGAACTCTTCGTCGTCGTCAGCGGCCGCGCCACGATCGAGGTGGCGGGCGGACCGACGGTCACGGTGGGCCCCGGTGACCTCTGCGTGCTGCGCGAGGGCGACCGTACGACGTGGACCGTGCACGAGACGCTGCGCAAGGCGTACGAGATCACGATGCGCTGAGGGGTCCGGTGGGTCCGGCGCGTCCGCTGCGGTGCGCCGGGGGCGGCCGGGCGGGCCGGTGCGAGGGCGCCTACGGTCCGGGCCGGACGCCGGCACGGACCAGGGACCGCGCCAGTTCGGTGCTCGCCGGAAGGCAGTCGAGCGGCAGGGGCATGGTGGCGACGGCGCCCTCGTGCAGGGTGAGGAGCTGGGTGGCGAGGGTCGCCGGGTGTGCGCAGCCGGCCGCGGCGGCGAGCTCCTCGAAGAGGTTCAGCAGCCAGAGCTTCTGGTGCACGGCGATGCGGTGCCCGGGATGCGAGGGGTCCGGGAGCTCCGCCAGTGCGTTGATGAAGGCGCAGCCCCGGCTGCTCGTCGCGCACCACGTCCGCAAGGCCTCGAAGGGGGCGGTGACGGCTTCGGCCGGGGTGCCGGCGGCGTCGGCGGCGGCGCGTACGTGTGACCGCCAGCGCCGGTCGCGTTCCGCGAGGTAGACCGCCACGAGATGGTCCTTGGAACCGAACTGGTTGTACAGGGTCCGCTTGGTCACCCCGGAGTGCTCGGCGATCAGGTCCACGCCGACCGCTGTGATGCCACGGGCGTGGAACAGCTCCTCGGCGGCTGCCACGATGCGGCGGCCGGCCGGCGTCAGAGGCCGCGTTTCCTGCACGGGAGGTCCCACGGAAGATCCTTCGCGGAGCGATGTACGGTGGAGAGGTTCACAGATCAGTATACCTGGGGAGGTTCGAGCGATGACTGTTCCCGATTCCATGCGAGCGGTACGCATCACCAGGCACGGAGGTCCGGAGGTCCTCGAACTGACGGAGGTCGCGGTCCCCGCGCTTCGGGCCGGTGAGGTGCTGGTCCGGGTGGGCGCCGTGGCACTGAACAACACCGACCTGTGGACCCGGGAGGGTGCCTACGGCCGCGCGGACGACCCGGCGGCGCTGTCCGGCTGGCGAGGCCCGATCGGCTTCCCGCGCATCCAGGGCGCGGATGTGGCCGGCCGGGTCGTGGCCGTCGGGCCCGGCGTGGCGGAGGGTGTCGTGGGACGCCGGGTGGTCGTGGACCCCGCGATCTACGACGCGGAGGGGCAGGACGCCAACCCGGTCGGGCTGATGGGGCGAGCGGGACGGCGGATACGCCGAGTACGTGACCGCGCCGGCGCAGCAGGTGCACGACGTGACGGATTCCCCATTGTCGGACGACCAGTTGGCGACGCTGCCGACGGCGTACGGCACCGCGCTGGGCATGATCGAGCGCGGCCGGCTGCGGAAGGGCGAGACCGTCCTGATCTCGGGGGCGTCCGGCGGCGTCGGTGTCGCGCTGGTGCAGATCGCTCGCGCCCGTGGCGCGAGGGTGGTCGCCATCAGCAGCGGGCCGAAGATCGAAGCGGTGCGCGAGGCGGGCGCGCACCAGGTGGTCGACCGCGCGGGGGACCTCGCGGAACAGATCCGCGCCGCCGCCCCGGACGGCATCGATGTGGGGCTGGACGTCGTGGCCGGCGAGCTGGTGGGCGAATGCCTGCCCCTGTTGCGCGAGGGGGGCCGGTGGGTGATCGCCGGAGCGCTCGGTGGGTACGGCGTGGCCTTCGACGTACGCCGCCTCTATCTGCACAACGCCCAGGTCATCGGGTCCGCCATGCACACACCCGCGCACTTCGGCCTGCTCATGGACATGGCCCGTCGCGCGGAGGTCCGGCCCGTCATCGCCGCGTCCTTCCCTCTGGACCAGGCCGCCCGGGCCCAGGAGGAGCTCGCCCGCAGGGGACACGTGGGGAAGATCGTCATGCGACCTTGAGCGGCCCGGCCGCTGCCTGGGCTCCGGGCACTCGGCGGAGTTCCGTGGGGCCTCCCAGTCACCGGTGCCCGTGCCCGTGCCCCAGGAGTGCCTGTGGCGGCCCCACGAGTGGCCATGCCCCACGAGTACCCGTGGCGGCCTCACGAATGCCCGTGGCGGCACACGAGTAACCGTGGGCCCACGCGTTTCGGGGCCGCCGTGTTGCGCGGCATCTTCCTGAATCGCGCGTGTTTCCAGGGGAGTTCCGCAGCGGCCGATCGCGGGCGTTCAGGTTCCGGCAGACGTTCGGGCTCCGGCAGGGGTGGCCGCTGATTCCAGGGTGGCGATGACGGCGGCGGCCGTGCGGCTCATCGCCGTGCGGCCTGCGGCGAGGTACTTGCGCGGGTCCACCACGCGGGGATCGTCGGCCAGGTGGCCGCGGACTGCGCCGGTCATGGCGATGTTGAGTCCCGTACCGACGTTGATCTTCCCGATTCCGGCGGCGACCGCACGCCGGAGCTCGTCGTCCGGTACGCCGGAGGATCCGTGCAGGACCAGCGGGACGTCCAGGGCGTCCCGCAGGCGTGCCAGCAGCCCGTGGTCGAGCCGGGCGGTGCGGGTGGTCATGGCGTGCGAGGTGCCGACGGCGACGGCGAGGGCGTCGACCCCGGTGGCGGCGACGAAGTCGCGTGCCTCCAGCGGGTCGGTGCGGGCACCGGGCTCATGGGCACCCAGAGGAGCCGCCCCGTCCTTCCCGCCGACCTGCCCCAGCTCCGCCTCCAGCCAGATCCCGTTGCGGTGCGCCCACTCGGCCGCCTCGCGCGTCGCGGCGAGGTTGTCCTCGTAGGGCAGACGCGACGCGTCGAACATCGCCGAGCTGAATCCGCAGTCGGGAGCCTGCCGGAGCAGGGGGCTCGCGGTCACGTGGTCCAGGTGCAGCGCGACCGGGACGGAGGCGAGCCTGGCGGACTCGACTGCCGCACGGGCGAGTGGGGCGAGGCGGCCGTGATGGAACTTCACCGCGTTCTGGCTCACTTGCAGGATCACGGGTGATCCGCAGGCCTCCGCCCCCTCTATGACCGCTTCCGCGTGCTCGAGCGTGATGATGTTGAAGGCGGCGACGGCGCGGCGCTCAGCCGACGCCTCCGCGACGAGGGTGCCAGTGGCGGCGAGGGGCATGGTGGGCTCCAGGACGAGGAGAGGTGGAGGGCTGCTGCTGGTGCGTATGACGCGCGGCCGTCCGGCTCACCCGGGCCCCGTGCCCACGCCACCCGCTGGGCGCCGGGCGCCGGCACGAGTGGCTGCCGGATGACGACCGATGCCGAGGACCCGGCCCCGACGGCCTGCGGCCGACGGGCCGCCCCTCCCGGCAACCAGGCGCGGACGGGCAAGCGCGGACGTGCGGGCAGGGCGGGCACGGGACGCGGAGACCTGCCCCTGGGCTCAGGCTTCGGTGAGGACGACCGAGCGGGTCAGGAGAGGACGACCGAGCGGGTCAGATGACGGGGGCTGTCCGGGTCGATGCCGGCTGCCTGTGCCCGGGCGATCGCGAGCCTCTGCACCCGGACCAGGTCGGCCAGCGGGTCGAGGCCGCTCTCCACCCAGCGGGCGCCCGTCGACAGCACCTGTTCCCGGAGTCCTTCCGGCGCGTCTCCGAACATCCATGTGGCGGTGCCGCTCGTGGCGATGCTGATCGGACCGTGGCGGTACTCCATCGCCGGGTAGGACTCGGTCCAGGAGAGCGAGGCCTCCTTCATCTTCAGGGCGGCCTCGTTGGCCAGCCCGACGGTCCAGCCCTTGCCGAGGAAGGAGAACTGGGTGCACTCGACCAGGCCCTCGGGCAGCGGCTCGGCGAGCGCCGTCTCGGCGTCCCGCACCACCTCGTCGCCGTGCAGACCCAGATGGGCCCGGAGCAGCGTGAGGAGTGTGGTGGCGAACCGGGTCTGCACGACGGACCGCTCGTCGGCGAAGTCGAGTACGACGACGGCGTCGGCCGAGGTCATGACCGGGGTCGCCGGATCCGCGGTGATCGCGACGGTGGGGGTGCTGCCGCGGAGGCGGTTCAGCAGTTCCAGCACCTCCGTGGTGGTGCCCGACCGGGTGAGGGCGACGACCCTGTCGTAGCGGCGGCCCACGGGGAACTCGGAGGCCGCGAACGCGTCCGACTCGCCCTGTCCCGAGCCTTCGCGGAGCGCCGCGTAGGCCTGGGCCATGTAGAAGGACGTACCGCAGCCGACCACGGCGATGCGCTCACCCCTGGCGGGCAGAGCATCCGCCTGGCTCTGCGCGAGTGCTGCCGCGCGGCGCCAGCACTCCGGCTGGCTGGCTGTCTCGATCTCCACAAACGACACGTCTGCACTCCCTCGCGCGGGCTGGATGCTCGATGATGCACGCTATACGGCCTCTGGAATCATTTTCAAGCAGATTTCTTGCACGCGACGTGCGCACAATTTGACTGCACGGCGTCGTGTGCCACGCTTACGCGTGTCCGGCGACCGCACCCCCAGGTAGTGCATGCCCGATTCCCGGACGTCTTGAGGAGAGTTCTGTTGTCCAGGGATGCCCGGTGGAACGCACTGCTGGAACTGGTCGGGAAGAACGGCCGGGTGGAGGTCGAGGACGCCGCGACCTCGCTGGACGTCTCGGCCGCGACCATCCGCCGCGACCTGGACCAGCTCGCCGAGCAGCACCTGCTCACCCGTACCCGCGGAGGCGCCGTGGCGCACGGGGTCTCCTACGAGCTGGCGCTCCGCTACAAGTCGGGGCGCAACGCGGCGGAGAAGCAGGCCATCGGCCGAGCGGTCTCCGAACTGGTGGCCGTGGGTGAGGTCGTGGGGCTGACCGGGGGCACGACCATCACCGAGGTCGCGCGCTCGCTGTCGGTGCGCTCCGACATCGTCGGCGATCCCGGCTCCGGCGCCCAGCCGATGCTCACCGTGGTCACCAACGCCCTCAACATCGCCAACGAGCTGGTGATCCGGCCGCAGATCAAGACCGTGGTGACCGGAGGAGTGGCCAGACCGCAGTCGTACGAGCTCACCGGGCCGCTGGCCAGCGGTGTGCTCGGCGAGATCACCCTGGACGTCGCGGTACTGGGGGTCAACGCGATCGACACCGAGCGCGGCGCCCACGTCCACCACGAGGGCGAGGCCAGCATCAACCGGCTCCTGGCCGAGCAGGCCCAACGGGTCGTCGTGGCCGCCGACTCCTCGAAGATCGGCAGGCGCGCCTTCGCCCGGGTCTGCGGCCTCGACCGGATCGACTTCCTGGTGACCGACTCCGGGATCAGCCCGGAGGCCGCATCCCGCTTCGGTGAGGCGGGCGTCACCGTCGTCACCGTGTGACAATCTCGGTGTCCGTAGATGCTTGATCAAGCATTGAATCGAACAACTCCTGCCATCGCGGTGTGAGCGGTTCGGCTGACGCCACCACGACCCACCGCCCGGGTGGTGCGGGCCATGAGGGCTCGCACCACCCGGGCGGCGAGGGCTGTGCGGATCAGGAGGCGATGAAGCGGGCGATCTGCCCGAGCACGGACGTGTCGGCCAGGAACCCGATGTGGGTCTGGCAGAGCACGCTGTTGTTGGTGGCACCGCTCAGCCGGGTGCTGGTGTACGGGAGGATGACGCCGTCGCAGGCCGAGTACCAGGTGGCGTACCTGGTGTCGCCCGGTGTCTCGTCGCCCAGGCTGATCTGGGCGATGAAGGCCGATCCCGGATACATCTGCTGGCACGTGATGTAGATCAGACAGGCCCCGGCGAAGGTGGTGCCGTGGTTGGCCCCGGCGATGGAGGCGAGGTGGCTGACGTTGCTGCTGCCGCCCAGCACCTTCAGGTAGTACTGGCTGACCAGGCCGCCCATCGAGTGGTTGACGATCGCCACCTTGCTCGCCCCGGTCCGCGACTTCACGTTGTTCACGAACGAGGCCAGCCCCTGGGCGTTGACGACGTTGCTGCCGTACGAGTTGTACTCGTAGGCGAACAGGTCGGAGCTCGACCAGCCGTTGAGCCTGAAGACGCTCATGGCGGTGACCCAGTTGGAGGCGTTGCCGGTGTAGCCGTGGACGAAGACCACGGGGGTGTTCGTCGACAGGGGTGCGGCGGCGGCGGGCGCTGCGGCCACTGCGCTCGGAGCCGCCTCGGCCGAGGTGCCGGCCGCGCCGGCCGGCCCGGCGGCGAACAGGGAGAACGCGACGGTTACCGCCGCGAGGACGCCGAGAAGCCGGCGCGGTGAACGACGACGCATGGAACGCTCCTGACGGGTGAGCGGATGCCTGGTCCGCCCAGAGTCCTGGGAACGGCGTGTGCGCGCCATCGGTGAAATCGCCGGTGTACGCGGGGAGGTCCACGGGACCTCCCCGCGTGGACTCAGTCCTTGTAGTCGGGGGCGATGCGCTCGACGAGGCGCAGCAGCGCCGACCAGGCCAGGTCGTAGGCGATGTCGTCCTGGAAGTCGGCCGTGGCCTCGCCCGCCAGCTGCTGGGCGGTGTACTCGCAGACCTGCTCGGGCGGCAGGACCAGCGGGGTGCCGCCCGCCTGTGCGGTGACCTGGATCTCGCAGGCCTTCTCCAGGTAGTACATGCGCAGGAAGGCCTGGGCGGCGCTCTCGCCCACCGTGAGCAGACCGTGGTTGCGCAGGACCAGGGCGGGGTGGCCGCCGAGGTCGGCGACCAGTCGCTCCTGCTCGTCGAGGTTGAGGGCGACGCCCTCGTAGTCGTGGTAGCCGAGGCGGTTGTGGAACTCCATGGACATCTGGTTCAGCGGCAGGAGTCCGCCCTGCTGGGCTGCGACGGCGCAGCCCGCCTTCGTGTGGGTGTGCAGGACGCAGTGGGCGTCGGTGCGGGCCTTGTGGATCGCGCTGTGGATCACGAAGCCGGCCGGGTTGACGGGGTGGGGGGTCGGCTCGACGGGGTTCCCGTCGAGGTCGATCTTCACCAGGTTGGAGGCGGTGATCTCCTCGAACATCAGCCCGTACGGGTTGATGAGGAAGTGGTTCTCGGGGCCGGGGAGGCGCTGCGAGATGTGGGTGAAGATCAGGTCCGTCATCCGGTAGTGGGCGACGAGGCGGTAGACGGCGGCCAGTTCGCGCCGCAGGCGCAGTTCCTCGGCCGCGGCCTCCGTGGCGGTGGCGGGGGTGGTGAGTGTCTCGGTCACGCGGGCGCTCCTTGCTGGACGGGGGCGGCCTGAGCGTGAGGAGTCCGCTCGGCCGGTACGACGACGGGGGTGTGCGGGCGTCCGGTGGTCCACCAGGCGAGGACGTTCCGGGCGGGTTCGAGGACGTAGGCGCGCAGGGACGTGTCGGTGAGGAACGCGCTGTGCGGGGAGACCTGGAGCCGGGGATGGGTGCGCAGCGGGTCGTCCGGGGCCGGGGGCTCGACCGGGAAGACGTCGAGTGCCGCACCGGCGAGCTGCCCGCTGTCGAGGGCGGCGAGGAGTGCCCCGGGGTCGACGAGGTCACCGCGCGAGACGTTCACCAGCATGCTTCCGGGGCGCATCCGGGCGAAGAGGGCCGCGTCGGCCATACCTCGGGTCTCCGGGGTGGACGGGGTGTGCAGCGACAGGATGTGGGCCCCGGCGACCAGGTCGTCCAGGCCGAGCCGTTGCACACCCTCGGGCCAGTCGGTCCCGGAGGCGTGCGGGTCGTAGGCGGCGATCCGGCCGAAGACGGGGGCGGCGATGCGGGCCAGCGTGCGGGCGATACGTCCGAAGCCGACCAAGCCCAGGGTGAGTTCACTCGCCCGTCGGGGCACGTCGGTGAAGTCCTGGTTCCAGCCGCCGGAGCGGACCACGGCGTCCGCCTGGGGCAGCCTGCGGACGAGGGAGAGCGCCGAGGCGAGGGCGTGCACGGCGACGTCCTCGGTGGCGGCGTGCGGAAGGTTGGTGACCCAGAGCCCTCGCCGGGCGGCTTCGGCGGTGTCGACCATGTCGTGCCCGGCGGACATGGTGGCGATGATCCGCACCCGCGGCAAGCGGTCGAGGAGTGCCGCGTCGACCCGGGCGTAGCCGACGATCAGCGCGTCGGCGTCGTGGGCGGCCTCGGCGATGACGTCAGGGTCGCGACTGTCGGCCACACGGACCTCGAAGCCGGCGTCCGTCAGCAGCTGGACACCCGGTTCGGGATCGAGCTCCTCCGTGTCGGTGATCACGGCGACGGGTCGCAACACTTCAGCCTCCATGGATGATTCGATCGTTCAGTCGTATGGAAACTTACGTTTCAACTGATGACTTTGTCCAGATCGAACGAGATGATTGCCGGGAGGTGATCGGGCGAACGCGAGATCCGCCGCCGGGGCGAGGAGTCGCCTGACCGACAATGAGCGGACGCCCGGCCCCTGGCCGCGGTGGGGCGGAACCGAAAGCGGAGGGGAACGGCATATGGAGCTCGACGAGACCGACCTGTCGATCGTGCGGGAGTTGCAGACGGACGGACGGCTCACCTACGAGACGCTGGCGCAGCGGGTGGGCCTGTCGCGCCCGGCGACGCGGATGCGGGTCCAGCGCCTGCAGGAGTCGGGCGCCGTACGGGTCGTGGCCATCGTGCACCCCGCCGTACGCAGCCTCACCGCGTCGGCGCACCTGTCCATCGCGACCGAGGGCGGGGCCGGCGAGGTGGCGCGGGCGATCGCCGCACTCCCCCAGGCGCCGTTCGTGACGCTGACCAGCGGCCGGTGGGCGATCATGACGGAGCTGCGCACCGCGGGCTTCGCCGAGCTGGAGCGGACCGTCGAACACATCAGGGCGACACCGGGAGTCGGCGCGGTGGACTCCCTGGTGGCCACCCGCCACGTGAAGGACCCGTACCTGCTGACGGAGGAGCCCACCGTCGCCCTGCAGGACGAGGTCGACGAGCGGATCCTCGCCGCGCTGGAGGAGGACGGGCGACTGCCCTTCGCCGAGCTGGCACCCCGCGTGGGCCTGTCGGCCGGAGCGACCCGGTCGCGGACACTGCGCCTGCTCGAGGGCGGCGTGGCCAAAGTGGTCGCGCTGGTCCGGCCCGACGTCCTGGGGATGGGCTTCCTGTGCGGCTTCAGCCTGCGGGTGACCGGCGGGGCGGCCGCCGTCGCGGCCCGGGTGGAGCGGTTCGACCGGGTGACCTTCCTCTCGACCTGCCTGGGCCGGGCGGAGCTGGTCGGCACGATCAGCGCGGAGTCGACGGGTGCGGTCCTGGCCACCCTGGAGGAGCTTCGCGCCCTGCCCGCGGTGCGCGAGGTGGAGAGCTGGTTCCACCTGGAGCTGGTCAAGGAGCGGTACGACATCGGGGCGCGTTCCGCCTGACGGACGGGACGCCCACCGGGCCGGGATGTGCACGACTGACGATCCGTAACCCAGATATCGATCTGGCTTTACAAAAATTGACCGCCTTCCCCTCTGGTCAATCAGTCGTTCGTTTCATATCGTTCAGCGAGCCGAAACGTCTGTCGGCACTCTTCTGCACATCCCCGGTCGAAAGCAGGCCCCCATGCCCCGTCCCACCGAGACCCCCGAGCGCACCCTGCTCGTCACGGGTGCGGCCGTAGCCGTCGCCGGCACCTCCGACCGCGCCGAGGCCCTGGCCGTGCGGGGCGACCGCGTCGTGCACGTGGGCTCCGCCGAGGACGCCCGCGCGGCGCTCGGCCGGGTCGACGAGGAGCTCGTCCTGGACGGCGGGCTCGTCCACCCCGGTTTCGTCGACGCCCACTGCCACCCGGTCATGTACGGGCAGGCCCTGGCCTGGGTCGATCTGCGCCCCGAGCGCGTGCCGGACATCGAGACCCTGGTGGAGGTGCTGCGCGAGGCGGAGCGCGAGCTTCCGGCCGGCGTCCCCGTCCGCGGCTTCGGCTACGAGCACCGCAGGCTCACCGAGCAGCGTCACCCCACCTGCCACGACCTGGACCGGGTGTCCGAGGACCGCGAGGTCTACGTCATGAACGCCTCCGGACACGGCGGCGTCGTCAACTCCCACACGCTGCGCACCTGCGGCATCACCGCCTCCACCCCCTCCCCCGAGGGCGGCAGCATCGGCCACTTCACCGACGGCGAGCACCAGGGCGAGCCCGACGGGCAGCTGTGGGACGCGGCCTGCGACCTCCTGACCGGTCCGGC
The DNA here is from genome assembly GCF_042755185.1 of Streptomyces sp. NPDC059166. Classification (NCBI taxonomy): domain Bacteria; kingdom Bacillati; phylum Actinomycetota; class Actinomycetes; order Kitasatosporales; family Streptomycetaceae; genus Streptomyces; species Streptomyces sp. NPDC059166. Next base: position 137,773 of record NZ_JBHZCI010000014.1, on the reverse strand, counting down.
CGGGGTGAAGATCGGCAACCACGGGCCGAACTTCCATCTCTCCGAACCGGAAGAGATCATGGCCGACCATCTGCTGCGCGCACAGGAGGTGTTCCTGGCGGCCGGTGTCACCACCATCGGCGACGCCCAGGTCTCCCGCCGCGAGATGGAGACCTATCTGCGGGCCGCCGACGACGGCAGCCTCCGCATGCGCGTCTCGGCGTACCTGACGTCTGCCCTCCTCGACACCGCGCTGGAGCTCGGCGCCGTACGCGGCTTCGGCGACGACCGGTTCCGCATCCAGGGCGTGAAGTTCTACGCGGACGGCACCCTGGGCGGCTGGACCGCGTACTTCCCCGAGGGCTACGCCGCCGACTGCTGCCACCACGGGCAGCTCTACCACTCGGTGGAGGAGTACGCGGACATCGTCCGCCGCGCCCACGCGGCCGGGCTGCAGACCGCGACGCACGCCCAGTCGCCGTACGCCATCGGCATGGTGCTCGACGCGGTCGAGAAGGCTCAGGCCGACCGGGAGCGCCCCGACATGCGCCACCGCATCGAGCACTGCGGCCTGCCGACCGACGAGCAGATCGACCGCATGGGCACGCTCGGCGTCGTCCCCGTCATGCAGCCGCAGCACCACCTGCGCACCGGTGACGGCACGCTGACCGCCGTCGGCGAGCTCGGCCACCGCTACAATCCGGCCGGCCGCTGCGCCGACGCGGACGTCCCGGTCGTCTTCTCCTCGGACGCCCCGGTGGCGCCGCCCGCGCCGCTGGAAGCGGTGGCCGCCGCGGCCACCCGCCGTACCGTGCTGGGCACCGTCCTCGGCGACGAGTCGCTCCGGCTGCCCGTCGAGGCGGGGCTGCACGCGCACACCGCCGCGGCAGCACGGGCACTGCACCGCGAGGACTCGGTCGGGGCACTCGCCCCGGGCATGCTCGCCGACTTCGTCGTCCTGGACGCCGACCCGCTCACGGTGTCCGCCGAGGAGATCACCGGCATCCGCGTCCGCGAGACCTGGGTGGGCGGACAGCGCGCCTGGGCCGCCGCCGGCCGCTGAAGTCCCTCCCCCACCAGCCGTAGTCGTTCCAGGGTGCCCGCCCCGCTCCGGGGCGGGCACCCCACCGTCCCCTTCCCTCATCCCTGCCGGAGGTCCCAGTGACGGACCGCACCACCCCGAGCAAGTCCCCGAGTCCGTACAGGTCGGCCTTCGCCGCCCTGGCCGGCACGTCCATCGAGTGGTACGACTTCTACGCGTTCGCCACCGCGGCCGCGCTCGTCTTCGACGACGTCTTCTTCCCGTCCGACATGCCGACGGCGCTCAAGACGATCGCCTCGTTCGCGACGTTCGCCGTCGGGTTCCTGCTCCGTCCGCTCGGCGGAATCGTCTTCGGTCACATCGGTGACCGGGTGGGCCGCAAGAAGACCCTGGTCATCACCCTGCTGATGATGGGGATCGCGTCCTTCGCCATCGGTCTGCTGCCGACGTACGGACAGGTCGGAGCGCTCGCCCCGATCCTGCTGATCACCCTGCGCCTGGTCCAGGGCATCGCGATCGGCGGCGAGTGGGGCGGGGCCGTGCTCATCGCGGTCGAGAACGCGCCGAAGGGCCGTGCCACCTTCTTCGGCTCCTTCGCGCAGCTCGGTTCGTCGGTCGGGGCGCTGCTCTCCACCGGCGCCTTCAGCCTGATGAACCTGTTCGGCAGCGACGCCTTCCACGACTGGGGCTGGCGGGTGCCGTTCCTGGCCTCGTCGGTCCTCGTGATCATCGGGCTGATCGTCCGCACCAAGCTGGAGGACTCCCCGGTGATGGAGGACATCCACGCCGAGCAGTCGGAGAAGCCGGGTGCGAGCAGGCTGCCCGTCACCGAGGTGCTGCAGAAGGACTGGAAGACGGTCCTGGTGGGTGTGTTCGCCCTGGCGACCGCCACCGGCGGCTACTACGTCGTGACGAGCTACCTGCTGTCGTACGGCACCGACGAGCTGCACCTGTCGGAGTCGATGCTTCTCAACGGCCTCTCCCTGGCGGCCTTCCTGGAGCTCGTCGTGACTCCGTTCCTCTCGCTGTGGGGAGACCGGATCGGGGCGCACCGGGTGGTCGTCGCCGGGCTCGCCGGGGTGGTGCTGCTCTCGCTGCCGCAGTTCATGGTGATGGGGACCGCGAGCGTCTTCCTCATCTATCTGACGATGCTGGCGATGCGTCTGGTGATGTCGGCGCTGTACGGGCCGATGGCGGCGATCCTCGCGGACGGCTTCGCCCCGCACGTGCGCTACACCGGCATCTCGCTCTCCTACCAGATCTGCAACATGGTCTTCGCCGGGTTCGCCCCGGTCACGGCGGTGTGGCTGTCGTCCCTGGCGGGCGGTGCGTACTGGCCGCCGGCGGTGGCGCTGATGGCCGTCTCCGTCATCGGCATCTGGTGCACCCTGCGGCTGCGGACCTACCACCGGCTGCGGGTGGCGGGCGAGACTTCGCCGGAACCCCGCGTCACGGCGCCCGTCGGCGCCTGAGAACCCGGTCGGCCCGGGCCGGAACCGCGTACTGCGGTTCCCGCCCGGGCCTCCGTCATGTCAGCGCACCTCGTAGGCGCGGACCAGCGTCTGGCTCACCTCCGCCCCGCGGGTGTCGGCAAGGGTGACGCGCAGGTGCACGAAGGAGCCCTTCGGGGCGTCGGCGGGGAGCTGCGCCCTCCAGCTGCCGTGGACCCGTGTCGCGTCCGCGGTGTTCCAGTCCGTCACGGCGGCGACGGTGCTTTCGGTCCCGTAGGCGTACTCGACGGTCACCCGCTTCAGGTCGGCGGGGCTGTCCTGGCCATCGACGGCGGCGGCGATCCCGATCATGGTCGTCTCCCCCGCCGGGCGGGAGTTGCGCAGGTCGCTGGGTACGTCGAGGACCGGGACGAGCAGGCGCTGGGCCCCCTGGTCGGAGGCCGCCGAAGTGAGGTTCCATTCGGTGGCGTAGGCCAGGCCCGTGCGGTCGGTCGCCGAGACCGGGCGCTGCCAGGTCTGACGGACGGTGAGCTCCGACTTCTCCTCGGGCAGCGTGAACATGCCGGCCGTGGCGGCCCGGGGCTCACCGTTCACCAGGACCTGGCGGGTCCCGTAGTCACCGCGGCTCAGGGTCGAGTCGTGCCCGCCCGCGTCGCCGAAGGGCGGCATCACGTAGGACAGCCGGTTGCTGTCGCGGGTCATCAGCGAGCGGGAGTAGGTGTTGCGGACCGGGCCGTACGGGGTCTTGTACCAGAGCGCGGGTGCGCTGCCCTTCGCGACCGTGTGCGGGCCGTCGTAGGCGGTGCCCTCGTACACCCCGAGGTTGCGGCGCATCAGCGTCGACCAGGTCAGTCCTTCGGAGCCGGACGGAGTGAAGAACTCGGTGCGTGCCTGCGGAGCGCGCAGCGGGAGCGTGGTACCTCCCGCCCAGATCGCCGGCATGCCGGGCAGACCCACCTGGACGTCGGACCAGTAGGTGGTGTCGGCGTCGTTCTGGACGTGGTAGCGGGCGTCCCGCCGGGCGAGGGCGGAGTCCCGCACCTTCTGGACGCCGGGACGGATCGAACCCTTGGTGGTGTACGCCAGGTTGTAGAGGTACGGGCTCTTCGCCGTCGCCGTGCCCGACCAGCGCACGGTGGCGGTGCCCTTCTCGGCCTCCGCCTTGAGCGCCAGCGAGTCGGCCCAGGTGATGGTGGCCTGCGGGACGCCCTCGGGTCCGGTCAGCTGGAACCTGCCCTCGCTGTCCGGGACCGCGCCCAGGACCCCGGCGGCTCCGGCCCTCGCGGCGGCCTGCGCCCAGGTGTACGGGTTGCCGCCGCCGGTGCCGGCGTCGACCAGGGCCACCTTGCCCGTCAGGTCGTGGGCGGCGAAGGCCGCGTCCGTGCCCTGTCCGACGGGTACGACCTCGGCGGATCCCTTCCCGTCGAACTCGGTCGCCTTCTGTACCGGCAGGGAGTCGAGGACCCGGCCGCCGGACGTGGTCAGCTCGGCGAGCGGGGCCGTCTGCCGGGCGGAGGCGAGGAAGGTGAGACGGTCGTCGTGGGTGACGCGCTGCGCGTAGACGCCCTTCGCGTAGGAGGGAACCGCGGTGACGTAGCCGGCCAGCAGTTTCCTGGAGTCGTCCAGGCCGAAGGTGATGCCGACGGCGAATCCGGCGGGCTTGCTCGGCCGGTCGGTGTCCCAGGAGATCTGCTGGGCGTCGCGGGCGTCGAGAGTGACGGTGGTGTCCCCGGCGACGGTCACCTTCTCGTCGTACAGCTGTGAGACGGAGGCGACGTTCCCGACGGCACCCGCGACGTCCCTGGTCATGATCAGGCCGCTCAGGGCGTACGTGCCGAGGGGCACCCGGACGGTGGTGCTGCCCGGCTGCGGGTAGCCGATGGTGTACCGCTTGGCGGTGTCGCGGTGGTCGTCGAACAGCTGGAACGCCGACGGTGTGGCCGCGGGGTCACCGTGCCGGTCCAGGCCCTTGACGGTCAGGTCCGCGGAGGGCACCTCCATGTGGACGCCGAACGGGACGGTGACGCGGACGCCGTGGGCGCCGATGCCCACGAGGCGGCCGGTGACGGTGCCGTAGTCGCCGTCGTCCAGGCGGGCCGACGGGTCGATCCTGACCGGGACGTCCGCGGTGCCGTTCGCGGGGACGGTCACGACACGCTTCGCCGGGGAGGCGAAGCGGGACAGCCGGGAGCCGTCGTCGCCCCGGACGTCCTGCACGGTGAGCGCCAGGGTGACGGGCCTGCCGGTGATGTTCGTCAGGGTGACGGGCTTGTCGACCGGGTCCAGGGCGGACTGCGGGTAGGCGAAGTCGCCCAGCAGCGGAGCCGGCTGTGCCGTCACCGGCTGGGTGGCCGCGCGGGCGACGTCGAGCGGACCGGCGCCCTGTTCCAGCACCGGCGCGGAGGTGCCCTCGGCGGAAGCGGTCAGCAGGGCCTTGAGCTGGGCCGGGGTGAAGTCCGGGTGCTGCTGGGCGAGCAGTGCGGCCGCGCCCGCCACGTGCGGGGTGGCCATCGACGTACCGGACATGGACTGGTACGCCAGGTCGCCCCGGCCACCGGCGCGTGCGGCGACCACGTCGACGCCCTGGGAGGCGATGTCGGGCTTGGCGCTCAGGCCGTCGGCGGACGGGCCGCGGCTGGAGAACGACGCGGTGCGGTCCTTCCGGTCGACGGCTCCGACCGTGAGGGCGCTCGGCGCGCAGCCGGGGGTGGAGACGGTGCCGCGCAGCGAGGCGTTGCCGGCGGCTATGACGAACAGCGCCTTGTCGCTGAGCCGCTGCACCGCCTCGACGTCCGGGCCGGTGCAGCTGGTGGCGCCGTCCGCGCCGAGGGACATGGAGACGACCCGGGCGCCCTGGTCGACGGCCCACTCCATGCCGTTGACGATGCCGCTGAGGGTGCCCGATCCGTCGTCGCCGAGGACCTTGCCGACGAGCAGGTCCGCCTTGGGCGCCATGCCCGCGTACCGGCCGCCCGAGGCGGCTCCGGTGCCGGCGATCGTCGAGGCGGTGTGGGTGCCGTGGCCGGTGCGGTCGTCGGCGTCCTGGCCGTTGACGAAGACCTTGGTGGCGGCGATCCGTCCGGCGAGGTCGGGGTGGGCGGCGTCGGCGCCGGTGTCCAGGACGGCCACCTTCACGCCGGCGCCGTCGAGTCCCTCGCGGTGCGCGGTGCCCGCCCCGGTGAGCGGGACGGTGGGGGTGCCGAGGGCGGGTGCGGCCGTGCCGCGCACCTTGGCGTCGAGCCAGATCCGGTCAACGGATCCGGCCGCTGCCTTGGCCTTGCCGGTCTTCGGAGCCAGCTCCTCCCAGGCGTCGGCGGCGGACTTCTTGTCGACGGTCAGCCCCGCTCCGCCGATGGAGTCGAGCCCCGCGGTGGTCCTGGTGCCCGGTACGGCGCTGCGGGGGGTGCGCCCGCCCTGGTAGGAGACGATGACGGGGACGGCGCCCGCGTGTGCGTCGTCGTACCCGTCGGCCACCAGCTTGCCTATGTCGAACAGTGCGGCGTCGAGCTTGCCCGCGTCGACCAGTTCCTCGGTGCCCTGGGGGAAGACGTAGGTGTGCGTCCCGTCCCTCCAGACGGCGGCGGGGTGGTCGGTGCCCTCGACGGGGCGGGGCGCCGCCGACAGGACTTCGCCGCTCGCGTCCACGCGTGCGTCGACCACGTCGCCGGTGATCAGGGTGACCGTGACGGGCCGGCCGGTGTCGGCCTGACCGGCGGTCGCCGGGAGGACGTCGTCCGCGGGCTCGGCGGCGCTCGCGGGAAGGGCGCCGGCACCGAGCAGGGCGGCCGCCGCGAGGCCGGCGGCGGTTTGCCGCCAGGGTCTGGTGCGTCTCACAGGTGTGCTCCAGGGATATGGATGGTTTCCGCTGGGCAGCAGACTCGCCAATTCGGCGGTGGAAAAGGGGGGATGAAGGTGGCGAGAGAGTGCCATGGCGTGATTCCGTCACGCCGTCCGGGATCACCCGCTGTCCACCGCGGCGGGCAGTGGGTGATGGCGCGACGGGAGGCGTGCGACGACACTGGGAGGCATGTCGTCCGATCTTGGAATACCGTCCCGGCCACCCGCCGGTCCCGTCACCCCCGCGCCGAACCACCCCTCCGGCTCCGGTCTCCGATCACACTTCACCGACCTGCAGGAGGACCTGCGCAGAGCGGACGCCTCGTTGACGAGGCTCCTCGACCGCTGGGGGGCAGGTCCCGACGAGGGCTCGGAGCGGCTGGTCATCGTCCGCACCAGCCGTGAGGACCAGGCGATCCGGCTCAACGAGCTGGAGTACGGGGCCCGTTCCTCCCTTCTCGTCTTCCAGTCGGGGGCGAACACCGTGGCCCCGGTGCCGACGACCCTCCTCGACGAGGAGGAACCGCCGGTCGCGGACGAGGGCGAGGGACCGCCCGGTCCTCCGGAGCCCGTCGCGGAGGCCCCGGAACAGCAGCCGTCCGACGGTCCGCGCCCCGGCACACTGCGCTACGGCGGCAACCGCCAGGCCGCCTACCGGGTCGTCGTGGACCGGGCGTTCCTCTCCGAACCGGCGGCGCTGCGCGCGCTGGACGAGCGGCTGGCCGCCGGTCACGAGGTCCGCGTCGTGGACCAGCCGCTGATCAAACTGGTCGTGGCCGACGAGGAGACCGCGCTCGTCCAGCTGGAGCCGGGCCGTTCGCTGGAGCTCAGGCGCCCGCTGGCGCTGCTGGCCGTCGAGCTCTTCGAGTCGGTGTGGCGCAGATCGCGGCCGTATCTCCGCGAGGACGGCGATCTGAGCCCGATGGACCGCCGGATCCTGCAGCTGATGCTGTCCGGGCTGACGGACGCGGCGACGGCCAACCAGCTCGGCACGTCGCCGCGTACGGTGCAGCGGCGGGTGCGCGCGCTGATGGATCTGACCTCGGTCACCTCACGGGTGCAGCTCGGCTGGTACGCGATGCGCAACAACTGGGTCTGAGGGCCGCGCACCGGCGCGCGGCGGGGTCCGTCCCCCTCGTTCCGGACCCCGCCGGCTCTCACATGAGGCTCAGGTAGTCCTCCAGCGTCCGGCCGTGCAGCTTCTTCACCGGGTCGGTGACGCGGTCCGACATGGTGTTGTGCGCGAGGTAGTTGGTGACGACCCAGTTCAGGTCCCGGGCGTCGACGGTGCCGTCGTGGTCGATGTCGGCGGCCCGGTCGGCGCTGCCCCGTGCCTCGTAGACGGCCGCCGCGTCGCGGACGTCGATGACGTCGTCGCCGTTGACGTCACCGGCGACGAGCGCCGCCACGGTACCTGCGACGGTGCCCCCCGCGCCGCCGAAGCCGTCGGCCGCCATGACGACGTCCTCGTGCCAGGTGAAGTGGCCGGGGACGGCGATCTCCAGGCGGTAGGGCTTCGTGGTGGGGGTGAGCCCCGAGACCGACACGCGCCCGGTCCTGTCGACCTTCGGGGTGTACCGGGTGCCGTCGGGCGCGGTCAGGGTGACGTCGAAGCCGTCGAGGGTGTGGTCCCGTGCGTTGTCGAAGCCACGGTCCTTCGTCAGCAGTGCCTCGGCCGCCGGGCGGCCGCTGAAGGAGGATTCCGCGTTGAGCATCCGGACGGAGCCGTAGAACTGGATGTTCAGCGGCACCTTGGTGCCCGCGGCGTCGACGGCGAAGGTCGTCGCGCTGTTCAGGCCGGCGGACGCGGTCCAGTGTTCCCCGGTGACCTCGTAGGTCACCTTCAGCAGGGGCATCTCCCCGCCCGTCAGACCGTCCGTGCCGGGGACGTCGAAGGAGACCGAGGTGTTCGCGGAGACCCCGCTCCCGGTGTCCGTGCGGCGGATCGCGGAAGGGTCGTGCGCGGCCAGTTCAGGGGTGGGTTCGACGCCGACGAGCTTGATGTTGCGGTCGTCGTAGCGGATCTGGGAGGTGAAGGACTTCCAGTGGTCGAGGTCGTGGGCGGTGAGGGTGTAGGTCACGCGGTCACCCGCGCGGGCCGCGGGGGCGTCGGCCGCACCGGTCACGTAGGGCATGCCCTCCTTGATCAGGTTGATCACGCGTACGTCACCCACGTTGCCGGCGGCGTCCGTCGGCCAGAGCTTGAGGTACGTGGTGGGCGAGCCCGGCGAGAGCGGCAGGGATCCGGTGACCCGGCCCTCGCTGTCCGCGTTGCTGTGGCCGGTCGGGGCGTTGGGGCTGTAGGTGGAGTAGTAGAGCGCGTTGTCGTCCTGGCCGATGTCGAGTCCGGACCGGCGGATCTCGTCGGCCTGGGCGTCGAGCAGGGTTCCGGAGACGGTGAACGACGTGGCGTCGGCGGGCCGTTGGACGACCACCGGGTGGGACGGGTCCCACGCGCCGTAGGCGTCGTCGTAGCTCGGCGCCCGGGAGTCGACGTAGACGTCGCGCATCTCGGTGTCGGTTCCGCCCTGGGCGTCGGTTCCCACGATGCGCAGTCGGTAGCGGCCGTCCTCGATCCAGCGCCCCCGAGGGTCGACGGGGGTGGCGGCGCGGCCGGTGAACGGGAAGTACCAGGCACCGACGGAGGCGGGGCCGTAGTCGACGCCCTCGGTGAGACCGACGGTGTTGAAACCGCCCAGGTAGCCGAGGTCCTTGCCGCGGGCGTCGGCGAGGAACACGTCGACGCTGCGCAGCTGGCCGGCCATGGTGAGGTTGAAGGTCGCCGCTCCGCCGCCGACCGCGCCGTCGGGCGAGTTCTGCCCGGTCGACAGGACGGACTTGGTCATCTCGATCTTCTCGAAGCCCGACTTCGCGACGCGCATGCCGAAGGGGACGCGCAGCGTGGTGTGTCCCCTGCCGGCGAGGGGTGTCAGGGTCAGGTGGCCCTCGTAGTAGCCGGCGGGGGCGGAGGAGGGCACGTTCAGCAGGGCCCGTACCTTCGCGGAGCCGTGCCTGCCGACGGTGACCAGCGGGCCGGTGGCCAGGGTGATGTGCGCGGCCTTCGCGTCGGCGGAGGACCCCGCCCCCCGGGTGAAGGTGGTCGTGACGCGGTAGGTTCCGCGCTCGGTGCCGTGGTTGGCCAGGCGCAGGGTGTGGACGTCGGTGGTCCTGCGGCCCAGCGGGAGCACCCCGAGGTCCAGTGCGCCGGTCCGCTCGGTGAGCTCACCAGGGGTGCCGTCCACGGCGACGTAGGGCGTGCGGGCCGTCACGTCGATCGCGGCCGTGGCGTGCACGGCGGCGTACGGGTCGACCGCGCCCGCCCCGGTGTCGAAGACGCTGGTGTCGCCGGGCAGCGCGGTCGCGGTGTTCATCAGGGCGGTCTTGATGTCGTCGGGACCGAGGTCCGGATCGTGCTGGAGCATCAGCGCGGCGGTGCCGGCGACGTAGGGCGAGGCCATGGAGGTGCCGCTGAGCCGGGCGTACGCGTAGGTGTGGTCGCCTCCCTCCGGGTCGACGACGTCGGCCGGCACGGAGGACAGGACGCTGACGCCGGGGGCCGACACCTCGGGCTTGATGGCAGCGGTGCCGTAGACGGGGCCGCGGGAGCTGAAGGAGGCGAGTGAGCCGTTGCCCAGGGTGAACGTTCCGGTCGGGGTGAGGGACAGCCGGGCGGCGGGGTCGGCGGCGAGGGCGGCGCCGTCCGCGGCGGTCAGGGAGAACGCCGGCACATAGGACTGGCTCTCACCTATGTAGGACGGTATGTGTCCTTCCTCGGCGTTGTCGTTGACGAGGAGAACGGCCACCGCACCCTCGGTCGCGGCCCGCTTCACCTTCTCGTCGAGGCTGATGCCTCCGCGCTTGACGATGACGGCCTTGCCGGTGGCGTCCTTGCCGTTGTATCCGGCGGCCGTTCCGGTGCCGGCGTCGACGACGGGCCAGGTGCCGTCGGCCAGTTCGCCGAGACTGTCGTCGAACTTCCGGGCGAGCAGCCTGCCTTCGGCCTTCGCCCCACCGACGCCCAGGGTGTACTCGGGGAGGGTGACCGGCTCGTCGTGGGCCCCCACGGTCAGGGGCAGGGCGGCCGCGCCGGGACTTCCCAGCGTCTGGGGGCCGGGGCCGCTGTTGCCGGCGGCGATGACCGTGGTGACTCCGGCGAGCACCAGGTTGTCGGCGGCCAGCGACTGGGGGCTGAGCGGGTCGTTGACCGCCGCGCCGAGCGACATGTTGACGACGTCCATGCCGTCGTCCGCCGCGCGGTCCATCGCGGCGAGGATGTCGCTGGTCCGGCCGGTGCCGTACGGGCCGAGGACCCGGTAGGCGTACACCGAGGCGCCGGGGGCGACGCCGTGCGCCGCGCGCTCCTTCGAGGCCGCGCCCCGGCCGGCGACGATCCCGGCGACGTGCGTTCCGTGCTCGGTGTAGTACGTCGAGCCCCGGTTGGTCTCGGCCTGGCCGGACGCCTTCCAGTCCGCGTACGTCGTCTCCATGGGGTCGGAGTCGTCGTCGACGAAGTCGTAGCCCCCCTTGTAGGCGGCCTTGAGGTCCGGGTGGTCGTAGTCGATGCCGGTGTCGATGATGCCGACCTTGACGCCCTTGCCGGTGATGCCCTCGGCATGGAGGCGTGCGGGGCCGTCGCCTCCGTCGCCGCCGCCGGCGGTGGGGGTGGACGTGGGGCTCTTGCTCTCCGGGCCGGCGAGGGCCTTGACGGTGCTGTCGGGCCAGACGGCGGCGACCTCGTCGTGTTCCAGCAGGTCGGCGACGCGGTTGCCGGGCACACGCAGACCGACCCCGTCGAAGCTACGGGTGAAGGTGCGGCCGGGGCGGGGCGCCGCGGCCGTACGGCCGCTCTTCGCCTTGTCCTGGGGGAACATGTCCTCCAGCGCGCCGCGGAAGGTGTCCTGGGCCTTCTTCACGGCGGCGTGTGCCTCCGTGTCGCTGAGGCTGCGCCCCTCGGCGGCCGCCAGCAGCTTGGCCGTCCTGGCGGGTGGGGTGCGCAACTGCACGATCACGTCGACGGGTTCGGAGCTGCGCAGCGCCGCCTTGTCGGTGAGGTGCAGGCCCCCGATCTCGAGACCGGCCATCCGGTGCAGAGCCTGGAGCTCCTGCTCGTCCAGGGAGGACAGCAGCTTCTGTGCGGTGCCGGGGCCGTCGGCGGCGGGGGACGCGGCCACCGCCGCCGGTGCTCCGGCGGCCAGTACGGCCAGCACGGCCACCGCCGTTGTCAGTACGAGGCGTTTGCGCCCCGGGGCTCGCGTCGTCATTCGCTGGCTCCGCTCCGGTCGTCGTGGGCTGGTGCCACCGCGTGCGGGAGCGGTGGGGCAGGATCGCACGATCATCGGCGATCCGGGGCGGGGCGGGGAACCCTGGTCGCGGACGGGATTGCGACGTGGCAGGAACTCGCCAGGCCCGCTTCCGGCGTGCCCGAGACCGCCGTGCCCGTGCCCGCGTCCGGATCCGCGTCCGCCGGGTGTGCGGGCGGCGGACGGCTCACGGCTCACGGCGCACCGCGGGCAGCGGACGGCGAGCGGCCCACGGCAAAGGGGCGCGGGGCGCCGTGGAGGCGCGTGGCGGTTTGTCGCCGTGTCACACACTCGCCAGCCGACATGAGTGCGCGAGCCGTCGCCCGCTCGGTACACCGTGACCACGGCCCTCCGGAAGTCGCCGGGGCGCGCCGTGTCACCGACGAGTTCACGGCCCTTGCCCGGAAGCTCGCCATTGCGAAAGGCAGTTCATGTCCCGCTCCTCACCACCCCGAGGACGGCGGCTCACCGCCGCCGTCCTCGCGGCCGGCCTCACCGGCTCACTGCTGAGCCTGTCGGCCCTTCCCGCTCAGGCGGCTCCGGCGGCCGACGTCCCGCAGCCGCTGGGCGCGGCGGTCTCCGACTCCCCGAAGGAGGCCCTGGCCTCCGCACGTGACAAGCTCGGTTCCCACGACCGGACGCTGCTGCAGAAGGCCGAGAGCGGCAAGAAGGCCACGGTCACCGTGATGCTCGCCACCGCGAACGGGGACACCGAGGCGCTGCGCAAGAAGATCGCCGAGGTCGGCGGCCACGTCGGGAAGGCAGACGACGAGCTCGGCTACGTCCGCGCGACCGTGCCCACCGGGAAGGTCGACTCGCTGGCCGGGCTCACCTCGGTGCGCGCGGTCGACCTGAACGAGACGTACAAGATCCCCGACCCGTCGCCCGTCACCTCGCGGGACAGCAAGGGCGGCAAGGGCGGAGCAGCGAAGAACGGCCCCGCCGCACCCGGTGAGGACACCCCCGCCGACAACCCGTACCTCCCGGTCGCGGAGACCGGCGCCACCGGCTTCACCGCCGAGCACCCGTCGTGGGACGGGCGTGGTGTCACCGTCGGCGTCCTGGACACCGGTGTCGACGCGGCCCACCCGGCCCTGCGTACGACCACGGACGGCAAGCCGAAGATCCAGGACTGGGTGACGGCGACCGACCCGGTCACCGACGCGGACCCGACCTGGCTGGAGCTGCGGACCTCGGTCACGGCCGCCGGCGGCACCTTCCGGTACGGCGGTGCGGACTACAAGGCCCCCGACGGCACGTACAAGTTGGCGTTCTTCGACGAGAGCACGACCTGGGGCGGGGAACTCGGGGGCGACGTCAACAGGGACGGCGACACGAAGGACAAGTTCCCCGTCCTCTACCGCTCCTCCGACCACCGCATCTGGGTCGACGCCGACCTGGACCGCACGTTCGGCGAAGGCGACATTGTCGAGCCGTACGCGAAGAGCGGCACGTGGGGGACGTTCGGCACGGACGACCCGGAGACGGCGGTCGCGGAGTCGATGCCGTTCACCGTGGAGTACCGCGCCGGCGTCGACCTGTCGCCGCGCGGCGGCAGCAGCGTCGGCAAGACCGCCGACTTCGTCAACATCGGTATCGTCGCGGGCGCGCACGCCACCCATGTCGCCGGTATCACCGCGGGGCACGGGCTGTTCGGCGGGAAGATGGACGGCGCCGCACCGGGTGCGCGGATCGTCTCCGAGCGGGTCTGCCTCTTCGCTTCGGGCTGCACCGCCTACGCCCTGGCCGAAGGCATGATCGACGCCGTGGTGGACAAGGGCGTCGACGTCGTGAACCTCTCCATAGGCGGCCTGCCCGCCCTCAACGACGGCAGCAACGTCCGCGCGGTGCTGTACAACCGGCTCATCGACGAGTACGGCGTGCAGATCGTGTCCTCGGCCGGCAACGACGGCCCCGGCATGAACACCGTCTCCGACCCCGCGGTCTCCGACAAGGTCCTCGCGGTCGGCGCCTCCGTCAGCAAGGACACCTGGTGGGCCGACTACGGCTCGAAGGTGAAGGCGCGCCAGTCGCTGTTCCCCTTCTCCGCGCGGGGGCCGCGTGAGGACGGCGGGATGAAGCCCGAGGTCGTCGCCCCCGGCGCGGCGGTCTCCTCCATCCCGACCTGGCTGCCCGGTGAGGGCGTCCCCGACACCGGATACGGACTCCCGCCCGGTTACGGCATGTTCAACGGCACCTCGATGGCGTCCCCGCAGGTCGCGGGCGCCGTCGCGCTGCTGCTGTCCGCCGCCGCCCAGAACGGCACGAAGGTGTCGCCGCAGCGGCTGCGTACCGCCCTGACCAGCTCGGCCGAGTTCCTCGACGGCCAGCCGGCGTACGCGCAGGGCGCGGGCCTGGTCTCCGTCCCCGCCGCGTGGAAGCTGCTCACGAGGAACCCCCAGCCCACCGCGTACGCCGTGAAGGCGCCGGTGTGCGGTGCCCTCGCGGGTCTGCTCCCCACCCCGAAGTCCGGTACCGGTGTGTACAACCGCTGCGCGCCGGGCGACGGCGGCCAGGAGCTGCACCGCCCCAAGGACTACAAGGTGGAGCTCACCCGGACGGGCTCCGGCAGTCGCAGGGCCGAGTTGTCCTGGATCGGCAACGACGGCACCTTCGACGCCCCGCGCACCGTGGACCTCGCCGAAGGCCGCGCCACCGGGATCACCGTGCGGGCCAAGGCGAAGTCGGCCGGGGCGCACTCGGCGCTTCTCCGGGTCGACGACCCGGCGACGACCGGTGTGGACCTGCTGGTCCCGGTGACGGTGGTGGCCGCCGCCGAACCGGCGAAGCCCTCGTACGCGGTGTCGTCCGGCAAGGGTTCCGTGCAGCGCAACGAGACGCGCTCGCTCTTCGTGAGCGTCCCCGAGGGCGCCGCCGCGCTCGACGTGGACCTCGCGGGCGTCGTGAAGGACAGCCAGACCCGCTTCCTGGCGGTCGACCCCCAGGGCATGCCGGTGGACGTGACCGCCGCGGGCCGGTGCTACACCAATTTCTCCGACCCGCAGGACTGCACGACGACCTCGCGGACCTACGAGCGGCCGATGCCCGGTGTCTGGGAGTTCGAGGTGGAGGCCCGGCGCACCTCACCGGTCCTCGACAACCCGTACCGGCTGAACGCGACGGTCCGGGGGGCCATGCTCGACCCGGCGTCCTCGGTGGTCGACGAGGCGGCGCTGCACGCGCCGGTCGAGCGCTCGTTCAAGGCCGTCAACCGCTTCGCGCCGGTCACGGCACACGCGGAGGGCGGCTCGCTGGGCGCGCTGTCCGAGGCGCACCCGACGCTGGAGAACCAGAAGATGACCGGCAAGCAGATCGCGGTTCCGCGTGACGCCACCGGTCTGGAGGTGAGCATCGGCAACGCCTCCGACCCCGACGCGGACCTGGACCTCTATCTGATCGCCCAGTCCGGTGCCATGGTCGCCTCCTCGACCAACGGCGGTTCTCGTGAGTCGCTGACGGTGAAGGACCCGGCTCCCGGGTACTACCTGATCTACATCGCCGGTACGGACATCCCGTCGGGCAGCACCACCTTCGACGTCCAGGACACGATGTTCTCGAAGTCGCTCGGCTCGGTGACCGTGGACGAGGCGGAGCCCGTCCGTCTCACGCCCGGCAAGGCGACGACGATCCGCGGCCGGATCGTCCCCGACACCGCACCGGCAGCCGGCCGCCGGCTGGTCGGCCGGTTCTCGCTGGCGGGCGAGGACGGCACCACGCTGGGCAGTGCGGACGTGCTGCTCGGCAAGGTCACCCAGGCGCAGGCGACGGTCACCGGCTCGTTCGGGCCGGCGGTCGCCCTGAGCCTGGACGACCTGGGCCGGATCGCCGGATCCGAGCAGGTCTCCGGAGCGACCAGGCCCGTCCGCTGGTCCCCTGAGGGCGGCACGGAGCTGCTGGCCGACGGCGGCGCCCGCACCGGCTACGTGATCGGGCAGAGCGCGACGAAGGGGTACGCGACGGGTGCGCTCACGCTCGCCGAGGGGACCCGCACGGCCCTGTGGGACGCGGACGGGGAACTCACCACCCTGCCGATGCCCGACTGGGAGCAGTACAGCTTCGCCCGCGGCTTCGCCGTGGACGACGAGGGGACGGTGATCGGCAACGCCACCGGTTACCTCAAGAACCCCACGACCGGCGGAAGCCAGCAGGTGAACGACCCGTTCATCTGGGACGCGCAGCGCGGGTACCGCAGGCTCGCGCACCTGAGCGACGACCGCACCCTCACGGAGCCACTGGCGATCAGCAACCACGTGGTGGTGGGCCACTCCCACAAGGACGGCAAGCGGCACGCCGTCCGGTGGGACGCCGAGGGGCGGATCACCGACCTGGGCACCCTCCCGGGCATGGTCGAGAGCACGGCGAAGGCGGTCAACTCCTCCGGCACGGTGGTCGGCACCAGCGGTGACGACGCCTTCGTCCTCAGGCCGGGCGGCACGATGACCCGGCTGCCCGACTTCGGCTTCGACGCGAAGGCACTCGGTGTCAACGACGCCGGCTGGATCGCCGGCACGGCGGAGACCGAGCCGGACGGCACCACGGCCGTCGTCTGGGACCCGGAGGGCCGGATGTACGACCTGGGAGCGATGGTCGACCGCTCCCGGTGGGTGCCGACCGAGGGCATCGGCGTCAACAACCGCGGTGAGGTGGCCTTCTACGCCATGGACCTGAAGGACGGCGGATCGGTGAAGACCGTCCTGGCGAAGCTGCCGGGCTGACCGCCGGTCCCGCCCTCTCACGCAGACGGCCCTCCCGCCCCGGTCGCCCGGGGCGGGAGGGCCGCTTCGCTGCCGGAAGTTCCGTCAGCTCTTGAGGTCGGGCCGCTGGGTGACCCGCAGGCTGTTCACCAGGGTCTGCCCCTTGACCGGGGTCAGGGCCAGGTCCAGACGCCCGTCGGTGACCTTGACCGTGAAGGTCTTGGTCAGGGCCCGGTGGTCACCGCCCGCCTCCAGGGCGATGTCGACGTTGGACACCTTCTCGGTGCCCTCGGCGCTCACGTCGAAGACCCGGCGGCCTGGCTGCGTCGCCTTGAGCTCGGCGAAGCCCAGCTCGACGAGGTAGGTACCGCTCGGCACACCGTCGAACCGGTA
Organism: Streptomyces sp. NPDC059166; assembly: GCF_042755185.1. NCBI lineage: Bacteria > Bacillati > Actinomycetota > Actinomycetes > Kitasatosporales > Streptomycetaceae > Streptomyces > Streptomyces sp. NPDC059166. Next base: position 121,077 of record NZ_JBHZCI010000014.1, on the reverse strand, counting down.
CTCCTTCGCCCCCTGGCCGGCGGTCCGGTAGAGCTGCTGCTCGTCCGTGCCCGTGACCGGGTCCGCCGACTTGATGAACTTCGGGTCGCCGATGTAGCCGTACGATCCGGCGATCCAGGCCCGGTCCGGGCCCCAGCTGTCGCCGGCTCCGTCGGTCACGGGGGAGCTGTTGCCCGACCCGGCGTCGACGGCTGCCTGGTAGCCGGGGACCACCACGGTGACCGGGAGTTCCACGACCGGTACCCGTCCGCTCTCGGACGCGATCACCACGGTGCCCTTCAGCACGGTGCCGGGCTTGGCCTGGCCGGTGGAGAAGGTGAGACCGACCTGCTTGCTCGCCCCCGGCTCCAGCGTCCCCTGCGCGGTGTCCGCGCTCACCCAGGAGGCTCCGCCCTTCTCCTTCACGGTCCAGGCCGCCGCGGAACCCGAGTTGGTCAGGGTGATCGCGCGCTCCCGGCTCTCACCGGCGGGGATGACGAAGTTCCAGCCCTCGCTCCGGTCCACCGCCACGGCACCGGTGAGCAGGGCGCTCTCGGTGTGCAGCACGGAGAGTCCCCGGAGTTCCTCGGTGCGCGAGACGCTCGCGTAGTGCGGTGAGGTGACCTCGACCGTGTACTCCTGCGGGTCGCTGACGGGGATCTGTATCAGGTACTGGCCGTCGGCGCGGGTCGTCGCGGTGGCGACCTGCTGCCCGCCTCCGGTGACGGTGACCTTCGCTCCGGAGACCGCCTTGCCGTCGTTGGCGTCGGTGACCGTGCCGGACACCACGGCGTTGCGCTCGGGCCGGAAGCGTACGGTCATCCCGTCCCGTACCGAGAGCTCGTTCGCGGAGTACTCGAAGCCCTGGGAGCCGTCGTGGTTCTCGGCGCCGATCGTCGCTCCGGCGCCCTGTTCGAAGCCCCTGCCACCCGCGTCGATGTCCTTGTAGTGGAAGGCGTAGGTGCCGTCCTCGCTGATCTCGGCGGAGAAGCTGACATGCCGGGTGGGGTCCTTCACCAGGACCATGTCACGCCACTCGACGACGTAACTGCGGTGCGGTGCGGCGCCCTTGACGCCGGTCAGGACACCGGAGGCGCCGTCCATCGCCAGGTCGTCCCAGAAGGGGTAGAGCACCCCGTCGGAACCGCCGGTGTCGGGGATCCGCCCGTTCACTCCGGACACGGTCAGCGAGCCGAAGACCAGGGCGCCGTCAACGGTCACCCACCCCTTCTCGTAGGTGCGCCCGTAGAGGGCGACGGGGAAGGGCGGGGTGACGGCGCTGTAGCTGCGCGTTACGCCGAGGTCGAGCCTGGTGTCACCGGTGGGGAAGGGCTCGTCGGTCTGCCGGCAGGTGGTGCCGGTGGGGTCCGTCCTGGTGAGCAGAGCGAAGTCCCTGGCCGCCGGACCGGCTTTGACCTCCATCGTGGTGCCGGCCGCCGCCGCGCACTTGTTCAGGGGTGTCAGGCTCAAGGAGTACTCGCCGACGGGCAGGGTCAGGGAGTACGCGCCCTTCGCGTCGGTGCTCGCCGTGACGGGCGTGTCCCGGACCTTGATCACCACATCGGCCTCGGGCCCTGAGTCGCTGGTCACGGTACCGGTCACGGTGCCGGTGGGGGCGACAGCCAGCTCCGCGTCCCGGGTGAGGGAGCCGTCCTCGGTGACGGTGACGCCGGCCGTCTTCGTCACGAAGCCGAACAGCGAGACGGTGAGCGTGTAGTTGCCGGCGATCAGCCGGGGGAAGGCGTATCCGCCGTCCTTCCCGGTGTGCCGGGTCGCGTGCATCGGGCCGTCCACGGCGACGAGGGCGTCACCGGCCGGGCCCTTCGCGGTGGTCACGGTGCCCTTCAGAGCTCCGAGGGAGTCGTGCGGGGCCGCGGTGACGGCGGCATAGGCGTCGAGTCTGCCCTCACCGTAGACGTGGTTGTCCGCGGCCGTTCCGCCGCAGGTGGTGTCGTCGACGTCGTGGGCGGTCGAGTCGAGCAGCTTCTCGGTCGCTGTGACGTCGCCCCGCAGGGACGGGGAGGCCGACCACATCAGGGCCACCGTGGCCGCGGTGTGCGGGGAGGCCATCGACGTACCGGACTTGGGCGCGTAGCCGCCGCCGGGTGCGGCGGAGCGGATGTTCGCGCCGGGGGCCGCGATGTCGGGCTTCATCGTGCCGTCAACGCCGGGGCCCCTGGAGGAGAAGGACGCGATGCGGTCGGTGATGTCGGTCGCGCCCGAGGCGTAGGAGTTGGCGTACGCGCCCGGCGATCCGACCGTGTCGCAGGTCGGGCCGTTGTTGCCGGCGGAGAAGGCGGGGAAGATTCCGGCGTCCCGCCAGGCCTGGACCATCGACCGGTACCAGGTGTCGAGCACGGCGGAGCCCCAGGAGTTGTTGACCACGTCCGGTGCCAGGTCGGGACGCGGGTTCTTGCCTTCGGAGTCGGTGGGGGCGAGGATCCACTGACCGGCCGCCAGGAGCGCCGCCTGGCTGCAGTCCTTGGTACCGCAGCCCTTCGCGGCGATCCAGGTGGCGCCAGGCGCCACGCCGATCGCGTTGCCCTCGCCGTCGTCACCGACCATGGTGCCCATGGTGTGGGTCCCGTGCCCTTGGTCGTCGCACGGACCACCGTCACCCAGGTTGGCGCAGTTGCCGGTGGCGTCGAACCAGTTGTACGAGTCGTCACGGCCGCCGTCGGCCTTCGTGCCCCGGTAGGTCGGGGCCAGGGCGGGGTGGCCCACGTCGACACCGGTGTCGATGCTCGCGACGACGACGCCCTCACCGCGTACGCCGAGCCCGTCCCACACCTGCGGGGCCTTGATCCGGTCGACGTTCCACTCCACGCCGTCGACCTGGGTCTCCTGCACCGCGGGCAGCTTCTCGGGCAGCGGTACGGGTTCGTCGGCCCGGATCGCGGCCACGTCGGAGCGCGAGGCGATCCGCTGGGCCAGCTCCTTGGTCCCGGTGACCTTGACGGTGTTGCTGATCCAGAAGCTCTGGTAGGGCGCGTCCGCCTTCTTCAGGAGGGACTTCAGCCCCGCCTGGGTCTTCCGGGCGTTCTCCTTGCCCGCTTCGAGGACCGCCTTGCCACGCGCGGTCCTGGTCTTCGCCTTCCTCGCCCCGGAGGTGTCCGGCTCGGAGTCGAGCTGCACCCAGAAGGACATCCGGTCGTGGTCCTCGAAGTCCGCGAGGACCTGGCCCTCGGCCTTCTGCCGCAGTGCGGTGGCGCCTTGGGGTGCGGCGGGCCCCGCCACAGCGGGCGCCGCCCCCAGGAAGGGCGCGCCGAGGGCGACGGCGAGGGCCGCGGCGAGCAGCCCTCTGTGCCGCGGTCTGGACTTGATCAACTGAAGCTCCTCGTATCGCCGGCCGGGTTCGTCCGGCCGGATGGATGACGCAGTACGCGCACGGGGGCGCGGCGGGGGGGGGCCGCCCCCGGGGCCCCGGGGCGGGGGGCCCCCCGGGGGGGCGGCCCCGGCCCGCGCGGGGGGGGGGCGGGGCGGGGGGGGGGGGGGTGGTGGGGGGGGGGGCCCCCCCCC
>NZ_JBHZCI010000014.1:48396-117569 GCF_042755185.1 Streptomyces sp. NPDC059166 | reverse complement strand
GCTCGCCGGGCCGGGACCGCCCGCCCGTTTGGTGCCCGCCCACGGGCCCGGGGGCCCCGGCGGGCCGCCCCCCCCCCGGCCCCGGCGCCGGGCACGGCCGCGGGTCAGCCGGCCAGGTCCGGCCGGTGGGTGACGCGGACGGCGTTGACGAGTGTCTTGCCGGTGTGAGCCACCAGGCGCACGTTGAGCTGGCCGTCGGTGACGGTGACCGTGTAGGTCTTGGTCAGGGCCTTGAAGGCGCCGCCTGCCTCCTTCGCGATGTCGAGGTCCGCGGTCCGTTCGGTGCCCTCGGTCATCACGTCGAAGACGCGCGCGCCGGGCTCGGTGCGGCTGAGCTCGGCGAAGGAGAGCTCGACCTGGTAGACGCCGTCAGGGACGGCGTCGAAGCGGTACTCCAGGGCGCCCCTGCGGGCGGTGCTCAGCAGCGCCTGCTCGTCGGTGCCCCCGACCGTCTTGGAGGTCGACACGGCGGTCGCCTTGCCGACGTACCCGTAGGATCCGGCCTCCCAGGCCCGGTCAGGGCCCCAGGTGTCGTCCCAGGCGTCCGTCACGGCGGTGTCGGAGCCGCTGTCCAGGGCGGCCTGGTACGCGGGGACGACCACGGTGACCGGCACCTTCAGCTCGGGTGCCCGCCCGCTGTCGGAGGCGACCACGACGGTGCCTCGCAGCACGGTCCCGGGGGTGACGCCGGTGGTGTCGACGGTGATCCTGAGCTGCTGGTCGCCTCCCCTTTCCAGGTGTCCGGAGCGGACGCTGAACCTCATCCAGGGCGCCGCGCCGGCCTCCTGGACGCTGTAGTCGGTGGCCGAACCGGTGTTGGCGAGGCCGAGTGTCCGGCGGCGGGTGCTGTCGGCGGGCACGACGAGGGTCATCGCCTTGTCGGGGGTGACGGTGACCACGCCCGTGGCGAGGGCGGTGTCGGCGCGGGAGGTGTCACGGGCCGACAGCCGGGCGGTCCGGCCGCGGGACGTGTAGTGGTCGGCTGACACGGTGACCTCGTAGTCCGCCGCGTCGGTGGCGGGCACCTGGACGAGGTAGGCGCCGTCCGTGCCGGTGGTGCCGGTGGCCTGCTCCTCACCGTCCCTGGTGACATGGACGGTGGCCCCGGCGAGCGGCTTGCCGTCGTTGGCGTCGGTCACGGTGCCGGAGACGTAGGCGCTGCGCTCGGGCCGGAAGGCCAGGGTGGTGCCGTCGCCGACGGATTCCTCGTTGAAGGAGTACTGGAGGGCCTTGGTGCCGTCGTGGCTCTCGGCGGCGATGGTCGCGCCCAGGCCGCGTGCGTACGGTCCCCCGGTGGCGGTCTTGTAGTGGTAGGAGTAGTCGCCGTCCTCACCGATCACCACGGAGAAGCTGAGGCGCTCGGTCCTGGCGCTGCTGGGGACCATGTCCCGCCACTCCACGACGATCTCCCGGTGCGGGGCGGTGCCGCGCTGCGACCAGTACATGGCGCCGGAGCCGGTGGCCAGCTGGAGGTTGTCCCAGAAGGGGTAGAGGGAGCCGTTGGGGTATCCGGTGTAGGGCAGGGCCCTGTTGGAGGAGCTGCTGACGTTCCGTTCGAAGGACAGGTAGCCCTCGATGTCCGCCGTCGCCTCGCGGTAGGTCTTTCCGTACAGGGCGACGGGGAACGGCAGCTTGATCGTCGCGGCACCGGCGTACGGGCCGGTCACGCTGAGCCGGGTCTCACCCGTGGGGAAGGGCGCGTCGTCCTTCACCAGGCGGCATGTGGTGCCGAAGCTGTCGCTGCGGCTGGGCAGGAGGATGTCCCGGTGGTTGGCACCGGGCGCGGCCTCGACGGCGAACGCGCCGACGGTGGCGCAGCGGGATACGGGTGTGATGGTCAACTGGTGTTTTCCGGCGGGCATCTCCAGGGTGAAGCCGCCGTCGGCGCCGGAGGTGACGGCCGGTGCTCCGGCCCAGGAGATGGTGGCACCGGCCTCAGGGCCGCCCGCGGTGCTGAGGGTGCCGGTCACGGTCGCCTTGGCGGCCACGGCGAGTTCGAGGTCGACGGTCGCGCTGCCGCCCTCGGTGACGCTCACGGTGGAACGTCCGCTGACATAGCCGTACTTGGAGACCTCGACCGTGTAGTCCCCCACCATGAGCTTGGGCAGCGCGTACGTGCCGTCCGCCTTCGTGTCGGCGGTGGCGTACATCGGGCCTTCGAGCTCCACGGTGGCCCCGGCGAGCGCCTCGCCCTCGGCGGTCACGGTGCCCGACATGCCTCCGAGCGGCCCCCGGGGGGCGGACTCGACGGCCGCGAGGGCGTCGAGCCGGCCCTCGCCGAAGACGTTGTTGTTCTCCGCGGTGCCGCCGCAGGTGGTGTCGGAGACGTCGTGGGCGGTCCGGTCCAGGAGGCGTTCGGTGGCCGGGATGTCGCCGCGGATCGCCGGGGAGACCGCCCACATCAGGGCGACGGTGGCGGCGGTGTGGGGCGAGGCCATCGACGTGCCGGACATGACCTCGTAGCCGCCGCCCGGAGCGGCCGAGCGGATGTCCACGCCCGGGGCCGCGATGTCGGGCTTGACCGCGCCGTCCTCGCCGGCGCCGCGGGCCGAGAAGACCGCGATGTCACCGTCACTGTCGAAGGCGCCGGTGGCATAGGAGTTGGTGTACGCACCGGGAGAGCCCGCGGTCGCGCAGTCGGGTCCCGCGTTGCCGTTCGAGAAGGCGGGGAAGATCCCGGCGTCGGTCCACGCCTGGACCATCGACTTGTACCAGGTGTCGATGACGTCCGCGCCCCAGGAGTTGTTCACGATGTCGGGGGCGAGGTCGGGGCGCGGGTTCTGCCCGTTGATGTCGGTGGGCGCGAGGATCCACTGACCGGCCGTCAGGAGTGCGTCCTTCGGACAGCCCACGGTGGTGCAGGCCTTGGCCGCGATCCAGGTGGCCCCCGGGGCGACCCCGATCGCGTTGCCCGCGCCGTCGTCACCGACCATGGTGCCCATGGTGTGGGTGCCGTGCCCGTGGTCGTCGCAGGGTGCGGCGCTCGGGCAGCTCGCCGTCGCGTCGAACCAGTTGTAGCCGTGGCTGTACGATCCGTCCTCCTGCAGGCCCCGGTAGCCGTTCAGCAGGGTGGGGTGCTGGTAGTCGACGCCGGTGTCGATGTTGGCGATCACCACGCCCTCGCCGCGCACGCCCAGGTCGTTCCAGACCTCGGGGGCGCCGATGCGGTCGACGTTCCACTCGACCCCGCCCTCGGCGGGCACCGTCTCGCCCGGCAGCGGATCGGGGAGCGCCACCTGGGTGTCGGCCTCGATCGCGGCGACCTCGGGGCGGGCGGCTATCTTCTCGGCGAGCGCCTTGTCCGCGGTGACCTTGAGCGTGTTGCTGACCCAGAAGGACTCGTAGTGCGCACCGGCCTTCTTGATCAGGGAACGCAGGCCCGCCTGGGTGCGGTTCGCGTGCTCGGTCCTGGTCTTGACGACGGCCTTGTCACGGGCGGTCTTCGACTTGGCCTTCCGGGCGGACGAACTGTCGGCCTCCGAGTCGAGGCGCACCCAGAACGTGGCGGTGTCCTTGTCCGTGAGCTTCCGGACGAGCGTGTCCGGCGCCTTGCTGCGGAGGGCGGCCGCGGGTGTCGGCGCCGGGTCGGCCGCAGCGGGGGCCGCGCCGAGCAGCGGAGCCCCCAGCGCCGCGGCGAGCGCGAGGGCGAGCAGCCCTCGTACGCCTGCCGGGCGTCGCCCGGGACGACGTCCCCGGCGGGGTCTCGGTGGTTGTCCTGCGTCTGGTCTCACGGGCTGACTCTCCTTCGGGAGGGCAGGCCGACGAGATGAACGTACGGCCTGCCCATGCGGTGTTGTCCGTCACCGGGGTCCGGTCGGACCGGGTGAATGACGCTGATCCCGCGGCGGGGCTCCTTGCCGGGGTGACAGGGGCGGGGGTGGCCCGCCTACGGCGCGAGCGCCGGTGTCGCCGGCCGGCCGGCGGCCCCCGCTCCCGGGACGGAAGGCACCGGCCGGTGCCCACGGCGGGTTCCCCCGGTGCGCCGTGCGCCGCGCACCGGGCGGGCGGCGCGTCCGGCGGCGGAGCCCGGCGGACGGCGACGAAGGGGTGGCACGGGCGGAGTCCTCCGACCCGGGGAGGCATGCCTCACCACATGAACTCTCCTTCACGGGAGGGGATCACGGCAGCAGTATGTGCGCGGCGGGGAGGCGGCGGACGGCGTCCTCCATGGCGACATGGCGACATGACGCCGTCTCGCCATGCCACGCCGCCCCGGCCCCTGGAGCGCTGCGGACCGGTGGCCGCCGGGGCGGCCGGGCCGGGCTCGCCGAGCGGTGCCACCGCCTCGGGTCCGGCGCCCTTCGCGCTGCTGCGACCGGCCGGCGGTCGGCCTGCTTGTTTTCAGCGTGTGAATTCTTCGGCCCGCGCCGGGCCATCGCCGCAGCTCGCCGACCCCTCGAATGGACTAGACCATAGAGGATTTCCGTAAGTCCTTTACATCACACGCCTGTTCATGGGTCACTCATGACGCGTCCACGTCACATCAAGGCGGACGTGGCGGCACCGCGCCAAGCTGAACCCCGCACCCCCTTCGCCCGACCCACCACCCAGGGTGGTGGCCGCCCCACGGCACGACCGATCAGCTACGCGGGTAGACCCATTGCCCTCGGCCGCCGACCCCCCCATCCTTCTGGAGGCACCGTGTCATTCCGATTCCGCACCCTGCGAACCGCCCGTCGCAGCACCCTGGCCGCGGCCGCCCTCGCCCTGAGCGTCGTACTCGCTCCCGCCGTCACGGCCGGGGAGGCCGCCGCCCAGCCGGCGGAGGCGGACGCGGGAATACCCCTGGGCGCCGGTTACATGGGCGTCGGCTACTCCGAGGACGGCACGGCCTTCCGGCCGGACACGAGACAGCTCGAGCTCGAGGCCGAGGGTGCCGCGTCACCGCTGGCCACCCAACTGCCGGGCATCGACGTCTCCCACTACCAGGGGTCGATCAACTGGGCCTCGGTCAAGTCCGCCGGAATCAAGTTCGCCTACATCAAGGCGACGGAGTCGACGACGTACACCGACCCCCAGTTCAGCACCAACTACACCAACGCGCATACCCGGCAGGTGATCCGCGGCGCCTACCACTTCGCCCGCCCGAACCTCTCCGGAGGCGCGGCCCAGGCCAACTACTTCGTCGCGCACGGCGGGGCGTGGTCGAAGGACAACCTGACACTGCCCGGCATGCTCGACCTGGAGGCCGGCTGCTACGGCAAGACCACGTCGGCGATGCGCACCTGGATCACCGACTTCTACAACACCTACAAGGCGAAGACCACGCGTGACGTGGTGATCTACACCAGCCCGAGCTGGTGGAACACCTGCACCGGCAACTGGGGCGGCATGTCCGCCAAGAGCCCGCTCTTCGTGGCCCACTGGACCACGGCGGCGAGCCCCTCGATCCCGGCCGGGTTCCCGTACTGGACCTTCTGGCAGTACAGCTCCACCGGTTCGGTGAGCGGCATCTCCGGTGCCGTCGACCGCGACCGCTTCAGCGGAACGGAAGCACGGCTGCTCGCCCTGGCCAACAACACCCCCTGACGGGACCGGCGGGGTACGCGGCCGTACCGGTGGGCGGGCCCATCGGTACGGCCTGCCGACCGGTACGACGATCCGCGGCCGGGCCCTGTCGGGCGCGACGCGCGGGCCGTCCGGCAGCCGCGACCCCGCCCGGCCGGTGTCGGAACCTGCCGGGCGGGGTGACGGGCACGCCCGGTCAGACCGCCAGCAGCGCCCCCAGTGCCTGTGCCGTCTCCGGGTGGCGGCCGAGGAGGAGCGCACCCGAGGGCACGGGGTGGCCGGCCTCCCATCGGACCGGGCACCCCAGCAGTTCGGCCAGGCTGTCGCAGGTCTCCGGGTGGGCGGCGAGCAGCGCGGAGCGGCCCGCCGTGCCGCTCCCCGCCACCACCTGGGTGGCCTGGGGCCGCGGCTCCGCCAGCCACGGCGGGACCCAGGAGTCCAGGTCGGCGAGCCGGCCGGGGAAGACCCGCCCGGCCTCGCGTACCAGCAGCGGGGTCAGTTCGGCGCCCTCCGCCCGCAGGGTGGTGATCAGCGTGGGCAACCAGGGCAGGAGGACCGGGTCGGGGAGCCGTGCGAAAGCGCTGGACACCGCTTCCACGACGAAGTCGGCGAGCTGCGGGACCGGCTCGAGCGCGTGCAGGAATCCGCTCAGGTAGCGGGGATAGGCGGGCACCGCCAAGGGGTTGGCGAGCAGTTCGTCGCAGCGTTGCCGCAGTTCGGCGCGGGAGAGGCGTCCGAGGTGCACCTGGGCGGCCCACAGCAGGGCCACCCGGGACTGCTCCCCGGGGTGCGACTGGGCGAACGCCAGATCCAGCTGGATACGGTCGCAGCCGAGCGACAGGGCCAGGCTCTCCATGCTGAAGAGGAACCCCAGCATCGCCGCGACCTGCCGCACCGTCACGTCCTCGTCGGTGAAGGCGGTCGGCAGCAGTGTGCAGTAGTGCGCGTATCCCGTCTTCGCGAAGGACTCGATCCAGGGCGGCAGCACGGGCCTGGTGATCCGGTAGTACGCCAGGAGGCGGCGCACCCTGCGCAGCACCTCGGGTGCCCCGTCGACGCTCCGCTCGGTGGCCAGCACCTCCAGGGCCCGGGTGCCGAGCTCGTCGGCCAGGCGGTCGCCTCGCAGGTGCAGCAGGGCGTCCTCGACGGCCGCCAGGACGTCCGCGGTGGTTGCGGAAGGTGCGTATGCCGCGCGGCGCAGGCGCTGCTCCAGCACCTGCTCGATGCTGACGCCCTCGTAGCCGAGCTCGATGAGGGCCCGCTGGTGGGTGCCGAGCGCGAGGTCCCAGGACTCCTGGACCGACTGCTTGCCGAGTTCCCGCTCCCCCATGATCGGCCGTGCGGCGCCCTGGGGCATCAGGCGGCGCAGCATCCACAGCACGTCGGAGCACTGCCGGAGCTCCGGCTGGGTGGTCATGTCCAGCAGCGCCCGCCGCACACCGCGCTGCTGGAGCTTGAGGTCGAGCGGGGCGAGCCGGTCGTGCACGTCACGGGCCAGGGGCGGCAGGGCTTCGTAGCCGACCTGCCCGATCCGGTCGCCCCCCATCAGGATCTCGACGAGCCTGCGCACATCGCGCCTGCCCGGCACGGTGTCCTTCTCGATGCAGGTGACAGCCGCGTCCTGGAAGTCGTACGGCGTGGGCCTGGCCCGGTCGCGCATGCCCGCGAGCAGGATCGACGTCTCGAACACGGCGATGGCGTCGGCGGTGGAGGCGAGATAGCCGTTGCGGCGGGCGGATCGCACGATCTCCACGGACCAGCCGAGGAGTTCGGCCTCGTCGAGCTTGTCGAGTGCGGGCGGGCTCTGCAGGAAGCCGGAGAGCCGGTCGGAGGGAGCCTCCGGGGTCACCGGGACAGCCGCCGCGACGGCCTTCCGGGAGGTCGCCGCCTTCTTGGCCCCGGCCTGGCCGGCGAGCCGGAACGGCTGCACCCGGGTGCGCTTGAGGTTCTTCGCCCATTGGGTCGCCGCGATCGACACGGACCCGGCGGCCAGGCCGAACTGGGCCTCGATCGCCGCGTGGCTGGACGGGATCAGGCCGTACTGCCAGGTGCTCCCGCTCGGCGGGCTGATCCGGAAGGTGTCGCTGCCGTGGACTCCGAACTCCGCCACCCGGCTGGACGCGTGGAACGCGCCGCAGACGTAGAGGCAGTCCTCGGGGTCGGTCCCCGTCGCGGCCAGGTGTTCGCGCATCCGGGTCCACATGTACCGCTCGCGGTCCTCGTCGACCCGGATGCGGTGGGTGTCGCCGGGGGCCAGCCGGCGGAACAGGCTGCCGATGAGGAGCATGACCTGCCGGTAGGTGTCGTGGTCGCTGTCGCCCAGCGGCAGTTCGACGTACTGGTGCCACCACTCGGACCAGTGCCGCACCTGGCCGTGGCGCAGGAGGTGCTCCTCCAGTTCGGCGAAGCGGGGCCGCAGGTCGCCGATCTCCACTCCTACGGCGTCGCCGTGCAGCGCCGCCTCCTCGTCTTTGGGAGGACCGTCCGGTGCGGCCTCCCCCGTCTCTCCGGCCTGCCACTGGAACACATGGTCCGAGGAGCGGTCGACGAGGACGAGCTCCACGCCCGGGGTCTCCAGGGCGTACGCGACGGCCTGGTACTCGGCCGACGCCTCGGTGATCGGGGCGACGACCGAGAGGGGCGCCCAGTCCGCGGGGAATCCCTCGACCTCGCTCGCGAAGGCCTGGACGGCCACGGGGAGCCGGCAGTTCCGCAGCTCGGACAGGAGCGGCGCCATGTCCTCGCACAGCTCCAGGTACACGACCTTCGGCTGCTTCTCCCGCAGCCGCCGGGCCATCGCGACCGCGGAGGCCGGCGAGTGGTGGCAGACGGGGAAGATCTCCAGGGGCTCGCGCACCGCCCGGTCGACGTCGTCGACGATGCCGAGGAGGATGCCCCGGAGCGCGTCCTCCCCTCCGGCGAACTCCGCCGCGGCCTCCTGGAGCCGGCCGCGCAGCGCCGCGAACGGCGATCCCTCGGTCAGGGCGCTCACGACAGGGTCGCGATCGCGTCGCGGCCGCCCTCGAGGAACTCCGGCCAGGAGCCGCCCTCCTCCTTGCTGCGGGGCTCGACCACTCCGTGCAGGTACTTGTTGAGGATGGCCAGGTCCTCCGGTTCGCGCCGGGCGAGCGATCCGACGAGCGAGGAGGCGAGGGTGCGCGCCGTGAGGGTGCGCTCGCCGAAGAAGTTGCTGTGCAGGATGGCGTCCTCCAGCACGCCGATCTGCTCGGCCGAGGAGAGGGCCGACTCCAGCTTCTCGTCGTCGCTGCCCGCGGCCGCGGAGGAGGCCCGCAGGTCCGCGAAGCTCTGCAGCAGTACGTCGAGCAGGGTCGGGGGCACGTCCAGCTCTATCTGGTGGCGGCGCAGCAGTTCCTCGGTGCGGAAGCGGACGATCTCCGCCTCGCTCTTCTTGTTCGTGACGACGGGGATGCGGACGAAGTTGAAGCGGCGCTTGAGCGCGGAGGACAGGTCGTTGACCCCGCGGTCGCGGCTGTTGGCCGTGGCGATCACGGAGAATCCGGGCTTGGCGAAGACGATGTTGTCGGTGTCCATCTCCGGGACCGAGATGTACTTCTCCGAGAGGATGGAGATCAGCGCGTCCTGGACGTCGCTGGTGGAGCGGGTGAGCTCCTCGAAGCGGCCGATCGCCCCGGTCTCCATGGCGGTCATCAGCGGTGAGGGGATCATCGACTCCCGTGACTGGCCCTTGGAGATGACCATGGACACGTTCCAGGAGTACTTGATGTGGTCCTCGGTGGTGCCGGCCGTGCCCTGCACCACGAGGGTCGAGTTGCGGGAGATCGCGGCGGAGAGCAGCTCGGCGAGCCAGCTCTTGCCCGTCCCGGGGTCGCCGATCAGCAGCAGCCCGCGGTCGGAGGCGAGGGTCACGATGGAACGCTCGACGAAGCTGCGGTCGCCGTACCACTTCTGGGAGATCTCCCGGTCGAGGCCGTCGGCCCGCTCGGAGCCCAGGATGAAGAGGCGGACCATCTTGGGGGAGAGCCGCCAGGAGAAGGGCTTGGGGCCGTCGTCGACCGATTCGAGCCAGTCGAGCTCCTCGGCGTACTTGATCTCGGCGGGGGCGCGCAGCAGGTCGGACATGTCTGTTGAGCCTTTCGGAGAGTGAGGGTTCACCCGCGCCGGGCACGGGTGGGAGCGTGGTGTGCGGCCGGGCCGGCCGGACCCGGCGGAGATCCGGGTCCCTGCCTGGCCGCCGGCCTCAGGTCAGGAACGTCTTGAGCTCGTGGACGAGCTTGCGTATGTGGCCGGAGAGCACCGGCGTCCCCTGGTCCTTGAAGCGTTCCCGGAACCACGGGTTCACGCTGGCCCGGCCCGAGCTGGTCACCGAGCCCACGGGGATGAACTTGGCGCCGGAGCGGTGGATGGCCGCCATGGACTCGAAGAGCGGCTCGCTCTGCCATTCGTAGAAGTCCGAGATCCACACCACGACCGTGTTGCGGGGTTCGGCGATCTTGGGCTGGGCCAGGGCCATGGCCACCGTGCCGTCGGTGCCGCCCCCGAGGTTGGTACGCAGCAGCGTCTCGAAGGGGTCGTGCACCCAGGGTGTGAGGTCGAGCGCCTGGGTGTCGTACGCGATGAGGTGGACGTCGACCTTGGGCAGGCCCGCGAAGATGGAGGCCAGGATGGTGCAGTTGACCATCGAGTCCACCATGGAGCCGGACTGGTCGACGACGACGATCAGCCGCTGTGGCGTGGTCTTCCGCGCGGTGTGGCGGTAGAAGAGCCGGTCGACGTAGAGGCGCTCCTCCTCGGGGTCCCAGTTGGTGAGGTTCTTCCAGATGGTGCGGTCCAGGTCCAGGTTGCGGAAGACGCGCTTCGGCGGGACCGAGCGGTCCAGGGCGCCGACGGTCGACTTCTCCACCTGGGTCCGCAGCACCTCGGCGACCTCGTCGACGAAGCGCCTGATCAGTGACTTCGCGTTGGCCAGGGCGACGCCGGAGAGGTTGTCCTTGTCGCGCAGCAGCTGTTCGATCAGGGACATGCTGGGAGTCAGCCGGCCGGCGAGCTGCGGGTCGGCGAGCACCTCGCGCAGCCGCATCCTGCGGACGAGCCCCGCCTCGATCGAGCCGAGCTCCGGGCCGATCTCCGGGATCAGCCGGCTCAGGTCGGGTGTCCTGCCGCCGCCGCCCGTACCGGTGGGGCCCGCGCCTCTCCCCCCGGCCCGTCCGCCGCGCAGTTCACCGGGCTCGCAGCCGAGGGCCCGCTCCAGCCAGCCCGCGTCGGACTGCCACCGGGACAACTGGCTCGCGGAGACGTTTCCGGGAGGCGAGTGGAAGACGTTCAGCAGGACCTTGGAGACGAGCGCGGCGCGGCGCACCTCGGCGGCGAGGTCGCGGTCGCCTGTCTCCGGAGCCGTCCCCGCCCCCGCCTCGGATGCCGCATCCGTCTCCGTGCGGGCGCCGCCCGCGTTCACCGTCCCGGGTGCGGTCCCGGTCTCCGGGCGGACGCCTGCCTCGGCCCCGGCTTCCGTCGCCGGCCCGGCACCGCTCTCCGCCCCGGCCGCCGTCTCCTGCGTCGCGCCGGGCACCATCAGGCCGTCGAACTCGGCGGCCAGCCCGGGGTGTCGCTGCACCACGGAGTCGACCGCGGTCTGCGGGTCCAGGAGGGCGGGCGGTAGCCCGATGTCCTCGACGACGGCGAGGCTCGCCGACTCCAGTGAGGCGTGCTCCTCGTGGTCGAAGAGCTGGGCGAGCAGGCGCCAGTAGAGGACCTGCCGGCGATTGGCGTGGGCGCTGTCGCCGGTCATCGCCATGTTCGGCTGTCCCGTCATTTCCGCAGCAGCCTTCCCGCGCGCTCGCTGAGTACCTTCACCGCGTCGGTGGCGGCCTTCTCCGCTCTGGCCCCCGCCTTGTCGGTGGTCCCTCCCGCCCAGGCACCCGCGTGCACGGCGGTCACCTTCTTCCGGACCGTGGTCTCGACGGCGAGCGGCTGCAGGGTGAACTTCCCCGCGTCCCAGCGGACGAGGGCGATACAGGCACCGGATCCGGCGACCGCCTTCGGGGTGAGCGGTCCGGCGGCGGGGATCCGGTCGGTGTCGACGTCCAGATCGACCCCGGCGACGGTGAAGGCCACCGCGTCGTCCTCGTCCGCGCGGGCCGTGTATCCCTCAAGGAAGACGGGGACGGCGATGCGCGCGGGATGGCGGTCCGCAGGCGCGGTCACCGGTGCGGTCGCGGCGGGCAGGGCCACGCGCGCCGTGACGAACGGCTCGGCCGGCTCTCCCGGACGGGCGTGGTCGTCACTCCAGATCAGGTCGCCTTCCGCCGTGACCGGCATGCCGGTGAGCTCCATCGAACGGCCTTCGCCGAAGGCCGCGAGGAGTGACATGTGGGGGCGGAGCAGCTGCCACACGCCCGCCCCCAGCACCGTGTCGGGCTTGGGCGCCGACACGGTGGCGCGCACCAGGCGCGGCGTCGAACCGTCCGCCGGCTCGAACACTGCGTGCACCTGGGCCTGAGCGGCGGTCGGGTGCTCCTGCAGGTCGATGCCGAGCGGGAGGAGACGTCCGTCCGCGGTACCCGCGACGGGTGTGGCCGCCGCCCCGGGCACGGTGAGGAGCATGCCGCGGGTCCACAGATCGGCCCACCGGCGTACCGGGAAGCGCTCGGCGGACGAGCCGGGGCAGGTTGCGGCGAGTTCGGCGGCGAATCCGTCGAGAAGCGACGCGAGACGGCGCAGCGAGGGCTCGGGGAGCATCGCGGAGACCACCTCCGCCGCGCCGGACACCACCTCGTGGTCGAGTCCCTGCCAGCCGCAGCGGGCCAGGTCGCACAGCCAGGCGCGGGCGGCGGTCAGCAGGTTGGCCGGCGCCTCCGGGGCAACGCCCGGAGCGCTCGGCTCCTCCCGGGAGCGGCGCGCGGCCTCCTCGACACGGAGCAGCAGGGCGTCGTGGGCGGCGCCGAGCAGCGCGGTCCGGGCGGCGGCCAGGGCCACGAAGTGGTCCTCGCCGGCCGCTCCGGCGGACGCCTTGGCCGATGCCTCGGCGGTGATCTCCGCGAGCGGGGAACCCGCGACGGCCTCGGCGAGGCGGGTCACGCCTCCGGCTTCCACGGACTGCGGGCGGAGCAGACCGGCCACCAGGGCCCCGTCGAAGGCGTCGACGGCGGCGAGGGCGTCGTCCAGCCCTTCCACCGGGGCGGTGAGCAGATCGGCGCGCATCAGGCGGCCGCCCTGGTCGGCGGGAAGAAGTGCATCTCGGGCAACGGCGTGGTGACCGGGGCGTGTTCGAGATACGCGAGGTGACGCAGGAAGCGGCTGAAGACGGAGGCGGCCGCCTTCGCCCCGTCCGCCTGCGGTCGGGTGCTCCGCATCGCGGAGAGCAGGGCGGGTCCGTCCGCGTCGGGCGCCGGGAGGTCGATCCGCAGATAGCGCAGGACCCTCTCCGCGCCGTACTGCAGGACGGCCTCGGTGACGAGGGCGCCTATGTGGTTGCAGAAGGAGCCGCGCGCACCACCGCAGGGCCGGTTGTTGTTGGTGCTGCAGGCGAAGGCGTACGTGCCGGCCGCGACGGACGACACGTAGACACGCCCGATGTCCGAACCGCTGGACACGACTCCCTGAAGGCGTCCGTCCGCCAGCTCGACGAACGGAACCTTGGCGAGCTTGCGCGGCCTCGCGGGTGGTGTCACCCGGGCCGTGCTCGACCTCTCCCAATCCGACAACGCGCCATCTCCAATGCACAGCTGAGGGGTTGTTCCCGCCCGATCGGCGGAACACCACTGAACCTACGTGCACCCACTGACATCGGGTCCGGACCCGGGTTCCGGCCGGCGGTCGTCACGGCCCGGCTGGGGCGGCCCCGTCGGCGAGCCCGGTGACGCGCATGGTGATGTTCAGCCGTCCCGACCTCAGCCCCGTCGCCGGATCCCCCGTGCCCTCGAGGACCCTGGGAACCCCGTGATAGGCGAAGCGCGAGGGGCCGCCGAGGACGAAGAGGTCGCCCGAGGCGAGTTCGATGTCGGTGTACGGCCTGGTCCGGGTCTCCGTGTTGCCGACCCGGAAGACACAGGTGTCCCCGACGGACAGCGAGACGACCGGGGCCGGCGACCGCTCGTCCTTGTCCTGGTGCATGCCCATCCGGGCCTGCCCGTCGTAGAAGTTGATCAGCGCGGTGTCCGGGCGGTACTCCCGGGCGGTCGCCTCGTCGCCGTACGCCGCGAGGACGGCACGGCGGCCCAGGTCGGCCATCCAGTCCGGGAACGCGGCTACGCGCCGGCCGTTCACGTCGTCCGCGGTGCGGGTGTACCGGTACGGCTGCCAGTGCCAGCCGACGCAGACGGTGCGCACGGACATGGTGCCGCCCCGCGGCAGACGGGTGTGCCGGATGGGGACGGGCCCGGTGGCCCAGTCGCGGCAGGCCGCCACCAGCTCGCGCTGCCGGTCGAGGGCGAGCCAGCCCGGAATGTGCCAGGCTCCGGGCGCGACCTCCATGGCGGGTCGCGGGATCAGGGCGTCCATGGTGCGGGCCCTCCTCGTACTGCCGGGGACACGGGAGCGGCCTTCAGGCCGCCGGGTGCCCGCTCTCCAGGTCCAGCAGCCGCCGCTTGCGCTCGGGACCGCCCGCGTAGCCGGACAGGGCCCCGCTCGCGGCGATCACCCTGTGGCAGGGGCGTACGACGAGCAGCGGGTTGGCCCCGACGGCCGTACCGACGGCGCGCACCGCGGCGCGTGGGGCGCCGATGCGTTCGGCGACCTCCCCGTAGCTGAGCGTCGTGCCGTAGGGGATGGAGTCGAGCGCCTGCCAGACGCGCCGCTGGAAGTCGGTGCCGCGGCCGACGGCGTACTCGATGCCGAAACCGGTGCGGCGGCCTTCGAAGTACGCGTGCAGTTCGGCCGCGATGGCGCCGAACGCCTCCGCGTCCCGCTTCCAGCCGCCCTGGACGGACGCGCCGCCCTTCTGGCCGGGCACGGAGAGGGAGGCGAGCGCGGTGCCGCCCTCGGCGGTGGGCGATTCCTCTCCCACCAGCAGCAGCTCGCCGAGCGGGCTGTCGATCGTCGTGTACAGCGTCATCGTCGTGGTCCTTCCCCGTTCATCGTCGCACGTCCACTGTGCGCGACGGCGCGGGTCCACGGCTGGCGGAAATCCGACATCACTGTGGCGGTGGCCTGTGACCGCTTCCGGGCCGGTGCCGGTGCCGGTGCGCGGCGCATCCGCCCTCCGCACGGACGGCGCGGGCCGCCGCCATCTCGACGACGGCCCGCGACCGGAGGGCTCCGCAGCGTCCCACCCGGCCGGACCGAGGCCGGGAAGCCGGAGGCGACCCCGGCAGGGCGGCGAAGGGGGCCGTGACCGCGTGGCGACGGGCGGCCGTGACCGGCACCCGATGAGCCCCTCCGCGCTCCCTCTCCGCCTCCACGCGCCCCCTCCGGGCTCCGTTCCGCCACGATCTCGACGAGCCCGGCGTCCCGCTCACCGGAAAGCGGTTCCAGACCTCTATTTTGGGTGTGCACCCCACGGTGACTACCGGACGGGGCGACCTGGATCACACCGTCCGGCCCGTCTGAACTTCACGAGAACTCCAGCGAAATGGCACGTGTGTGGATATCGTGCACCGAGCGAGGGCGCATCCGTCAGTCCATGAGATCGACGGATGCGCCCCGTTTGTGGGGATGCGACTGTGGCTGGGGGGTTCATGGGGCATGTCGAAATACCTGAATCGGATATATCCGGGCCCGTCGGGCTCGCCGGGGCACCACGACCACGTACCGCCGGGTCCCGTCACCGCACGGTGGCCCCGGATCGTGTGTGGAGGGCCCCGGCGACCGTCGGGCGCGATCACGCGGGGTGGCGGCGGGCGAGGAAGTCACCCGGTCCGCGGGTGCCGCTCCTCGTCCTGACCGATCTGCTGGGCCTGGGAGTTCCGGCCTGGCTCGTACTGAGGACCGGTGACCAGCCGGGCCCGTCGGCCGCGGCGGCCTCCGCGGCCCTGATGTGGACCGGGGTGCGCGCGGCACGCGGGAGGTACGCGCCGCGGCTGCCCGGCGAGGCAGGCGCGGCACACACCCCCTTCGGGGACTGGCTGGTGCTCGTCGGCGTGCTGGCCGTGCTCGTGGCGGTGACGGGCGGCGGCCTCGACCCGGCCACCGCGGTCGCGGCCCTGGCGCCGGGGCTGGGGCTGGCCGTGCTGCTCGGACTGCTGGGACGCCGCCTGCGCGGCAGCGGGCGGCTGGGGGGCCGTCGGGTGCTGGTGGTCGGGGAGGCCGCGGGCCTCAGCCGCGCGGTGAACCTGCTCAACGCCCGCAAGGACCACGCCTACACGCCGGTGGCCGTGGTCCCGGTGGGCCCGGATGCCCCGGACTGCGGGACGGCCGTGCCGGGGCGGCTGGCACCCGAGCCGGCGGACGACGACGTGTCCACCGTCCTCGGCGGGGCCTTCGCCCACGAGGCGGACCTGGTCCTCGTCGCACCCGGGCCCCAGCTCGACGAGGACCGGCTCCGCCGGCTGGCGTGGGGTCTGCACGACGGGGGCCTGTCCCTGTGCGTGCTGTCGGACCTCTCGGGCGTCGCCGCCGCCCGGGTGCGCCCGGCGTCCGCGGCCGGGCTGACCCTGCTCCATGTGACGCCTCCGCTGCGGCGGGGCGCGCAGGCCGCACTGAAGACCGTGGTCGACCGGACGGGGGCCGCGCTGGGCCTGCTGTTCCTCGCGCCTCTGTTCTTCGGGGTGGCCCTGGCCGTACGGCTCACCTCCCCTGGTCCGGTGTTCCACCGCCAGACCCGGCACGGGCGTCACAACAGGCCGTTCACCATGTGGAAGTTCCGCACCATGGTCGCCGACGCGGAAGCCCGCAGGGATCAGCTCTCGGCCGCGAACGAGAGCGAGGGGCCGATGTTCAAGATGCGCCGCGATCCCCGGGTGACCCGGATTGGGCATGCCCTGCGCCGCACCTCGGTGGACGAACTGCCCCAGCTCCTCAACGTACTTCGAGGTGACATGTCCCTGGTAGGACCGCGCCCTCCGCTCCCGGAGGAGGTGTCGCGCTACGACGAACGCGAGTTGCGGCGCCTCGCCGTGCGGCCCGGGCTCACCGGCCTGTGGCAGGTGAGCGGGCGGTCCGACCTCTCCTGGCAGGAGACGGTTTCGCTGGATCTCTGGTACGTGGACAACTGGTCGGTCACCACGGACATGGGGCTCCTGGCCCGGACGGTGCGTGCCGTCACCGACGGCCGCGGGGCGTACTGAGACGTGGTGGGGGGACACGAGGGAGGTCGCGTGCACGGGTTCAGGGCGTTCCGCGGCCGCCCGGCCGGCCGGTCAGTCCAGGGAGGGCTGCCGGCCGAGCCACCACGCGTAGGTGCGGGCGATTCCGTCCCGCAGGGGAATCTGCGGCTTGAAGCCGAGGGAGGAGAGCCTGGACACGTCGAGGAGCTTGCGCGGGGTTCCGTCGGGCTTCGAGGTGTCCCAGACGACGCGCCCCTGGTACGCCGTCACATCTCGTACGGTCTCGGCGAGTTCACGGATCGTGAGATCGTCGCCGCAGCCGACGTTGACCGGCTCGTCGCCGTCGTAGGCCTCCAGCAGCCGTACACAGGCCGCCGCGAGGTCGTCCACGTGGAGGAACTCGCGGCGGGGGCCACCGGATCCCCACAGCGTGACCTCCGGTGCGCCGTCCCGCTTCGCCTCGTGGAAGCGGCGGATCAGGGCGGGCAGGACGTGCGAGGTCTCCAGGTCGAAGTTGTCGCCGGGGCCGTAGAGGTTGGTCGGCATGGCGCTGATGTACGAGGCGCCGTACTGCCGGCGGTAGGACTGGACCTGCACGATCCCGGCGATCTTGGCGAGTGCGTACGCCTCGTTGGTCGGTTCGAGAGGTCCGGTCAGCAGCGCTTCCTCGGGGATCGGCTGCGGGGCGTGCTTGGGGTAGATGCACGACGAGCCGAGGAAGAGCAGGCGCGTGATCCCGGCGGCGTGCGCGCCCGCGATCACGGACAGCTGGATGCGGAGGTTGTCCTCGAGGAACTGCACCGGGCTGGTGCTGTTGGCCATGATCCCGCCCACCTTGGCGGCGGCCAGCACCACCGCGTCCGGGCGGGCCTCACGCAGGAAGGTCTCGGTCGGCCCGGCGTCGCGCAGGTCGAGTTCGTCCCGGCCACGGGTGATCACGTCGTAGCCGTCGGCGGTCAGGCGGCGTACCAGGGCGGACCCGACGAGGCCGCGGTGACCCGCGACGAATATGCGGGCGCCTGGGCGCAGCAGGGGGCGGCCGGCGCCCTGGGGCGGGCCGGGGGTGTCAGTCGTCATGGCTCGGATTGTGCCAGCAGGGCGACTTCCCGGTGACGTTTCACCGTATTCAGCGCACATAACGAAATTTCGGTGCACGACCGCCCGACGGGCGGACAGAGAAGGGGGGAGTCATGGCAAAAACCGCACTCATCACCGGCGTGACCGGCCAGGACGGTTCGTACCTGTCGGAGCTGCTGCTCGAGAAGGGGTACACGGTCCACGGCCTGATACGCCGTTCGTCGAGTTTCAACACCGAGCGGATAGACCACATCTACCAGGGCCCCGAGGAGGCGAACCGTTCGTTCGTGCTCCATCACGCCGATCTCTCCGACGGCGTGGCACTGGTGAACCTGCTGCGTGACATCCAGCCGGACGAGGTCTACAACCTGGGTGCCCAGTCCCATGTCCGGGTGTCCTTCGACGCTCCTCTGTACACGGGTGATGTCACCGGGCTCGGCACGGTGCGGTTGCTGGAGGCCGTTCGTGCCAGCGGTATCGACACCCGTGTCTACCAGGCCTCGTCGTCCGAGATGTTCGGCGCGAGCCCGCCTCCGCAGAACGAGAAGACGCCCTTCCACCCGCGCAGCCCGTACAGCGTGGCCAAGGTCTACTCGTACTGGGCGACGGTCAACTACCGCGAGGCGTACGGGATGTTCGCGACGAACGGCATCCTGTTCAACCACGAGTCCCCGCGCCGCGGAGAGACCTTCGTGACGCGCAAGATCACACGCGGGGTGGCCAGGATCAAGGCGGGGCTCCAGGACCGCCTGCACCTGGGCAACCTCGACGCCGTACGCGACTGGGGGTACGCCCCGGAGTACGTGGAGGCGATGTGGCGGATGCTCCAGTGCGACACCCCCGACGACTACGTGGTGGCGACGGGCGAGGGCGTCAGCGTCCGGCAGTTCCTGGAGTACGCCTTCGAGCACGCCGGGCTCGACTGGGCGGAGCACGTGCGGTACGACCCGAAGTACGAGCGCCCCAGCGAGGTCGACGCGCTGATCGGCGACGCGTCCAAGGCCGAGGAACTCCTCGGCTGGAAGCCGGAGGTGAAGTCGCGCGAGCTGGCGCGGATCATGGTGGACGCCGACATCCGTCTGCTGAGCGACCAGCTGGCGGGGTCCGCGGTCCGGGTCGACCGATGACAGGGCCAGGACGTCTCAGACGGACCCGGGGCGGCGTGTTCGCCTCGGTGCTCGCGCTGGCCGCCGGGGTGCTGGGCGCCTCGTCGGCCGGCGCTCCGCCGGCGGCCGCGCTCACCCCGCCGGTCGGTTTCACCGCCGACAGCCTGTCCACGTACCAGACGAACGGCATCGTCTGGGCTCTCGCCGAGGCCGACGGGGTGGTCTTCGCGGGCGGCACCTTCTCCGGCATCAGGCCGGCCGGCGCGCCCGCCGGGAGCAACACGACACCGGCGGTGAACTTCGCCGCGTTCGACGCGGCGACCGGATCCCCCACCGCCTGCTCGCTCTCCTTCACCCGGAGCAGCGGCACCGCCACGGTCCGGGCGCTCGCCGTCTCCCCCGACAGGTCCACGCTCTACGCGGGCGGTTACTTCACCTCGGTGAACGGGACGTCCGTCAACGGCCTGGCGGCGATCGACATCGCCACGTGCAGGCCGCGGGCGGGGTTCGCGCCCGGGTTCTCCGCGACGGTCCGTGCCCTGGACGTCGCGGAGGACGGCACCGTCTACGCCGGCGGTGACTTCCAGACCGTCAACGGCACCGCGCGACGCTTCTTCGGCGCCGTCACCGCCACGGGTTCGCTGACCGGCTGGAACCCGGGCGCCGACGCTCCGGGGCGCGCCCTGCGGATCACCCCTGACGGGGACAGCGTGCTCCTCGGTGGTGACTTCTTCACCGTCGGGGGGACCGCCTCGCACGCCCTCGCGGTGACCGGCGCGTCCACGGGCGCCGTCACCCGCGCCTACGGCGCGTCCTTCATCCCGTCGTCCGCCGTCATCAAGGACATCGTCACGGACGAGGCGTCCGATGGCTGGTACGCGGCGGGCGAGGGGGCGGGCGGCGCGTCCTTCGACGGCCGGCTCGCCATGGAACTGGACGGCTTCGGGCAGCGCTGGCGGGACACCTGCCAGGGGGCGACGCAGGCTCTCCGGGTCCACCGGGGGGTGCTGTACGCGGGCAGCCATGTGCACGACTGCTCGACGATGGGCGGCTTCCCCAACCAGGCCCGCAAGCACCTGACCGCGCAGTCCGTGGACAGCCCTGATCTGCTGGGCTGGCTCCCGGACACCAACGACGGGATCGGTGAACCGGTCGGGCCGCGCGCGCTGACGGTGGCCTCGCGCGGGGGCAGGGACTTCCTCTGGGTGGGCGGGGAGTTCACCACCGTCAACGGGACCGGCCAGCAGGCGCTCACCCGGTTCGCGAGCGGCCCGGACACCGGTGCGCCCGCCGCCCCGGCGGTGAGCGTCTCGGCGCCGCGGGCGGGCGAGGTCCGGGTGAGCTGGCGCAGCTCACTCGACCTGGACGACAGCCTGCTGACGTACCGGGTGTACCGGAACGGCGGTGCGACGCCGGTGTACACGACGACGGGCTCCTCGCTGTTCTTCAGCAGGCCCCAACTGACGTTCACCGACCGTGACGTGGTGGCCGGCCGCACCTACAGCTACCGGATCACGGCGAGCGACGGCACGAACACCGGCGGGCTGTCCCCCGCCGCCTCGGTGACGGCCGCGTCCTCCGCCTCCCCCTACCAGGAGCGGGTGCTGGCCGACGGAGCCGATCTGTACTGGCGGTACGACGAGGCCTCCGGCGCCTTCGCCGCGGACGCCTCCGAGAGCCGCGACGGCGGCGTGTACATGAACGCGCCGTCCTACCGCAGCGCGCCCGCGGCCGTGGCGGGGTCGTCCGCCCTGTCCCTGAACGGCACGGACGAGTACGTCTACAGCGACCGGCTGCACCACTACACCTCACCGACCCCGTACTCCGTCGAGACGTGGTTCCGCACCACGACGACACGGGGCGGCCGGATCATCGGCTACGGCAACAACATCGGTACGGAGCGCGGCCACACGAGCAGCGTCTCCGACAAACTGGTCTACCTCACGGACGACGGCAGGCTCGCCTTCGGTGTCCAGAGCGGGAACTCCAGGCCCACCGTGACCTCCGCCGGTTCGTACAACGACGGTGACTGGCACCATGTCGTCGCCACCCAGGGGCCGTCGGGCATGGCCCTGTACGTGGACGGCGAGCCGGTCGGTACGAATCCCGCGACGGGCAACCGCTCGTACAACGGGTACTGGCGGGTCGGCGGGGACGCCATGAACAACGCCTGGCCGAACCGTCCCACGAGCGACTACTTCGCCGGGCAGGTCGACGAGACCGCGGTCTACCCCTCGGCGCTCAGCGCCGCGCAGGTCGCGGCGCACCACGGCCTGGCCGGTACCGCGCCGGGGCCCGGCGGCAGCACCGTCACCCTGACGCCCGTCGAGGACGCGTACGTCAACAGCGTCTCCGCGAACACGAATTACAACGACAACCAGCTCGCCTCGCGCGGCACCACGGCCTATCTGAGCTATCTGCGCTTCACCCTGCCGGCGGCACCGGCGGGGCAGGTGCTCACGGGGGCCCGGCTCACCTTCCGTACCTCGTCGGACTCGACGGCGGGATCGGCCGAGAGCCACAGCATCGTGCCGGTCACCGGCACGTGGACCGAATCGGCGGTCACCTACAACACCCGGCCGACGCTCTCCACGTCCGTGCTGGGCAGCATCACCGGCGCTTCCTCCGTCTCCACCGACTACTCCGTGGAGCTGGACGCGCCGGCCCTGGACGGGGCCCTCGGCTCCGTCACCTCACTCGCCCTGACCAGCAGCGGGACGGACAGTCTCCGCATCTGGTCGAGCGAGGCAACCGCGGCCTACCGGCCGCAGCTCGTCCTCACCTTCGGAGATGAATGATGAACGCAAGCACGGGGCGGAGACCCGGGGGAAGCGGCCGTGTGCGGGCCGCGTCCGCCGCACTCTGCCTGTTCGCCGGTGCCCTGACCGCGACCGCGGCCGGGGTGTCACCGGCGGCGGCGCTGACACCGCCGGTCTCGATCACCGCGGACGACCTCTCCACCTGGCAGACCAACGGCATCGTCTGGTCGATGGCCGCCGATGACGGGGTGGTCTACGCGGGAGGCACCTTCTCGACCGTCCGGCCGCCGGACGCCCCGGCGGGCACCTCGGAGCAGCCCGCCGTCAACTTCGCGGCGTTCGACGCCGCGACCGGTGCCCCGACGGGGTGCGACCTGTCGTTCACCCTGTCCTCGGGTACGGCGACCGTACGGGCGCTGGCCCTGTCCCCGGACGGCGCGACGCTGTACGCGGGTGGGCAGTTCGGCGCGGTCAACGGTGTCGGGGTCAGCAACATCGCGGCCGTCGACACCGCGACCTGCACGGTGCGGCAGAACTTCAAGATCTCCGTCTCGGCGACGGTACGCGCCCTGGACGTGACCGCTGACACCGTCTATCTGGGCGGCGACTTCACCAGCGTCGGCGGTCAGACCAGGAACCACTTCGCCGCGGTCACCACGGGTGCCGGCCTGCTGCCGTGGACGGCGAACGCCGACGAGGTGGCACGGGCGGTCCAGGTGACCCCCGACGGTGAGCACGTGGCACTCGGCGGTGACTTCTTCGCCGTCAACGGGACCACCTCGCACGCCCTGGCCGTCGTCGACGCAACCACGGGCGCGCTGACCACGAGCTACCCGGGATTCATCCCCAACACCTCGACGGTGCAGGACCTGACGGCCGACGCGACCGGGCTGTACACCGCCAACGAGGGCACCGGTGGCGGGGTGTTCGACGGCCGGATCGCGATCGACCTGGACGACTACCAGCAGCGTTGGCGGGACACCTGTCTGGGCGCGACCCAGGCCGTCCTGGTGCACTCCGGCGTCCTGTACAGCGGGAGCCACGCCCATGACTGCTCCAGCATGGGCGAGTTCCCCGACCAGCCGCGCAGGCACCTGCTCGCGCAGTCGGTCGACGACCCGGCGCTCCTGCCCTGGTTCCCGGACACCAACGACGGCATCGGCGAGCCCGTCGGGCCCCGGGTGATGACGCAGACCGACAAGGGCGGCCGCCACTACCTGTGGGTCGGCGGGGAGTTCACCACCGTCAACGGCGGCGGCCAGCAGGGACTGACCCGGTTCGCCGACGGACCGGACACCGGCGCGCCCTGGGTCCCCAACGTCAGCCTCACGACGCTCACCCCGGGCCGGATCGATGTGAACTGGCAGACCAGCTTCGACACCGACGACGGTGAGCTGACCTACCGGATCTACAAGGACGGCGCGAGCACCCCGGTCCACACCACCACCGGTTACTCCCTCTTCTGGGACCGTCCGCAGCTGAGGTGGACGGACACCGACGTGGCGGCGGGCGAGACGCACTCGTACCGCATCACGGCGAGCGACGGCACCAACACCAGCGCCAAGTCCCCCGCCCAGTCCGCGACCGTGGCCTCCTCCACCCAGGCGTACCCGGCGCGGGTCCTGTCCGACGGCGCCTCGCTGTACTGGCGCTACGACGAGGGCACCTCCACCTTCGCGGCGGACAGCACGGGCGGGCTGAACAGCGGCTTCATGCGCAACGCGCCGGCCTACCGGCAGACACCGGCCGCGATCGCGGGCGACTCGACCGCCATCGGCTTCGACGGCTCCACCGAGTACGCCTACAGCAACAAGCTGCACGCGCAGCCGACCCGCTACTCGGTGGAGACCTGGATCAAGACGACCACCACCAGGGGCGGCAAGATCATCGGGTTCGGGAACCTGACGATGCAGAACAGCACCAAGTACGACAAGCAGGTCTACATGGCCAACAACGGGCGGCTGGTCTTCGGCGTCTACAGCGGTGGCTACCGCACGGTGACCACCACCGGGGCCTACAACGACGGCGAGTGGCACCACGTCGTCGCCACCCAGGGCACCGGCGGCATGGCGCTGTACGTCGACGGGCAGCTGCGCGCGTCGAACCCGCTCTGGACGGCGAACGAGAACTACCCCGGGTACTGGCGGGTCGGCGGTGACAACCTGTCCGGCTGGCCGAGCCGTCCGACCAGCAACTTCTTCGGCGGCCAGATCGACGAGACCGCCGTGTACCCCACCGCGCTGAGCGGATCCCAGGTCAGCGCGCACTACGCACTGAGGACGTCTGAATGAGGCATCCGTTCCTGGCCGGCGCCGCCGTCGCACTCGCGACGGCGGTGCTGGCCGGCTGCGGCTCGTCCGGCGGGTCCGGCGGGTCCGGCGACGGAGGGAAGGAGGCCGCCGCGGGCAGCACGCCGTCCGCGGCGGTCTCCGCCACGCCCTCCGTCGCCGGTCCGGCGGCCGGTACCCCGGCCCCGCAGCCACAGAAGCCCGGCGCCACCACGAAGGCCCCCGCCGGGGAGATCACCCCGGCCACCGGGTCCTTCACCGCGAAGCAGAAGGAGTTCCTGACCGACCGCGTACCGAAGGGGATGGATCCCGCGGCCGTACTCCAGACGGGACAGGAGACCTGTGACCGGCTCCGCTACCTGGTCAAGGCCGACCGGGACATCGCCGTGGCCGCGATCGTCTCCGACGAGGTCACCGACGCGAAGCCGGCCGTGACCCACCTCTGCCCCCAGCACCAGGACCTCGTCGACGAGGCGGCACGCGGATACGCCGACGGCACGTACAAGGGCAGTGCCCTGCGCCCGGGCCGCTACCGGGCGCCCTCACCGACCGACGCGTGCAGCTGGCAGCTGACGGGGGCCGGCGGCAAGGCACTGGACTCGGGCTCCTCGGCCACCGGCAAGCCGGTGTCCCTCACCGTCCCGGCGTCAGCCCGCGCCTTCACCTCCACAGGCTGCTACGCCTGGCTGCCTCAAGGAGACAACTGATGAACAAGCTGCCCATAGCCGTGGCGATCCCCACGAAGAACGAGGGCCTGAACATCGCCGAGGCCGTGAAGTCGGTCCTGGGCCACTTCGAGGCGGTCGTCGTGGTGGACTCCCACAGCACCGACGACACGGCGAAGATCGCCGAGGAGTGCGGGGCCGAAGTGGTCACGTACACCTGGGACGGCGGGCATCCGCGCAAGAAGCAGTGGTGCCTGGAGAACGTCCGCACGGACCTGGACTGGATTCTGCTGCTCGACGGTGACGAACGGCTGAGCCCGGGACTGCTGGCGGAGCTGCGCCGGATCTTCTCCGACCCGGCCGCGCCGAAGCCGGCCGCCTACGACATCCCCCTGGGCTACTGGTTCTCGGGGAAGCGGCTGCGGCACGGGTACACGATCCGCAAGCGGTCGCTGACGGACCGGACCCGGTGCCACTACCCCGAGGTGGGCGACCTCGCCGCGCCGGGCATCGGAGAGGTCGAGGGGCACTACCAGCCGGTCGCCGCCACGGTGGAGGCCCTGAGCAACCCCATCGAGCACCAGGACCTCGACCCGGTCACCGCGTGGTTCGAGCGGCACAACCGCTACTCGGACTGGGAGGCGTGGCTGGAACAGCACCCCGAGGTCAAGGAGCAGGTCAGGAAGGTCAAGTCCCGTCAGGGGCAGCTCTTCCACAAGGCGCCGTTCAAGCCGCTGGTGTCGTTCGCCTACATGTACGTCTACCGGCGGGGGTTCCTGGACGGACGCGCGGGGCTGGACTTCGCTCTGGCCATGAGCTTCTACCGCTGGCAGATCGCCCTGAAGTCGCGTGAGGGCAGGACCGGTTGACCGCTCAGGCTCTCCGGCGGACCACGTCCTCGTAGGTCTGCCGGAGAGTACGGGTGACCGCCTCGATGGTGAACTGCTCGTTGACCAGCGTCCACGCGGCCTTGCCCGCGCGGTCGTTGGCCTCGGGCTCCAGGAGCTCCAGTACGGCGTCGGCGACCTTCCGCGCGTTGGCGTCGTCCTCGCCGACCCTGCTGTCGATCACCCGGCCCGATCCGGCCCCCGCCACATCGGGGGCCTGCCCGCAGGTGCGGGTGATGACGACCGGGGTGCCGACGGACATCGCCTCCAGGACCGAGACCGGGAACGGCTCCTCGATCGCCGGCAGTACGTACACGTCCGCCTCACGGTCGGCGGCCAGGACGTCCTCGTGCTCCAGCGGCCCGACGTGGTCGAGGGAGTCGGCCACTCCCAGCTTCCGGGCCAGCGCGAGGGTGCCGGCGAGCGCACCGGTGTCCGGCCCGGCGAGCACGAAGCGGGCGTCCGGATGACGGGAGAGGATGTGCGGCATCGCCGCGACGAAGTCCTCGGGCCGCTTGCGCTCCTGGATCCGGGCGAGGTAGAGCACGGTGGGCGGGCGGCCGGGCTCACGGGCAGGCTTGCGCTCCTGCGGACGGACCCCGTTGACCAGCCGTACGGTGCGGGTGAGCGGAACGGGGGCGGCGACGGCGTTCACGTCGAGGCGTTCCATCTCGGTCAGATGGAGGACGGCGTCCGCCTCCCGCAGGACCTTGCGGACCCCGAGGAGGTCGGTGAGCTGGGCGACCTTCTTCTCGGTGGGGTCGATCATGCCGTGGGTCTGGACGACCAGGGGCGTACGGGTCGCCAGGGCGAGGAGCGCCACGGGCAGGGTCACCAGGTCCCGCATCAGGTGGACGTGTACGAGATCGGCGCCCCGCATCATGCGGCGGGCGGTGCCGAGCAGCTTGGCGGAGGTGATCCCGCTGACCTCGAACATCGGGAGCAGGTGCCGCGCCTGGAAGAGGTGGACCGGAACTCCCTCGACCTGACGGGGGAGTCCGCCTCCGGGGAAGCCGTCGCCGAGCGCCATGACACGCGCGTCGTCCCCGTGCTCCCGCTGGACCTTGGAGAGGTTGAACGCCACCCGGGTCGGACCGCCGAAGGCGTGATCCGGAGTATGGAGCGTGACAACGTGCAGGATTTTCACCAGAGTCCCCCTGAATCTCGTCCGACCGTTCACAGACTAGTCATCTCATCACCTCATGTGGGCGGATTCGTTAGAGTGTGCGCGGGCCAGGAGGACGGCTGACGGGCCCGTGAGAGCCGGTGATCGGGGGGTCATGACGTCCGTGCACGAGACGGTGGGGGCCGTACCCGGCCGGACGGCCGCCGCGCCCCCCGGAGGCGAACCGCCGGGGCAGCCGATCACCTGGACGATGCTGTCGCGCGCCCTGTCCGTTCCGCTCATCCTGGGTCTGGTGTGCTTCCTGCCCGCGGTGATCGCCGCTCAGCCCGGCGGCGGCGTCCGGGACACCGCGTACTGGCTCCAGCTGGTGCTCACCTGCTATGCGGGGGCACGGCTGGCGACGATGATCCTCTCCACCCGGCGGAGGCTGCTCCAGGGCGTCTTCTGGATGTTCGTGTACATCGCGATGGGTGTGGCCCCCTTCGCCCAGGTGGTGATCGGGCAGACGCCGACGCCGATGGTGGGACCGCGCCAGGACCTGGTGACGGCCATCGCGATGGTCCTCGTCGGATGCGCCGCCTTCGATCTGGGAGCACTGCTGGCCTCGCGGCGACCGCTGCGGCGCCGGACGCCCTCCCCACGGAGCCCGGGTACGGGACCGGCCGTGGCGCATCCGGTGCGGCTGCGGCTGCTGGTACTGGTGGCCTTCGCGGCGAGCGCGTTCTACGTGCTGAAGCTGGGCGGGCCCTCGGTGTTCTTCTCCAGCCGTCAGGAGATCAACGAGACCGTCGCGGCGACCGGGGTGGCCGCCGAGGGGTCCAACGTCGGCTCGGCGTTCGTCAAGGGCTTCGGCCAGGTCCCGGCGCTGCTGGCGCTGCTCTTCTACACCCGCCGTCTGGCGACCTCCTACCGGGCCAGGCGCAGTCCCTCGACGGCGCTGGTGTGGGTGGCGCTGGTGGCACTGAATCTCGTGGTGAACAACCCAGTCTCCAACGCCCGTTACTGGTTCCTGACGGTCCTGATGGCCTTCGTGTTCACCGCGTTCCCCAGCAGCGCCGCGATCTATCGCGTGGTGCTGGCGACGGGCGTGGTGGGGGCGCTGGTGGTGTTCCCGTACGCGGACAAGTTCCGGTACGACGACGAGGCGCAGCGGCCCGCGCAGTCGGCGTCGGTCTTCGAGCCGCTGGTGACCAAGGACTACGACCAGATGGTGATGTTCGCCAACACCATCTCCTGGGTCGACACCCGGGGGCACACCTACGGCCGCCAACTGTCGGGCTCCGCACTGTTCTTCGTGCCTCGCGCGGTGTGGAGCGGGAAGCCGGAGGACACCGGGGTCCGGGTCGGGCAGTGGATGGGACTGAGGATGACCAACCTCTCGGCCCCGCTCTGGACCGAGCTCTGGGTCGACTTCGGCGCCTCGGGGGTGATCGGCGGGCTCGCACTGATCGGTTACGCGGTGGCGCGCACCGACCGCCGGTACGCGCTGGCCGTCACCCGGGCGGGACCCGGCCCCGGGAGCGTGCTGGCCGTCGCAGCGCCGCTGATCGCCGGGTACACCTTCATCCTGCTGCGCGGCCCGCTCCTCCAGGCGGCGGGGAAGCTGGCCATCGCCGCGCTGTGTCTGCTGCTGATCAGCACGTTCAAGGAGCAGAAGGCAGCGCGCCGGCGGTGACCGCGTGGTCGGGCACCGGCTTCCGGCGCCGGATCCGGGCCACCCTGGCCCAGGTGGCGGCGGCCTTGCAGACCGACCCGACGCACAGCCCCCAGGCCGCGCCGGGTACCCCGCCCAGGACGTATCCGCCGGCCATGAAGGCGACGGCGGTCAGCGAGAAGACCACCTGGATGCTCAGCGTCGTACGCGGATCGAGCATGCGCAGGGCGAGCAGTCCACAGGTCCCGGCGGCCATGGCGGCGTACTGGCTGCCGGTCGCCGGGAGGAGCGAGGCCGCCACCGGCCAGGTGTCGCCCAGGAGTTCGCGTCCAGCACGGTCGGGCAGCAGCATCAGGGCCGCGGCCCAGAGGGCGGCGGTGAGCGCGAGCACGGCCGCGAGCGCCCCGGTGGCACGCACCCGGCGCCGCTCGTCCGTGACGCGGCCCAGCAGCGGCGGGCCGAAGGAGGTGGCGGAGGTGTACAGCACGTTCAGCGGCCCGAACAGCGTGGTCGCCCCGCGCAGCGCGCCGACCAGGAGCGGACTGCCGACGGCGCCCAGGCCGAGCACCGACAGCTGACTTGTCGCGTTGCCCACCCCGAACTCGACGACGAAGCGCGCCCCCAGGTACCCGCGCCGCATCAGGGGGCGCAGCCGCACCGGCGTTCCGGCGGTCGCCCGGTGCAGCAGGGCGGCGGAGAGCAGGAGGGCGGGCAGGGCGGACAGTCCCCACACGGCGATCAGCCGGTCGGGGCCGGTCCCGTACTCCTGGGCGGACAGGACGCCCAGCACGCAGAGCAGTCGCACCAGGTCCGAACTCAGCGCGAGATGGGGCCGCCGGAGGGTGGAGAAGGCGTAGCGCAGGGAGTCCTGTCCGAGCACCACCGGCAGCACGAGGCCGAGCACGGTCAGGGCGCGCGCGGTGTCCCCGGGCAGGAGTACGCAGACCCCGGCCAGCAGCGCGCCGAGGGCGGCCGATGCGGCGACGGTGAACACGAAGGCCGAGCGGCACGCCTCCCGGGTCTCCTCGCCGTCACCGCGCTTCAGCACCAAGGGCTGGCCGGTGTACGCGCCGAAGACTCCCAGCAGCACCGTGAAGACGAGGTAGACGGCGGAGAAGCGGGCGAAGTCGGCGACGGTGGAGAGCCGGGCGGCGGCGACCAGCACCAGGATGTTGGTGAGGGCCGCCACGCCCTGGTCCGCGACCGAGGCGATGATCGCGGTGCGGGCTCTCACCGGCGCGCCCCCGGAAGGGTGACGGAGCGCAGCCCCATGGTCTCGGTGGGGTCGCCTCCGGTCTCCTGGCTCTCCCCGCCCGTGGAGGGCCCGTCAGGCGGCCCGCCTCCGGTCCGCCTGCGGGAGGACTTGGGCCGGCGGTCGGCGCGACCGAGCCTGCCGCGCCCCGGGTGGAGCAGGGCGCCGAGCACCGACCCTCCGGAGGCTCCGATGATCTCGCGGATGCGTTCCAGGTCGCTTCGGTGCACCTCACGGGGGTCGCAGACGATCATGACTCCCTCGACCCGGTCGACGAGGGCCACGGCGTCGGCGTACGACAGCACCGGTGGGGCGAGGACGATGACCACGGCTCCGGGCCGGTCGGCCTCGGCGACGATGCGTCCGACGGACGCGGAGGTCAGGGCGCGCGGCACGTTGTCCGCGGGGACCCCGGCCACCAGTGCGAAGGCCCCTGAACCGGGGACGTCGACGTTGCTGCGTCCTCCGGCGGGCCAGGTGCGGTCGCCCTCCTCGGCGGCCCAGCGGGGCGGCCTGACCTCGTGGGCCGCCGGCCCCAGGTCGCGGGCGAGGGACGGGGTGCGCAGGTCGGCCTCGACGAGCAGGACGTCCCGTCCCATCTCGGCGAAGGCGGCGGCCAGGTTGACCGCGGCGGCGGACGCGGCGGCGTTGTCCCCGCGCGGCGCGGTCACCAGGAGGCGGCGCCGCTCGGCGAACGACGGGTCGTAGGCGAGCCGGAAGGCGACGGCGCGGTACTCCTCGGCGAGCCGCGACCCGCTCCGTCCGATGGCGAGCAGGGTTCCCGTGGCGGCCCGCTCCCTGGGCAGGGTGCCGAGCAGCGGCGCGCCGAGCGAGCGGACCAGTTCGCGGGGTGAGCGCACGGCGGGGTCGAAGACCAGCCGGACCCAGGAGAGCAGCAGCCCGAGGGCGAGGCCGACGACCGCGCCGAGCCCGAGGAGCAGCGGCAGCCCCGGGCCGCTGGGCTCGGTGGGGGCCACCGGCTTCTTGTTGAGGTAGCCGGGGGTGGTGTCCAGCGCGCCCAGTTCGCTGATCTTCCGGCTCAGTTCGGAGATGGAGACGATGATGTTGGCGCGGGCGCTGCTGACGTCGTCCGCGGCGTCGACACCGGTCCGCTCCTCCAGCAGGTCGCGCTTCTCCTCGAGCGGCTTCAGCTGGGCGCGGTAGCCGTTCGCCATGTTGTCGATGCTCTCCTCGGTACGCGCCTTGCGGTGCGCGAGGTAGGCGTTGGCCAGGGCTTCGGCACGGGAGCGGGCCTGCTCCGGGGTGTCCCCGGTGTACGAGAAGCGCAGGGTGAGGGTGTTGGGCGGGTTGGTCACCTGGAGACCCATGAGGAGCTTGCGCGCGGTGACGTCGTCGCCCTCCTTCAGCAGGGTCGCGGCCGCCAGGTCGCCGACGGTGTCGCTGACGGCGGTCTGGCGCTCGGAACCGATGTTGATGCCCTTGTCCGCGGAGGCTCCGGTGGCGAAGGGGTCGGAGGTGGCGGAACGCACCTGCACCTCGCCGGTGGACGTGTAGGTGTCGTCACCGCTGAGCGCGAGGAAGGCCCCGCCGAGCAGGCCCACCACGACACCGGTGACGAGCAGCGCGCGATAGCGCAGGAGCTGGCGGAACTGGTCCCGCAGCAGCGCCGGTTCGTCGTGGTCGTCCGCCGGGCGGATCGGATGTGTCATCGGCCTTCTCCCCCTTGGATGTCCCCTGTCCGCGCGGCGCCGGTCCCCGGTGCGGTGGATCCGGCACC
Organism: Streptomyces sp. NPDC059166; assembly: GCF_042755185.1. Classification (NCBI taxonomy): domain Bacteria; kingdom Bacillati; phylum Actinomycetota; class Actinomycetes; order Kitasatosporales; family Streptomycetaceae; genus Streptomyces; species Streptomyces sp. NPDC059166. The sequence continues at coordinate 86,329 of NZ_JBHZCI010000014.1, read as the reverse complement.
CTCGAGCGCCTCGGTGAGCAGCGCGTCGAAGCGGGCGAGTCCCGCCTCCCTGCCCAGGTGCCGCGCCACGTAGAGCGGGCCGTTGGCGCCCAGCGCGTCCGCCGCCGCGCGGTCGGCGGCCAGGGTGCGGACGACGGTGAGGAGCGCGGCCGCATCCTCCGGGGCCACGAGTACGCCCGCCCCCGAGCGCCGTACCTCGTCGGCGGTACCGCCCTCACCGGCGACGGACGCCACGACCGGGCGCCCCGACACGAAGTACGAGGTCAGCTTGGACGGCACGCTCATGTCCAGCACGGAGGCCCGCTGGGTCACCGCCAGTACGTCCGCGGCCGCGAGGATGTCGGTGAAGTCCTCGGCGGCCGCCGGCGGGAGGAACTGGAGGTTCTCCAGTCCCGCGGCCCGTTCACGCAGCGGGTCCCGCTGGTTGCCGTCGCCCATCAGGACGACCTTGATGTCCGGGGCGAGCCGGGCGAGTGCGACGAGGACGTCCAGGCCCTGTTTGAGGCCCATGTTCCCGGAGTGCAGAAGTACGGGGGTGTCAGGGCTCCAGCCGAGCCGTGCGCGGGTGGCGGCCCGGTCGCCGGAAGGGCTCTCCACATGGGTCCAGTTGGGGACCACCCGGATGCGTCCGGGGTCCACCCCGAGGGCGGTCACGCCCTCGACGAAGCTCTCGTGGATGACTCCGACGAGGGCCGCTCCGCGCAGCGCGTACCGCTCGGCCCTCGCCGCGACGGCGGCTGCCCTGTCCCCACCGCGTATGCCGCTCTGTGCGGCCGCCGCGCCCATCAGGTCCTGGACGACGGGTATGTGCGGGACGCGGTGGCGCCGCGCCAGCCGTGCCCCGATCACGCCGCCCGCGAGGCTGGGCATCTGGGAGACGACCGCGTCGGGACGTACGGAGGGAGGCGCGAGCACTCCGTGCAGGAGTACGGACGCCTCGAACGCCGCCCGTCGTAGGGCCGTCTGACGGGGCGGCACATAGTGACGCCGCCGGTGCACGCGTACCCCCTGACGGCTCTCCTCGCGCCGCCAGGCGCCCCTGTACCGCTCGTCGACCCGCCAGGCCGGGTAGTGGGGCATGCCGGTCAGGACCTCGGTCCTGGCGCCCGAGGCGGCCCAGTGCTCGGCGAGCTGGGTGGCGTAGGGGCCGATACCCGTCAGCTCGGGGGCGTAGTTGGTGGAAACCACGAGGATTCTGCGGTCGCCGAACGGTCTCTGATGCTCTGCAGCTGACAACGGATGATCGCCTTCCCCCCGGAACAGCCTCTGCTTCGAGCTTATCCGTTCACGGGATGCACAAGTGTTCTTCACAGTAAGGTCGTTCGCACCAGTTCCACCGTGGGGGGAGAGAACGGATGGTGCAGCACAGGGTCGGGTACGCGCCGGGGGTGTACGACCTGTTCCACGTCGGCCACCTGAACATCCTCAGGCACGCCCGCAGTCAGTGCGACTACCTGGTGGCGGGGGTCGTCTCGGACGAGATGGCCGCCCTGGCCAAGGGCCACCGGCCGGTGATCCCGCTGCCCGAACGGCTCGAGATCGTGCGCAGTGTGCGGTACGTGGACGCGGCGTTCGTGGAGACCGTGCCCGACAAGGTCGAGACCTGGCAGCAGGTCCGCTTCGACGTCATCTTCAAGGGCGACGACTGGCGGGGGACGGAGAAGGGCGAGCGCCTGGAGCGGGACTTCGCGGAGGTCGGCGTCGAGGTCGTCTACTTCCCGTACACGGTCCACACGTCCAGCACCCAGTTGCGCCGGGCCCTGGACGTGCTCGTCAGCCCGCCCGGAGCGCTCTCAGCTCCCTGAACCACTTGCCCAGGAACGCCACCAGGAACACGGCGTGCACGGCGGCGAGTACGGCGTACCCGGTGCGGAACGCCCCGGGCGAGCCGAGCAGCAGGAAGACCAGGCAGAAGACCCCGTAGTCCGCGGGCAGCAGCGCCACGGCGCGGATCCCGGAGGGCGCGGCCCCGGTGGCCGGCGCCGGGCCCGCCGCCTTGCCGAGCTGCTCGCGGAGCAGTCCCGCGCAGAAGGTGAGCACGGCGACGAAGAGGAAGCCGAGCGGGAGCAGCAGCCACCCTTCCCCGGGCACCCCTCCGAAGCGGTGGAAGGAGATGAGGACCGCGGTGTGGACGAGGATCATCTTCGCGCAGTCCACGACGTGGTCGAGCCACTCCCCGTCCGGTCCGCCCCGCCCGGTGAGCCGCGCGAGCTGCCCGTCGGCCGAATCGAAGGCGAAGCCGGCCACCAGCCCGGCGTACACGAGTGCGCCGAGCTTCCAGGAGGGCTCGCCGAGCGCCACCGCCGCCACGGCCGTGAAGGTGAACACCGCGCTCACCAGCGTGACTTGATTAGGCGTCAGTCCGATTCGGAACGCACCGGCGGCGAGCAGTCGCCCGGCCGGTCTGTTCACGTACCGCGAGTAGAGCGAAACACCCTTGGACGACTTCTGGGCGCCGCGCAGTTCGCGCAGCACCGTACCCGTATCCGACATACGCCCCCCAGCGTCCGGTTCTTCCCGGGCGGCATCATCGCAGACCGGGCGGTCTCCGCACGGACATTCGGAACATTCACCGGCCTCGCTCAGTCCGGCGTGGCACCCCGCCCCTCGCCGGAGTCCTCCTGGCGGCGGGGCTCCGGTTCGGTCAGCTGCGCGTCGAGGTCGTCGAAGAGGAGTTCACCGCGCTCGATCTGGCCCGTCCGGTAGGCGGATCGCGCGACGAGGTGGGCGGCCACGGGGCCCGTCATCAGCTGGAAGAAGCCGATGAGCCCCAGTGTGGCCAGGTCCATGCCTCCACGCAGCCTCAGCCCGACCCCGGCGAGCACCAGCAGCAGACCGAGCGTCTGGGGTTTGGTCGCCGCGTGGCTGCGCGACAGGACGTCGGGCAGTTTCAGCATGCCGGCCACACCGAGGAGGCAGATCGCCGCGCCGACGAGCACGAGGACCGCCCCCGCGGTGTCCAGGACCTGGATCCACGGGCTCACCCCCGGCCCCCCTTCCCGGCGGAACCGCGGCGCGGCTGCGGTTTGTCGCGTACGGCGATGAAGCGGGCGATGCCCACCGAACCGGTGAAGCCGAGGAAGGCCAGCACGAGCATGATCGGGAAGTAGAACGAGTCACGGGCGTAGGCGGATTTGGCGCCCAGGCCCGCGATGACCACGGCGGCGAAGACGTCCAGCGCGATGGCCCGGTCGAGCATCGAGGGGCCGCGGCTGACCCGGACGAGCAGCAGCGCGCCCGCGACGACGACGAGGACGACGCCGGCGGTGATCAGCACCCGGTCGACGTTCTCGGGACCGCTCATGACTCCTCCTCTGCGCCGCCGGTTCCGGCGGCGGGTGGCGGTTCGGACACCCTCGCGATCTCGTCCCGGGTGCCGAAGGCGCGCACCGTCAGCTCCTCCAGCTTCCAGACCTGCCGCCTGGCGGACTCCAGCTCCTCCGGCCGGTCCGCGTCCAGGACGTGCAGGAAGAGAGTGGCGGTGGCCCTGCGCACCTCAACGACGGCGCCGCCCGGCACGTTGGACACGGTCACCGCGGTCGCGGCGAGCATCAGGTCGCTCCGGCAGCGCAGCGGTACGGCGATGACCGCGGGCCGGTGCGGACGGCCGGCGAAGATCTGCCGGGTGACGCGCACCCCCGAGGTGTACATGTCGTAGAGGAGGTAGCCGGCGAGCCGCAGGATGCCCCAGGGGTGCAGCCGAAGGCCCAGGTCGACCTGGGGCAGCGGGAACGCCAGGCAGACGGTGACGGCGACGACCACACCGGTGACGACGTTGGCCCAGGTCAGGGTGGACCAGAGCAGCACCCAGATCAGGGTGAGCCAGGCGATCAGCGGGAGGTCCAGGACACGGCGCCGGCGGCCCGCGAACTCGACGCTGTAGGGCGGAAGTTCGGGGTTCCGGTACGAGAAGGTGATCAGACGCCTCACGGGCCGAGCACCTCCTCCACATACGGCCGGCGGGCGACGAGTTCGTCAGCCGCACGGTCGGTGAAGGCCGTCAGCGGACCGGCCAGGACGGTGAAGGCCAGCCCGAGCAGGACGGCTCCGGCGGTGGCGGCGGTCATCGCCCAGGGGGGCCGCACCGTGGTGGTGACGGCCTTCCCGAGCATGGTGGCCGCGGGAGCGGTGACCGGCCCCACCCCTTCGTCGCCGGTGCCCGGGATCCGGTCCGGCCCGGCGTCCGTGTCGTCGTCGTCGTCGCTGTCGTCGGAGGTCTCCAGCACCGTGCCGTAGGCGGCCTGGCCCGGTGGCTCGGTCCGCCAGAAGGCCAGATTCCAGATCTTGGCCATCACATACAGGGTGAGCAGGCTCGTCGCCGTCGCCCCTGCCACGAGTACCCAGGCCCAGACACTCCCGTCCGCGACGCCCGCCCGCATCAGACCGAGCTTTCCGATGAACCCTGAAAGCGGCGGGATGCCCGCGAAGTTCATCGCGGGAACGAAGAAGAGGACGGCGAGCAGCGGAGCCGAGCGGGCCAGTCCGCCGAGCCGGGTGAGTTCGTTGGTGCCGCCCCGGCGTTCGATCAGTCCGGCGACGAGGAAGAGGGTGGTCTGGACGGTGATGTGGTGTGCCACGTAGAAGATCGCGCCGCCGTACGCGGCGGGGGTGGCGAGGCCGATGCCGAAGACCATGTAGCCGATGTGGCTGATCAGGGTGAAGGAGAAGAGCCGCTTGAGGTCGGTCTGCGCGACCGCTCCGAGGATGCCCACGGTCATCGACGCGAGGGCCACGGCCATCAGGAGGTCGCCGAGCCGGTTCCCGGGGAACAGCAGGGTCTCCACCCGCAGCATGCAGTAGACGCCGACCTTGGTCAGCAGCCCGGCGAACACTGCGGTGACGGGGGCGGGGGCGGTCGGGTAGGAGTCGGGGAGCCAGGCCGCCACGGGGAAGACCGCGGCCTTGATGGCGAAGACGGTGAGCAGCATGGCCTGGATCAGTGTCTGCACACCCTGCGGGAGTTCGCCCAGCCGGACGGCCAGCTGGGCGAGGTTGGCGGTTCCCGCCGCGGCGTAGGTCATGGCGATCGCGGTCAGGAAGAGCATCGAGGAGAAGAGCGAGATGATCACATAGGTGGAGCCCGCCCTGATGCGGGGTCCTGTGCCGCCGAGCGTGAGCAGGACGAAGCTGGCGACCAGCATGATCTCGAAGCCGACGTAGAGGTTGACGAGGTCGCCCGCCAGGAAGGTGAGGGACACCCCGGCGACCAGGATGAGGTAGGCGGGGTGGAAGACGGCGACGGGTGTCTTCTTGTCGCGGTCGGCCATGCCCTGGCCGAGGGAGTACACCAGCACCAGGAGGGTCACGGCCGAGGAGACGGTCAGCATCAGCCCGGCCAGGCGGTCGGCGACCAGCGTGATCCCCAGCGGCGGCGCGAAGTCCCCGAGGTCGACGGCGAGGGGGCCCTGCCGGTCGGCGGCGATCATCAGGGTCACCGAGAGGGCGAGCACGGCGGAGAGCACGGCGACGCTGATGACGCGCTGGAAGCGTGCGAGCCTGGTGCCGAACGCGAGGCTCAGCCCGGTGGCGCAGAACGGCAGCAGGACGGGCAGCGGGACGAGGGCGTTCATCCGGCGGCTCCCCCACCGGGGCCCGCCGCGGGGTCTCCCCCGCCGGGGCCCGCCGCGGGGCCTGGGCCGGGCTTCGGCCCGGGGCCGGTGGACCCGCCGTCGGTGCGGTCGTCGTCGTTCACATAATCCTCCGGGTCGGCTCCCAGTACGTCGTTCCACAGGTCTCCGCCGGCGTCCCGGCCACGGGCCTGCAGGGCCCGGTCGGCCCGCAGCCGGGCCCGCAGCTCCCGGTGCTGCTCCCGGTAGCGGGCGCGTTCGGTGCGAGTACGGCCTGACTCCGCCCGGTACTCCTCACGGAGTTCGGCCCGCATGCCGAGGACCTCGGCGCGGAGGAAGATCCGGCGGTCCTCGAGGTCGTCGTGGACCTCGTCCGTGCCGGTGAGCTGGTAGCCGCGGTAGGCCATGGCGAGCAGGAACGCCGTGGTGGCGAGGGTGATGACGATGGCGGTGAGGGCGATCGCCTGGGGCAGGGGGTCGGTGATCCGGCGCAGCGGCACCCCGTAGAGCAGCGGTGCGGCACCGGCCGTCCCCGTCGCGGACAGCACCAGCAGGTTGATGCCGTTGCCCGCGATCACCGCGCCCAGCAGGATGCGGGTGAGAGGGCGGGTGAGCATGAGCAGGCCGCCGACGGCGCAGAGCACGGCGGCGGTGGCGAGGAGCGAGAAGCTCATGGTCATCGGTTCGGTTCCCCCCGCCCGGTGTCCGTCGCCGGCGCGAGTGCGCCCGCGGCCCTCTCGATCTGCCGGTCGACCTTGGCGCCCAGCGCCCGGACGATGTCCAGGACCACCCCGAGGACCAGCAGGTAGACGCCGAAGTCGAAGAGGACCGAGGTGCTCAGGTGGTAGTCGCCGAAGAGGGGGAGGTGGCCGTGGTACGTCCAGGCGTGCAGCACGGTTCCCTCGGCGAGCCCCCCGAGGGCGACGCCGGTGGAGACGAACAGGCCGAGGCCGGTGAAGAGTCCCGGCTGCAGGGGTGCGGCTTCGGCGAGTTCGAACCTGCCGCCCGCCAGATAGCGGGTGATGAGCGCGAGGCCCGCCACGAGTCCGGCGACGAAGCCTCCTCCGGGCATGTTCTCCGCGCAGAACAGCAGGTAGAGGGAGAGCACGAGGATCGGGTGGAAGAGCAGTCTGGCGACCACCTCGAAGACGACGGAGCGGTGTTCGGGCGCGAGGGTGGATCCGGCGGCGAGCCAGTCGCGTTCGGGCGCGGTGTCGTCCCCCTGGGGCAGGCCGGTCAGCCGGCCGGTGGACAGGGCCCAAGCCGTCTCGCCCTTCAGTTCCTCCCTGTCCGCGGCCGTCTCGCCGCGCCGGTGGAGGTAGATGAGGCTCGTGACGCCGATCGCGGCCGCCGCGAGAACGGCGGACTCCCCCAGGGTGTCCCAGGCCCGCAGGTCGACGAGGATGGTGGCGACCACGTCCTTGAGGCCGTGGTCGGCGACCTCCTGGACCATCGCGGCACCCGCCGGTTCGGCGGTGCGCGCCGCCCCGGCCACCCACACGCCCACGCCGACCGTCGCCGCGGCGCCGAGCGCGACCGGGATGCGCAGCGCCCTCCGCCAGGTGCCGATCGGCTCCTCGAAGCGGACCGGCATCCGGCGCAGGACGAGCACGAAGACGATCATCGACACGGTCTCGACGCAGAACTGGGTGAGCGCGAGGTCGGGCGCGCCCTGGACGACGAAGAGCAGCGCGGCCCCGTAGCCGGTCAGCCCCGCGAGGACCACCGCCTTCATACGGCGGCTGACGGTCAGGCAGGAGAGGGCTGCCGCACAGGTCAGCAGGGCGAGGGCGCCCTGGAGCGGGGTGTCCCAGACGCGAGGGGCGGCCGCCCCCTCCCAGGGCCGGTCGGTGACCAGGACGGCGAGCTGGCCGGTGAGCATCACCAGCAGGGTGATGGCCAGGTAGCCGGAGAGTGAGCCGCGCTGGACGAAGCCGGTGACCTGGAGGGCAACCCGTTCCAGGCCGAGGAGGAGATGACCGAAGACGCTGTCGGCGGTCGGCCAGGCGACGCGCCGGGAGAACGCCGTGACGCGCCCGCGCCCGGCGAAGAGCAGGGCCCCGGCGGCCCAGGCCAGGACGGACAGCAGCAGGGCCGTCCCGAAGCCGTGCCAGAGCGCGAGGTGGTAAGGGTGGGCGGGGGCGGGGAAGTTGTCGGCGTAGGCGGCGAACAACGGGTCCGTCCACCCGACGCCGGGGCCGAGGACGAGCCCCGCGACGGCCAGCACGGCGGGCGGGGCGAGGAACGCGGCGCCGACCCTGTGCCCCGGGGTGTCCGCGATCGCGGGCTTCCGGGCGAAGGCCCCCCAGAGGAAGCGGAGGGTGTAGGCGACGGTCAGCGCGGAGCCCACGACGACCACGGCCAGTGTCCACCGGTCCGCCGTGTCACCGTGCAGCAGCGCCTCGAACGCCGCCTCCTTGGCCGCGAACCCGAGGAGTGGGGGCAGGGCGGCCATGGACGCCGCGGCGAGCACGGCGACCACCAGGAGCTGGGGTCTGCCGCGTCCGAGGCCGGAGAGCCTGCGCAGGTCCCGCGTGCCGGCGGTGTGGTCGACGATGCCGGTGACGAGGAAGAGCGCGGCCTTGAAGAGGGCGTGGGCCAGGATCATCGCCGCGGCGGCGAGCGCCGCGTCCCGGTTTCCGGCGCCGGCGAGTACGACCAGGAAGCCGAGCTGGCTCACGGTTCCGTAGGCCAGCACGAGCTTCAGGTCGTTGAGCCGCAGCGCCCGCCAGCCGCCCAGCAGCATGGTCGCGCCCCCCAGCACGAGGACGACCGGCCGCCACACGGGTACGTCCGCGAAGGCGGGTGCCAGCCGCGCCACCAGGTAGACGCCGGCCTTGACCATGGCCGCGGCGTGCAGATACGCGCTGACGGGGGTGGGTGCCGCCATGGCGTTCGGCAGCCACAGGCTGAAGGGCCAGATCGCCGATTTGGACAGAGCGCCGCAGAGCACGAGCACGACGGCGACGGACACGGCGGAGGTCGGGCCGGGCGGATCGGCCACGATGGCGGAGATGCGGTAGGTACCGGCCTCCTGACCGATGATCAGGAAGCCGACCAGCATGGCGAGTCCGCCGAGTGTGGTAACCGTCAGGGCCTGGAGGGCGGATCGGCGGTTCTGCTTGCGCCGGCTGGTGTGACCGATCAGCAGGTAGGAGAAGACGGTGGTCAGCTCCCAGAACACGTAGAGCGTGATCAGGTCGTCGGCGAGGACCAGCGCGGTCATGGCACCGGCGAACGCCAGCAGATTCCCTGCGAAGGGGGCGAGTTGGGGTGAGTCGTCGGTGAAGTACGACACGCAGTAGAGCAGGACGAGTGTCCCCACGCCCGCCGCCAGCAGGACCATCAGTTCCGCGAGCGCGTCGAGGCGCAGGGCGACGGACGCGTCGTAGGCGCGGATCCACTCCCAGGACCAGGTGTCGGCCCGCCCGGAGGCCGCCTCGGCCCACCGGGTGCCCGCCCACACCGTCGTCACGGCCGGGGGGAGGGCCAGCACCAGGAAGGCGAGCCGGCCGAGCCGGCGTACCAGCGGGCCCGCGCAGGCCGCCAGGACGAAGTGGCTGACGATGAGCGCGATCACGATGCGAGGTCCGGAACAAAGGGCACCGAATACAGATATATCCCCCGGCCCGGTTCACCCGTCCGGCGCGCCGCGCGAGCATCGGACCGCCGCTTCCGGTCCCCCTCACCGACCGCCCGTGTTCGCTCCGCCTTGGCCATGGAGCGACATCTGCCCTGTTCGCGACCGGCCACACGGTATGACGTGCGGCTGGTCACGTATCCCCGCGCCGTCCAGGCCTCCCGGCCTGATCACCCGGTCGGCATCGAGGGGCAGATGCTCCGGCTCGTCGGGGACGCCGCAGGGGAGGCGCTTACCCGCACGGTGACGCAGACGGCAGTGCGCGTCGCCGGAGACGGTGAGGCCGTCACCCTCGGGTGACCTGTTCACACAGTGTGGAGGTGGTGTGTCCGACACGGCTTCCGCCTCCCTGGATCCGCGGGATCCCGCCGCCCGGTCTCAGCCTCGCCCTTCACGGCGCGGACCGCCACCCGGGCACCTCGGACATCGCCGACACTTCGACGGAGACACGTGCGCATATAGCGGGCGCGCCGTGTTGAACATGTGAGGCCACTTCCTCTTCTTTTTTGCACTGTGGCTAGTATCCATGCGTCCAAGTTCTCAACGTATTTGACCAGTCACCGGCTGGCATCATCGTCAAGGAGAATCCCCTGCGCACGCGCGCGTCACGGCGGACCGGCTCGGCACCCATGTCGTTGCGGACAGCCCTTCTCGTACTGGCGATCATCCCCGGAGTCGCCCTGGCCGCCCTGTGGGCCGTCACCAGTGGCCAGACACTCCTGGACTTCCAACGCCAGGCAGCCCAGGGACTCTTGGCCGAACACGCAGGCCAACCGTCCAACATCGTGTACTACAACCTGCAGGAGGAACGGCGCCTCAGCGCCGAGGCGCTGGCCCGCCCCGACGGCTCCGGCGCGGCCCTGAAACGGCAGCGGACACTCACCGACAAGGCGATCAAGGACTTCCAGTCGCTCTCGGACGTCAGCGCGGACGACGCCCCCGAGGAAGTGCGCGACGCGGTGGGCAGGGCGCGGGAGGCCATGAACCGCCTGCCCGCCCAGCGCAGCCTCGTCGACGAGGGCGACGGCGACCAGCAGGAAGCGGCGTACCACTACTACACCGACCTGATAGCCGTGGACCTGGAGCTGTTCACAGCACTCAGCCACGTGGACAACGGCGAGGTCACCACGCTGGGGCAGCCCTTGGTGGACCTGTTCTGGGCCAAGGAGATGATCTCCCGCTCGGACGCGATCCTCGCCCGCGGCTGGCCCACGGGCAAGCTCAGCACGAAGGACCTCCAGGAGGTCAGGAACGCCGTCTCCGGTCAGTCGTTCCAGACCGGGATCAAGGTGTTCCCCTACCTCCCGAAGGACGAGCAGGCCGACTGGCGTGCGCTGACCGGGAGTTCGGCCTGGGCGGCGAAGACGGAGGTCGAACGGGAGATCCTGCGGCCCGCCGCGGCCGACCGGTCGGGGTTCGTGAAGCTCGGCGCGGACGAGAAGACCTGGCGCACGGCGATGGACGGGGTCACCCCCCGCCTGATCGAGCTGCTGGAGAAGCGCACCGACGCGGTGATGGTGACCGGCAAGGGCACGGTCATGTCCCTCCTCCTGAAGACGGTCCTCACCTCGGTGATCGGGCTGCTCGCGGTGATCGCGGTCGTCTGGACCACCTGGCGTCTCACCCGCCAGCTCCGCCGCCGCGTGTCCGGCCTCCAGGAGCGCGCCGAGGAACTGGAGAAGGCCCTGCCGGACGTGGTCGAGAGACTGGCGCGGGGCGAGAAGATAGACGTCGAGGCGGAGGCCGCGGCGATCGAGACACCGAGCGAGGGCGACGACGAGCTGACCCGGCTGGGCGACGCACTCAACCAGGCGCGCACCAGCGCCCTGGCCGCGGCCGTCAAGCAGGCGGACCAGCACCGCGGCTTCGAGCGGCTGCTGCAGCGCATCGCCCGCCGCACCCAGCAGCTGATCGGCCAGCAGCTCAAGAAGCTGGACGAACTGGAGCGCGAACACGAGGACCCGGAGGTGCTCGAGGGCCTCTTCGACCTCGATCACCTGACGGCCCGTCTGCGCCGTTACGAGGAGAACCTGGTGATCCTCGCCGGCGGCTCGCCCCACCGGCGCTGGCGCAAGCCCGTGCCTCTGCTGGACGTGATGCGGTCGGCGCAGGGCGAGGTCCAGGACTACCGGCGTGTGGTTCTCGACCTGGACGGCACCCCGTGGCTGTCCGAGCGCGCCGTGGGTCCCGTCTCCCACGTCCTCGCGGAGCTGATCGAGAACGCGCTGACCTTCTCCCGGCCGCCGAGCCCGGTCGAGGTCCGCGCGGCACAGGTCAGCCGCGGACTGGCCATCGAGGTCGAGGACCGCGGTCTCGGCATGGACGAGGACCAGCTCGCGGAGGCGAACGAGCTGATGAGCCGACCGCCCCGGATGGACGTTCTCGCCCACTCCGAGGACATCCGGCTCGGCCTCTACGTGATCTCACGGCTCGCGGACCAGCACGGCCTGCGCGTCGAGTTCAGGCCGTCCGCCTTCGGCGGCACGCGTGTCGTCGTCCTCGTCCCGGACCGGCTGACCGTGCCCGGACCGGGCAGCGGCCCCGCGGCCGTGCCCTCCCCCGCCGCTGAGCGCACCCCCGCTCCCGAGGCTGCTGCCGGCGCCCTGCCGACGCGGGTGCAGGGACGCGCGCTGGCCGGTGTCACCGCGCTGGCCGACCACACCGCACGGCCCCGGCCGGACGACGAGGACGGGCAGGCGTACGACGTCCCCGGGGATCCGGTTCCCGCCGCCCCCGGACCGCCGCTGCCGCTGGAAGGCCCGGGTCCGGTGCACGGCCCCTTCGGGCAGGGCGAGGCGGCGGCCCCGCCCCCGGCCGGCCGTCAGCGGTACCCGGACGGTGAGTCCTTCGCACGGGACACGGACGCCCGCGCACCGGGCGTGGGCGCGTACACCGGGCAGGAGCCGTATCCGGCCGACGGGTCCGCCTACCAGGACGGCCCGGAACAGCCCTACCGGACCGACGGCCCTTCTTACCCGGACGGCCCGGGGCAGCCGTACGACGACGGCTCGTTCCCCGTACCGGGACAGCCCTACGCCCCGGAACAGCCGTACGCCGACAGCCCGTACACCGGGATCGACAGCCCGTATGCCGGGGCCGGCCGGCCCTACGAGGGCGAGGAGCGGCCGTACATGACGGCGGCGGGCCAGTACCCGGTCCCCGAGCTGCCGTACCCGGAACCGGCTGACGACTTCCCGTCGCCCCTGCCGGACGTCCCGCCGGAGTATCCGGCCGAGTACGGCGCCTCGGGATACCTCACACCCGGCCCTCCGGACCTGCCCGGGCCACGAGCCCTCCCGGCGGGGCCGGCCGAGGCCGCCCTGCCGGCGGGCGGAGAGCCCCCGCTCCCCCGCCGCGTACGCCAGGCCAGCCTGGTGGACGAGCTCCGGCTGGACCCGTCCGGGGCGCGCACCACCGCGCCCAAGCCCCCGAGCTGGGACGAGAACCCCCTGCTGCGCCCCGCCCCCCGGCGGGCCGGTGCGGCGATCGGGGCGTTCCAGCGGCGTTCGCGCGCGGCACGTGCGGCGGCCGAGCCGTCGGACTCCCCCGCCACCCCCTCCCCTACGAGAGAAGAACGGTCATGACACGCACAACGGCCACCCTCCAGGACCTGGACTGGCTGCTCGACGGGCTCGTGGACTCGGTCGCCGAGACCCTGAACGCCGTACTGCTGTCCGACGACGGACTGGTGGTCAGCCACTCACGCACGGTCGACCGCGCCGACGCCGAGCGGCTCGCCGCGATATGCACCGGCCAGCAGAGCCTCGCCCGAGGGGTCGGCCAGCTGTTCGACGGCGGGACGGTCCACCAGGTCATCGTCGAACTGGCCGATCTCTGGCTGTTCATCATCTCGGCCGGACAGGGCACGCACCTCGCCGTCGTCGCCTCCCAGGAGGTCGATGCCGAGGTGATGTCCCTGGCCATGCACAACCTCGTCCAGCAGGTCGGCCAGAAGCTCACCGCACCGGCGCGCGGCGACTTCGACGCCTTCGGTACCGGGGAGGGGCACCGGGCGTGAACCCCTACCGGGACGACGAGGAGACCGAGGAGGACGGCGCGGGCACCATGGTGCGCCCGTACACGATCACTCGCGGAAGAACCGCACCCGAACGGGACGACTTCAGCCTCATCACCGTGCTCACCACGGCCGACAGGGCCGTGGACGAGCGCGGAACGCCCCTGAGGACAGGCAGGCTGCAGCCCGAACACCGCATGATCCTCGACCGCTGCCGCCGTCCAGCGGCGGTCGCCGAGGTGTCGGCCGGCCTCGGGCTGCCGGTCTCGGTGACCAAGATCCTGCTCGCCGACCTCGTCGGCCAGGGCCTGCTGCTGGCCCGCGCCCCGCTGATGGCGGCCGGGGCGTCCGGCAGGGCAGACATGGGCCTGTTGGCCACCGTACGTGACGGACTCCGGAGACTCTGAACCGATATGACAACCAGCCAGGCGGCGCCTTCCGCCGTCAAGATCCTCATAGCCGGTGGCTTCGGCGTCGGGAAGACCACCCTGGTGGGCGCCGTCAGTGAGGTGACACCCCTGCGCACCGAGGAGTACCTCACCCAGGCGAGCGTAGGAGTGGACAGCCTCGCCGGGGTCTCCCGGAAGAACACCACCACCGTGGCGCTGGACTTCGGCCGCATCACGGTCAGCCCTGAACTGGTGGTCTACCTGTTCGGCACCCCCGGCCAGGAACGCTTCTGGTTCATGTGGAACGACCTGGTCAACGGCGCTCTGGGAGGGGTGGTGATCGCCGACACCCGCAGGCTCGACACGAGTTTCGCCTCGATCGACTTCTTCGAGAGCCGGGACATCCCCTTCGTGGTGGCGATCAACTGCTTCCACGGGCACAACACCCGCACCCCGGAGGAGATCCGGGCGGCACTCGACCTGGACCCGCATGTCCCGCTGCTGATCGGCGACGTCCGGGAGCGGTCCTTCGGGCGCGACGCCCTGCTCGCCCTGGTCGACCACCTGATGAGCCTGCCCGCGGCCGTCGGCTGACCTGCACACCTCCCCCTTCCCTTCCTCATCGTTCGTTCCCTCCTGGAGAGATCTGAGATGGCAACACCCCTGCGCGTACTGATACACGGCGGCGGCATCGGCGGGCTCACCCTCGCCGTGGCGCTCGCCCGCAGCGGACACACGGCCGAGGTCGTCGAACTCCGTGACGAGCTGGACGCCCTGGGCGTCGGCATCATCCAGCCGTCCAACGCCCTGCACGTCATGCGTGAGATCGGCGTGCTGGACGCGTGCCTGGAAGCCGGCTTCCCCTGGGAGGTGCTGACCATATGCGACCCGGTCGGGACCACTCTCGCCAAGATCCCGCAGCCGCGGATGGACGAGGCCCCCTCCAGCAGCGGCATACCCCGTCCCGCCCTGGCGAGCATCCTGGGCGACGCCACCGGGAAGGCCGGCGTCCCCATCCGCTTCGGCACGACGATCAGCGGCCTCGAAGACGACGGCTCCGGCGTGGATGTGACCCTGTCCGACGGTTCCTCGGCGCGCTGGGACCTCGTAGTCGGCTTCGACGGCATCGGTTCGCCGCTGCGGAGCCGCCTGTACGGGGACCGCTTCTCGCCCGAGTACACGGGCTTCGCCAACTGGCGGGTCACCGTGCCCCGTACGCCCGAGGTCCAGGGTGTGGTGGTCAGCGTCGGCAGGACGTCGACGAAGGCGCTGCTCACCCCGATCACGGACGACCTGATGTACCTGGCCGCCGTGACGGCCGAGGAGGCGGACTTCCGTCCGGAGCCGGCCCGGGCGGAGGAGTTGCTCAAGGAACGCCTCGCCGGCTTCGGGGGCCCCGTGGCGGAAGCCCTCGCCTCGGTCACCGGGCCGGAGGGCATCGTCTACTCCCGCATCTCACAGGTCACGGTGGACGCCCCCTGGCACGTGGGCCGGGTCGTGCTCGCGGGTGACGCCGCCCACGCGAGCACTCCGAACCTCGCCCAGGGTGCGGCGATGGCGGTGGAGGACGCCCTGGTCCTGACTCGTACGCTCGACGAGCACGACGACGTCGCGGCAGCCCTCACCGCGTGGGAGGAGCGCCGCCGTCCGCGTGCCATGTTCGTCCAGAACCTGTCGCGGGCGCTGCTCAAGGAGGAGACGGGCAGCGCCACGACGCCCGAGGAGGACGAACTCCTGAAGATCGGGATGCCGGGCGCGGCCCACGTGCTGGTCAAGCCGTACTGACCGCGCCGGGCGGGAGGGTGCGGCCTGCCGCCCCTCCCTTCCTGTTCTTCGGGCCCGCACCAGGGATTCCGGGAAACCGGGGTGACCTCGTCCGGCCGCGCCCGGCAGGATGGGGCATGACCTGGAACTTCACCGACGACGTCGACGCCTTTCTGGCCACGGCGGGGCCGTCTCTGGCCGCACGGCCGGCCGAGAACACCCTGCTGCTGACCATCACCGCCACGCTCCGGTCCGAAGGGCCTCTGGCCTACGGGCCGGAGCCTCCGGTGCTGGGATGGTGGAGCGAGCCGGACGGCGAGGTGACCGGGGCCCTGGTGCACACTCCGCCCTTCGTGCCGGTCCTGGGCACGGTGCCGGCGGAGGCACTCGGCCCGCTGGCGGAGACGGTCGCCCTGCGCGGCGTCAACGCCGACCGCGCGACGGCGACGGCCCTGTCCGCCCGGTGGCCGGACCACCGGGTGGACGCCGAGCACCGGCTGTACCGCCTCGGCACCCTGGTACCTCCCTGTCCCGCCCCGGCGGGAGGCCCCCGGCCTGCCGGATCCGGCGACCGGGAACTGCTCGTCGGCTGGGTACGGGCCTTCGGGGAGGAGACCGGGCAGTCCGGCACCCGGGCGGAGCAGATCGTGGACACGTACACGGCCCGGGGCGGGCTGACCGTCTGGGAGGCCGACGGCGCCGTGGTGTCGATGGCGGGCGTCTCGCGGAAAATCGCGGACTCGGTGCGTGTCTCGGTCGTCTACACCCCGCCGGAGCACCGGGGACGGGGCTACGCGGCGGCGGTGACCGCCGAGGTGAGCGGCGCGGCGAGGGCCGAGGGGGCCGCGGAGGTGCTGCTCTTCACCGACCTGGCGAATCCGACGAGCAACGGCGTCTACCTGCGGATCGGCTACGAGGCGGTCTCCGACCGGCTGGTGATCACCGCCGTACCGGAATGAGCCCGGCGGGGGGGCGTGCACCAGGATTCAGTGGTGAGCACGGCTGGTGACGGCCGTCACACCGGAATGTCGGAGCATGTCGCACGGAGTGTGGCGAACATCCCCTTTGCACCGGTCCATCTGCTCTATGTATCGGGCGCCGCCCTTCGTATGGTGGGGCGCAGGAAGTCCCGGTACGGCACTCCGCGCCCCCGCCGCGCCCGTCGCGGCGCCGCCCGGATCGCGGCCGAGTACCGGATGTCCCGCTCCCGAACGGAACTCCCGCCTTGCCGTCCGACGCCTCCGTACCCACGCCCCGCTCCTGGCGGATCGAGCTGCCGCACTCGACGGCCGCCGTGCCGATCGCCCGCGCCCTGATCCGCACGGCACTGGCCGAGCTGGACGCGCCGGCGGACAGCGGCACAGCCGAGCTGCTGACCGCGGAGCTGGTCGCGAACGCGGTGGAGCACACCGACGGCTCGGGGCCCATCGAGCTGGTGGTCGAGCTGCTCGCGTCCGGCTGCCAGGTCGAGGTGCACGACCACGACCCGGGTCCGCCGGGCGGCCTGTCCGGTCCGGTGCCGGACGGCCCGCCCGATCCGTGGCTGGAGCACGGGCGCGGGCTGCTCCTGATCCGCGCCCTCAGTTCCGCCTGCGGTCACCGCCCCACCGAGCACGGCAAGGCGGTCTGGTTCACCCTCCGGTCGAACCCCGCGCCTCCGGGTGCCGCGGCTGCTCCCCGGGGCTGACCAGCCGGGACCGGCTGCGGCCGTACGCCGCGTACACCAGGGACCCCACGGCGAGGAAGACCAGGAACTGCACCCAGGTCGCCCATCCCGTCCCGTACATCAGGTACAGGCAGAACCCGACGCCGAGGATCGGGCTCAGCGGGTACAGCGGCACCCGGAAGGACCGCTTCAGCTCGGGGTTGCGGCGGCGCAGCGCGATGACGGCGACATTGACCACGGCCATCGTGGCGAGCGTGCCGATGGTCGTCAGGTTGACGACGACGTCCAGTGAGGAGAAGGCCGCCGGGACCGCGAAGACGGTCGCGACGATCCAGGTGTTGGCGACGGGCGTACGCGTCTTCGGCGAGACCCGCTCGAAGACCCGGGGGATCAGCCCGTCACGGGACATCGACATGAGGATGCGGGTCTGGCCGTACATCACGGCGAGGACGACGGAGGCGATCGCCACGACGGCGCCGAAGGCGATGATCCCGCCGCCGACGCTCGACTCGGTGACCTGGTCGACGACCAGCGAGAGCGCCGCCGGCTTGTCGGACACGGCGTCCGGCCCCAGCGCGCCGATGGCGCCGAGGGCGACCGCGCAGTAGAGCAGCGTGACCACGCCGATGCAGATCAGGATGGCGACGGGGATGTTCCGCCGCGGGTTCTTGACCTCCTCGCCCGCGGTCGTGATGGCGTCGAAACCGATGTACGAGAAGAAGGCCACCGAGGCGCCCGCGGTGACGCCCGCCATGCCCTCGGGGGCGAAGGGCGAGAGGTGGCCGTCCTCGAAGGCTGTGAAGGCGATCGCGCAGAAGGCGACGAGGATGCCGATCTTGAGTACCGCCATCGCCGCCGTGGCGCGCGCGCTCTCCCTGACACCGCGCACCAGGAGGGTGGCCGCCATCATGACCACGACGACCGCCGGGAGGTTGATCACCCCGCCGTCGCCGGGGCCGGCGGAGAGAGCCTCGGGGAGGCTCCAGCCGGTCAGGCTGTCCAGCAGTTCGTTGACGTACTGGCTCCAGCCGACCGCCACGGCCGACACCGAGACGCCGTACTCCAGCAGCAGGCACCAGCCCACCAGGAAGGCGACACGCTCCCCGAGGGTGGCGTAGGCGAAGGAGTAGGAGCTGCCGGAGACGGGGATGGCGCCGCCCAGCTCGGCGAACGAGAAG
The DNA here is from genome assembly GCF_042755185.1 of Streptomyces sp. NPDC059166. Lineage (NCBI taxonomy): Bacteria > Bacillati > Actinomycetota > Actinomycetes > Kitasatosporales > Streptomycetaceae > Streptomyces > Streptomyces sp. NPDC059166. The sequence goes on along the minus strand of NZ_JBHZCI010000014.1, from coordinate 68,110 downwards.
GCGGTGAAGATGCAGGTGACGGCGGCGAGGACGAACGACAGGACCACGGCGGGACCCGCCTCGGCGACGCTGTCGGACAGGCCGACGAAGATCCCGGTGCCGACGATGGCGCCGATTCCGAAGCACACGAGCTGGAACAGACCCATGGTGCGTCGCAGGCCGTGGCCTTCGAGGTCCGCCCCGGACTCGGCGAGGAGGAGTTCGGGGCTCTTGACACGTGCCCCGGCTCTGCGGGCCGGGGCGTTCGGTGCGGGGGAGGCGGGACTCATGGGGGCGGGTCTCTTCTCTGGTGGTGCGGGGGAACGAGCCTGTGGGGGGCTCTCACCTGGGCACGCGCCCGGACGGGCACATGAAAAGGGGTCCGGGCATGCGAGCCCGAACCCCACCAAGTGGCACCATCGTAGCCACTTGCACGCATGTTCACCCAATCGGGTGCATGATCATGCGGTCGGCGCGCCTCCTGCCAGCGTGGCGACGAGAACCGCCTTGATGGTGTGCATCCGGTTCTCGGCCTCGTCGAAGACGATCGAGTGCGAGGACTCGAAGACCTCGTCGGTGACCTCCAGCTCACTGAGGCCGTGCCGCTCGTGGATCCCCCTCGCCACCTTCGTGCCGAGGTCGTGGTACGCGGGGAGGCAGTGCATGAACTTCACGTCGTCGTTGCCCGTCGCGCGCAGCACGTCCATGGTCACGGCGTACGGAGCCAGGGCGGTGATGCGCTCGTCCCAGACCTCGGCCGGCTCCCCCATGGAGACCCAGACGTCGGTGACGACGAAGTCGGCGCCCAGGACGCCCTGCGACAGGTCCTCGGTGAGGGTGATGCGCGCACCGCTGGACTCCGCCAGCTTGTGGGCCCGGTCCACGATCTCCTGCGCCGGCCAGTAGGCGGCGGGGGCGACGATCCGGACGTCCATGCCGAGCAGGGCGCCGGTGATCAGGTAGGAGTTGCCCATGTTGAAGCGGGCATCGCCCAGGTAGGCGAAGGTGATCTGCTCCAGCGGCTTGTCACTGTGCTCGGTCATCGTCAGGACGTCGGCGAGCATCTGGGTGGGGTGCCAGTCGTCGGTGAGTCCGTTGAAGACCGGGACGCCCCCGTACGCGGCGAGCTCCTCGACGGCCTGCTGGCTGTCGCCGCGATACTCGATGCCGTCGAACATCCGGCCGAGCACACGGGCGGTGTCCTTCACCGACTCCTTGTGCCCCATCTGCGAACCGGAGGGGTCGAGGTACGTCGTGGAGGCGCCCTGGTCGGCGGCGGCCACCTCGAAGGCGCAGCGGGTGCGGGTCGACGTCTTCTCGAAGATCAGCGCGATGTTCCGGCCCTGCAGCCTGCACACCTCCTCGCCCGCCTTCTTCGCGGCCTTGAGCTCCGCGGACAGGGAGATCAGGCCGCGGAACTCCTCGGCCGTGAAGTCCAGCTCCTTGAGGAAATGGCGGCCCGTGAGGTCGATGGCCATGGTCACTGCTCCTGGGTCGGACGGGGGCGTACGGACGAGTGTATGGAAGTCTATACGAGACACCGCATTGCTATACAGGCACCCCGTCGCCCCGTACCCCGGGGGGCTCCGACGCCCCCGGAGCCCGGTCACACGGCGTCGCGGACCACGGGACAGCTCATGCAGCGGGGCCCGCCCCGGCCGCGCCCGAGCTCGCTGCCCCGGATCTCGATGACCTCGATGCCCTGCTTGCGCAGATAGGTGTTGGTGGTGGCGTTCCGCTCGTACGCGACGACCACCCCGGGCTCCACGGCCAGCACGTTGCACCCGTCGTCCCACTGCTCCCGTTCGGCCGCGTGCACGTCCTGCGTCGCGGTCAGCACCCGGATCGTCTCCAGGCCCAGGGCCGCCGCGACGGCCCGGTGCATGTGCTCGGGCGGATGGTCCGTCACCTTCAGCTCCCGAGGGCCTGCGCCGGGCTCGATCGTGTAGGAGCGCAGCATCCCCAGCCCCGCGTACTGGGTGAAGGTGTCACCGTCGATCATCGTCATCACCGTGTCGAGGTGCATGAAGGCCCGGCGCTTGGGCATGTCCAGGGCCACGATGGTCCGGGCCGATCCGGCGTCGAAGAGCCCTCTGGCCAGCATCTCCACGGCCTGTGGAGTGGTGCGTTCGCTCATGCCGATCAGGACGGCGCCACGGCCGATGACGAGGACGTCACCGCCCTCGATCGTCGAGGGGTAGTCGTCCTGGCCCTGCGACCAGTGGTGGAACACACCGGCCTCGGGACCGGTGAAGAGGGGATGGTGCCGGTAGATGGCCTCGAAGTGCACCGTCTCCCGCTGCCGGGCCGGCCATCGCATCGCGTTGATCGACACGCCGTCGTAGATCCAGGCGGAGGTGTCCCGGGTGAAGATGTGGTTGGGCAGCGGGCTGAGCAGGAAGTCGTCCAGGTCCATGACGTGGAAGCGCACGGACGTGGGCTCGGCGTACCGTTCGAGGAACTCCCTCTTCGTCATGCCGCCGATCAGCGCCTCGGCCAGTTCGGCGGCCGGCAGCTCGTCGAAGGCCGCGCGCAGGTGCTCGGTGGCGAGCGGCCCGTACTCCTTCTCCGCGAAGACCCGGTCGAGGACGAGCCGCCGCGCCACCGGGATGTCGAGGGACTCCCGGAGCAGGTCACCGAAGAGGTGCACCTCGACCCCCCGGTCGCGCAGCACGTCGGCGAACCCGTCGTGTTCCTCCCGGGCCCGACGCACCCAGAGCACGTCGTCGAAGAGGAGTGCGTCCTTGTTGCGGGGGGTGAGCCGCTTCAGCTCCAGATCGGGGCGGTGCAGGATGACGCGGCGCAGCCGCCCGGCCTCGGAATCGACATGGAATCCCATGCCCTCATCCTCACCGCGCTCGGCTGCGTTCACCCCGCGAACCGCCCGCGGATTCCGGGTGGACCGCCGACGGTTCCGAGTGGGACGGCCGCGCCCCTGCCTGCCCAGGACCGAAAGACCGGGCCCGGAGAACCGTCCGGCACGCGTTCCCGCCCGCCCGCTACGCTCATGCGGTGGGTACTCGTGGCCGAGGACGGCGGCGGGGCCGGGGACGGGAGCGGAACATGGCGGAAGCCGTGACGGGCGCGGCCCGGAACGACGGGCTGCTGCCGGTGCGGATCTTCGATCCGGCACGGCTGGCGGCGGTGCGGGCGACGGGCCTCCTGGACACGGAGCCCGAGGACGCGTTCGACGATCTGGCCGCGCTGGCCGCGGCGGTCACCGGCTGCGGCAGGGCGTTCATCACCCTCGTCGACGACAGGCGCTCGTTCTGGAAGGCGTGCGTGGGCGTGGACGCCCCCGCCCTGGCGGACCGGCAGAATCCCGTCGCCGAGAGCTTCTGCCGGTTCCTCGTGGAACTGGACGGCGAGGCGTTCGTCGTCGACGACGCGGTGAACGACCCGCGCACCTGGGATCACCCGTCGGTCGAGCCGATGAGGATCGGCGCCTGGGCGGGCTATCCGGTGCTCGGCCCCGGCGACGAGGTGCTGGGCAGTATGTGCGTGGTGGACGAGAAGCCGCACAGCTGGCAGCCGGCCGAGCTGGCCACGCTGGCGACCATGGCCCGCGCGGTGAGCAACGAGATCAATCTGCGCACCTCGCTGTCCACGGCCCGCGACGCCCTGGAGGTCTCCAGCGAGCTTGCGCGCAGCCTGCAGGACAGCCTCCTGCCGCCGGCGCTGCGGCCCGTCCCGGGCCTGGACGCGGCGGCCTCCTATCTGCCGGCGGCCGGCGGGACGACGGTCGTCGGCGACTTCTACGACCTCTTCCACGCCAAGGGGCCGTGGTGGTGCACGGTGATGGGCGACGTGTGCGGCAAGGGGACGGAGGCGGCCAAGGTCACCGCGCTGGCGCGCTACACCCTGCGCGCGGAGGCCACACAGCACGTCTCGCCGGCCGAGGTCCTGCACCGCCTCAACGACGCGCTGCTGGAGCAACGGGTCGGCGACGGCCGTTTCCTGACGGCGGTGTACGCGACCTTCCGCCGCACGCCCGGCGGGGTCGCGGGGCGGTTGTGCACCGCGGGGCACCCTCAGGCGCTGATACGCCGCGCCGACGGCCGCGTCCAGCCGCTGGGCCGGCAGGGCACGCTCCTCGGCGTGCTGCCCGAGATACGCCTGCACGACGTACGGTTCCGGCTCCGGCCCGGCGACCTCCTGCTGCTGCACACCGACGGCGCCACCGAGGCACGTCCGCCGGTCCGCCCCGGCGGCGGGGACCGGCCGCAGTTCGGTGACACGGCCCTGGCCGCCGAGCTCGGCGCGTGTGAGGGCCTGGACGCGAGCGGCACGGTGAAGCGCCTGGGCGCCGTCCTGGCCGCGCACTGTGACGGCTGGGCCAGCGACGACACCGCGCTGCTCGCCCTCCGGGTGCCGCACGAGGACCGCCGGCCCGCGCGCGGTACATCAGGTGACATACCGGCAGGATGAGCAGCACCGCCGCGGAAAACCCCGACCTCGAGGTGGTCACCACCTGGCACGACACTCCCCCGGCCTATGTCATCGCCCTGCGGGGCGATGCGGAACCGCTGACCCACGACAGGCTGGAAGACGCCTTCGCCCAGGTCCGCCGCAGCCGACTGGACCTGGTCGTGGACCTGTCCGAGACGGCCTTCGGCGACGAACTCCTCCTGGGCCTGCTCCTCGCCGCCCGCGGCGCGGCGCCGTCCCACACGGTCGTCCTGGTCGGCCCGATCTGCGAAAGCTTCCAGCGGCGCCTGGACGTCACCGGCGCCGCCAGGATCTTCGCCGCGTACGGGAGCCGGGTGGCAGCGCTGGATCGGCTGGCCCGCTGATACCGGGCCGGGCCTGCCCCCGACCCGGCCGGTCGGGGGCAGGCGGGGCGACAGGACCGGCTGAGCGGTGCCGCCCGGCGCTCACGGTCACCCCGCTCCCGGCCGGCTGCCGCCGGCGAACCTTCCGGAAGTCGGGGGCGGCCGGCCACCGCGGCGAGGCCCGGCCGGCCGCAGGGCCCTACAGGCGGGGGTCGACCGGTTCCGACTCCAGCGCCAGCACCGCGAAGACGGCCTCGTGGATCCGCCACAGCGGTTCCCCGTCGGCCAGCCGGTCGAGCGCCTCCAGACCGAGCGCGTACTCCCGGAGCGCGAGCGACCGCTTGTGCCCGAGGAACCGCGAACGCAGCCGTTCCAGGTGCTCCGGCCGGGTGTACTCGGGGCCGTAGATGATGCGCAGGTACTCCCGGCCGCGCACCTTGATGCCCGGCTGGACGAGCCTGCCCTTCTCGTCCCTCGTCAGCGCGGCGAGCGGTTTGACGACCATGCCTTCCCCGCCGCGGCCGGTCATCTCCAGCCACCAGTCGGTTCCCGCGCGGACGGAGTCCTCGTCCCCGGTGTCGACGACGAGGCGCCGCGTCACCTGGAGCAGGCCCGTCGGGTCGTGCTCGACGAGACGGTCCAGCCACGCGAGCTGTTCGTCGTGCGGCACGGCGGCGAGGGAGCGGCCCTGCACGGCGAGGATCTGGAAGGGGGCGAGCCGGACCCCGTCGAGCCCCTCGGTGCTCCAGCAGTAGCGCCGGTAGGCCTCGGTGAACGCGGCGGCGTCCGCCGCCCTCTCCTCCTGCCTGCCGGACAGGGCGCTCACGTCGACCCCGCGGGCCGCTGCAGCCGCCAGGGCGTCCCGCGCCACGGGCAGGGACGCGCCCGCGGCGGCGCCCACGGCCGCGTACTGCGAGCGGAGCAGCCCTGCCGCCTTGAGGGACCAGGGCATCAGTTCGGCGTCGAGCAGCACCCAGTCGGTGTTCCACTCGTCCCAGAGCCCGGCAGCCGTGACCGCCGAGCGCAGCCGGCCGAGGACGACCTCGGTGAGGGCGGTGTCGTCGAGGAACGGCCGCCCGGTGCGGGTGTACAGGGCGCCGGTGGGTCCTCCTCCTTCACCGTGGGCCTGGGGCGAACTCCCGGTGCCGAAGCGCTCCTTCGCGGTGTCGGCGTCCCGGCAGACCAGGGCGACGGCACGCGAACCCATGTGCTTCTCCTCGCAGACGACCTTGGAGACACCGTCGGCGCGGTACTGCGCGAAGGCCTCGGCCGGGTGCTCCAGGAAGCCGTCCTCCCGCGAGGTGGCCGTCGGGGCCATGGTCGGCGGGAGGTAAGCCAGCAGTCTGGGGTCGACCGCGAAACGGCTCATCACCTCGAGCGCCGCTGCCGCGTTCTCCTCGCGTACCGCGAGGCGCCCCATGTGCCGGGTCTCCACGACGCGGCGGCCCCGCACGTCGGTGAGGTCGAGCGGCCTGCCCTCCCGTCCCCCGGGTGCCTCGGTGGCCAGCGGCTTCACGGGCTCGTACCAGACGCGCTCGGCGGGTACGTCGACGATCTCGCGTTCCGGCCAGCGCAGTGCGGTCATCCGCCCGCCGAAAACCGCTCCGGTGTCCAGGCAGAGGGTGTTGTTCACCCACGATGCGACGGGCACGGGCGTGTGGCCGTAGACCACGGCGGCACTCCCCCGGTAGTCCTCGGCCCACGGGTAGCGCACGGGCAGGCCGAACTCGTCGGTCTCACCGGTCGTCTCGCCGTAGAGCGCGTGCGAACGGACGCGTCCGGAGGTGCGCCCGTGGTACTTCTCCGGCAGCCCGGCGTGGCAGACGACCAGCTTCCCGCCGTCCAGGACGTAGTGACTGACCAGTCCGTCGATGAACTCCGCCACCTGCTGCCGGAATTCGGGGTGCGCGGCGTCCTCCCGCTCCAGCTGCTCGACGGTCTCCGCGAGCCCGTGGCTGTGCTGGACCTTGCGGCCCTTGAGGTAGCGGCCGAGCTTGTTCTCGTGGTTGCCGGGGACGCACAACGCGTCGCCGGAGGCCACCATGGACATGACGCGGCGCAGCACGCCCGGACTGTCGGGACCGCGGTCGACGAGGTCGCCGACGAACACGGCGGTACGGCCGTCGGGGTGCGCGCCGTCCTTGTACCCGAGCTCGGCGAGCAGGGTGTCCAGTTCGGAGCTGCAGCCGTGGATGTCCCCGATGATGTCGAAGGGGCCGGTGACGTGCCGGAGGTCGTTGTAGCGGCGTTCCAGGACGACCTCGGCGCTGTCGGCCTCCTCCTCCGTGCGCAGGACGTGCACCTTGCGGAAGCCCTCGCGCTCCAGTCCGCGCAGCGAGCGGCGCAGCTCCCGCCGGTGGCGCTGGACGACGTGACGGGGCATGCCGGACCGGTCGGGGCGGGCGGAGTTGCGCGCCTGGCAGACCTCCTCCGGGAGGTCGAGCACGATGGCGATGGGCAGCACGTCGTACTGCCTGGCCAGCTGTACGAGCTGCTTGCGGCTCTCGGGCTGCACGTTGGTGGCGTCCACGACGGTGAGCCGGCCCGCGGCCAGGCGCTTGCCCGCGATGTAGTGCAGCACGTCGAAGGCGTCACCGCTGACGCTCTGGTCGTTCTCGTCGTCGGCGACGAGCCCTCGGCAGAAGTCGGAGGAGATGACCTCCGTCGGTTTGAAGTGCCTGCGGGCGAAGGTGGACTTGCCCGATCCGCTGGCCCCGACGAGGACGACGAGGGACAGGTCGGTCACCGGCAGCGTGCGTGAGGTTCCGGTCATGCGGCGTCCGCCTCCTTCGTTTTCGTCTCGGCCGCGGTCATCGTGAACACGGCCATCTGGGTGGGCGGCCCCACCTCGGGGTCCTCGGGTCCCACGGGTACGAACTCGACCGTGTAGCCGTGGCGTCCGCCGACCTGCCTCGCCCACTCCCCGAATTCCTCGCGGGTCCACTCGAAGCGATGGTCGCCGTGGCGGACATGGCCGGCCGGAAGGCTCTCCCAGCGGACGTTGTACTCGACGTTCGGTGTCGTCACCAGCACCGTCCTGGGCCTGGCCGAGCCGAACACCGCGTATTCGAGGGCGGGCAGGCGCGGCAGGTCCAGGTGCTCGATCACCTCGCTGAGCACAGCGGCGTCATAGCCCTTCAGGCTCTTGTCGGTGTAGGTCAGCGCGCCCTGGCGCAGGGTGATCCGCCCGGCCTGACGCTCGCCCATCCGGTCCAGCCGGAGACGGCGTGCGGCCACGGTGAGGGCGCGCATCGACACGTCCACGCCGACGATCTCCGTGAAGCGCGGGTCCTTGAGAAGTGCCTGCAGCAACTGGCCCTGACCGCAACCCAGGTCGAGCACCCTGCTCGCTCCCGCGGCGCGCAGGGACTCGAGGATCGCCCCACGGCGGTGTTCGGCGAGCGGCACCGGCCGCTCCTCGGTGTCGACGGACTCGTCCACCGCGTTGTCCACGCTCTCCACCTCGAGGTCGTCCGACTCCGCGAGACGGACCAGTTCGAGCCGCTCCGTCGCCTGCTGGGTGAGGCCCCGGCGCCGGGAGAGGTAGCGGCTGGTGATGAGCCGCTGCTCGGGGTGGCCGGCCAGCCAGCCGTCACCGGCACGCAGCAGCTTGTCGACCTCGTCGGGCGCGACCCAGTAGTGCTTGGCGTCGTCGAGCACCGGGAGCAGCACGTACAGCTGGCGCAGGGCGTCCGCGAGCCGCGACTCGCCCTCCAGCACCAGCCGCACGTAGCGTGAGTCGCCCCACTCCGGGAAGCGTTCGTCCAGCGGGACCACCTCGGCCTCGACGTGCGTCCAGCCCAGCGGGGCGAAGAGCTTGTGGACGAGCTCGGCGCCCCCACGCGCGGGCAGGGCGGGGACCTCGACGCGCAGCGGCATCGGTTCCTCGGCCCGGCCGGGCAGGGCGCGGCACACGCCGTTGAGCGCGGACTTGAACACCGTCGTCATCGCGACCGACAGCAGCGACGAGGCCGCGTACGGGCGGTCGTTGACGTACTGCGCGAGCGCTGCGTCGGGCGCTCCGCCCCGGCCCTTGCCCTTGCCCCGCCGGACCAGTGCCACCGGATCGACCTCCAGCAGCAGTGCCGCGGTACAGCGTTCCGCGGACGCCTCGGGGTAGAACACGTGCGCGGTGCCGTGTGAGGTGGAGAACGCCTGCGCCTTGTCGGGATGCTTGTGCAGCAGGTAGCCGAGATCGGTCGCGGGACGCTCCGGGGTGCCGGTCGTGCTGATAGTCAGGAACACGCGTCCGAGTATGGTGCGGTCGCTCCACCCTGACCAGGTATTTTCACCCTCCCGCCGCCAGCCGGTCCGCCAGTGCCGCGATGGCGGACGGACCTACCCGGCAGCAGCCCCCGACGAGCCTCGCTCCGGCGCGCTGCCAGCCCCGCACCCTGTCCGCTTCGAAGGTTTCCCCGCCCGTCCAGCGCCGGCCGCCAGCGTCCCACCTCTCCCCGCTGTTCGGGTAGACCACGACGGGTTTTCCGCTCGCACCCGCGGCCACCTCCACCGCACGGTCCGCGTCGTCGGGATCACAGCAGTTGACCCCGACGGCCACGACCTGCTCGACACCGGCGGCGAGCCCGAAGGCGTCGGCCAGGGGCTGCCCCGCGCTCGTCCGGTCCCCTTTGATGCTGTACGAGAGCCAGACCGGCACGTCGAGCCCCCGGACGGCCTCCAGCAGCGCCTCGGCCTCCACGATGTCCGGGACCGTCTCGAGGGCCAGCACGTCGGGGCGCGCTTCCGCCAGCGTCCGTGCCCGGGGCCGGTGGAAGCGCACCAGTTCCCGGACGGTCAGACCGTACCGGCCGCGGTACTCGCTGCCGTCCGCGAGCATCGCCCCGTAGGGACCGACCGATGCGGCCACCCAGTGCTCGCGGCCGGCCACCGCACCCGCCCGCCGGGCGGCCCCGACACTGCCGGCGAGCAGGGCGGCGGCACGGTCCGGGCCGATCCCGTGCCGCGCGAACCCTTCGAAGGTCGCCTGGTAGCTGGAGGTGATGAGCACCTGCGCACCGGCCCGGGCGTAGGCCGTGTGCGCGGCCTCGATCTGGTGGGGTGCGTCGGCCAGAAGGCGCGCAGACCACAGGGAGTCGGAGAGGTCGCAGCCCTGCGCCTCCAGCTGGTTGGAGAGACCGCCGTCCAGCAGGACGGTGCCCTCTGCGAGCGCTTCGCCGAGGGTCCGGCCGGCCAGGCCCTCCGCCGTCGGGGTGGTGTCCACGATCCTCCTCTCCGCCGGCCGGTACCGGTGGACCGGCCGGCTCTCTCCCGCGCGCCCCGCGCCCCGCGCGAGACGGCGCTGCCGCGTCCCCCTGTCTCGTCCGCTCCGCCTCCGCCTTCCGTACGTGCGGGCCGCGCGCCGCCCGCAGGCGGCCTGTCCTCAGCCCAGCTGCGACTGGACCTCCGACGAGATCAGCTCCAGGTGTTCCAGATCGTGCAGGTCCAGGACCTGGAGGTAGATGCGGGAGGAGCCGATGGCCGCGTACCGGCCGATCTTGTCGACCACTTCGGCGGGCGAGCCGGCAAGTCCGTTCGCCTTGATCTCCTCGACCTCCCGTCCGATGGCCTCGGCGCGCCTCGCCACTTCCGCGTCGTTCCTGCCGACGCACACCACCAGGGCGTTGGAGTACACCAGGTCGTCAGGGCCCCGCCCGGCCGCGACGGCCGCGTCCCTCACCCTGCCGAACTGCTTCTCACTGTCCTCGATCGATGCGAAGGGGATGTTGAACTCGTCGGCGTACCGGGCGGCGAGCCGGGGGGTGCGGACCGCCCCGTGCCCCCCGATCAGGACAGGCACCCTCGCCTGGGCGGGCTTGGGCAGTGCGGGCGAGTCGGCGAGCTGGTAGTAGGTGCCGTCGTAGCTGAACGTCTTGCCCGTCTCCGTCTCCCACAGGCCGGTGATGATCGCCAACTGCTCCTCGAGACGACCGAACTTCTCCTTCGGGAAGGGGATGCCGTACGCCTTGTGCTCCTCCTCGAACCAGCCCGCACCCAGGCCCAGTTCGACACGGCCGCCGGACATCTGGTCCACCTGGGCGACCTGGATGGCCAGCACCCCCGGCAGACGGAACGTACCCGCCGTCATCAGGGTGCCCAGGCGGATCCTGCTGGTCTCGCGGGCCAGTCCGGCCAGAGTGATCCACGCGTCGGTGGGGCCGGGCAGTCCGTCCCCGGAGCCCATGCGCAGATAGTGGTCCGACCGGTAGAAGGCGTCGAAGCCGAGGTCCTCGGTGGCCTTGGCGACGGTGAGCAGGGTGTCGTAGCTCGCCCCCTGCTGGGGCTCGGTGAAGATTCGAAGATCCATGCCTCCATCCTGCACCTTCGGGACAGCCGAGCCCCGTCTCCCCTGCCTTCCTCTCCTGGCTGGTCCAGTCCTGGCCGCTCCAGCCGGGCGTACCCTCACGGCCGCCCGCTCACGGCTGTCCCGCCGCTGATCCTGCCTGACCTCCGAGGACCCCGTGCGGGCCGTCGCGCTCCCGGTCCGGCTCGCGGGCGCGCTCCCTGTCCCCGGTGTGCTCGGCCAGCCTTCTCAGCATCCCGTGGACCCGGTCCACCGACTCGTCGACGGCGTCTATCGCCTCGATGCACTGCCAGTAGAGCCCTTCCTCCTCCGTGCCGCAGGCGACGCCCACCAGGGCGATCCCCGCCTCCCCGAGGAGGAGCACGAGAGAGCTCAACGCGCGTGCCACATGGCTCACTTCGGTGAGCTGCGAGGCCCGCACACTTCCGGACGGAACCATCGGATGGTCGAGTGCCGCGCTGCCCAGAGCGCAGGTCTCGCTCAGCCCGCGCGCCTCCGTCCGCAACTCCACCGGCCCGCTCCGCGCCAGTTGTCCGCCGACCGCCCTCGCGAGAGCCTGGGCCTGCCACGCCTCCGCCATGACGGCCGGCACCCCCCGGCTCTGCGCCAGGGCGCTCCGGCCCGCCTCGATCAGCCGCTCCGCTTCCATGCGATTCCCCCGTCACCGAGACATGAACGAATCCGCTCACCTCTTCATTACCCACAGTGAGGTGTGCGGCACATGAAAGCCAGAGGAAATCGGAAATCTGTGGACAGTGATCGGATTGTGGACAAGTCGATCACTCCGAAGAGTGACGATCTTCCGGCTCAACCGCTCCCGGGGCCGGGAAACGGGTCTCGTTCCGGTCGATCTTGGCGGCGAGCGCGGCGAGGACGTCGATGTCCAGGACCTCGCAGAACTGCAGCAGATAGGCCAGCACGTCCGCCACCTCGTCCCTGACGCGGTGTGCCGTCGCGGGGTCGTCCATCACCCGCGCCGACTGCTCAGGTGTCAGCCACTGGAAGATCTCCAGGAGTTCGGACGCCTCGACGCTCAGGGCGGCGCAGAGGTTCTTGGGCGTGTGGTACGGCTCCCATGCCCGGGAGGCCGCGAAGTCGGCCAGTCGCCGCTGCAGTTGCGCCACATCCAGTTCTGTCACACCGCCAGGTTCTACCACTTCGCGACCGGCCCGGCTGGCCCGGCTGCCCTGCCGCCCCACGCCCGGCGCCACCGGCGGCGTCCACGCGCGTGACGCCCGGCAGGTGCGGTCACACCCGGCGCCTCCCACCCTGCGGGGCGTCTCCCACCCTGCGGGGCCCCTCCTGCCGGGCGGGAGGGGCGGAGGCGCGGGGCGAGCGGCGGGCACGGGGCGACTGCTGCGAGGGGCAGGGTGCGGCAGCAGCCGCCCTCGGTGGCCGGCCATGACCGGGGCCGGGCCGCTCCTGCCGGCCGTCCCGCCTACGGCTGCGTCACACCGGCGGCCGCGACCCCCTCGACCTCCATGCCGACCGGTGCGAGCAGGAACACGTTGCGGTCCACCCGGTGCATCCCGCTGCCGAGGCCGAACACGACACCGCTGCTGAAGTCCAGGATCCGCTTGGCCACGTCGCTCTCGGCGCCGGTGAGGTCCAGCAGGACCGGGATCTGGGCGACCAGGTACTCGGCCACCTCGCGCGCGTCCGCGAAGACCTGGACCCGCAGGACGACCATGCGCCGCTGTTCGGCCGACTCCCGGTCGGGCACCGTCCGGTGGTCGACCCGCGACGGCCATTCGTTGCGGCCCCTCAGGGGCACGACCTGGGCGAGCCCTTCCCACTGCTCGTCGGTGGCGTCGTACCTGTCGTACCTGTCGTACCTGCTCACAGGACCACCCCGTCCGTATGCCGGTTGGCCGTGCGCCGGCTGCGCTCGCTGTTCATCGGGCAATTCTCTCGCCCCTCACCCGTTCGGCGTACCACCGACACGGGTGGGACCGTGATCGGACGTATGCGTCACAGCACGCCGCCCTCGCCGGACGTCGTCGCGAGGGGGGTGAAACGTACCGGGAGATGGGCCAGGGCCCGGTGGAACGGGCCGGGACGCCAGACCAGTTCGCCCGGCTCGACCGCCAGCTCCAGGTCGCAGAGCTGGCTGGTGAGCTGTTCGATCGCGGTCATCGCCATCAGCAGCGCGGGCTGCTTGGCGGGGCAGCGGTGCGGACCGGCGGACCACGACAGATGCGCACCGTCCCCGGATCGCACCGCCGGGTCCCGTACGGAGGAGAGCGACTGGGTGTTGGCCGCGGCGTAGGAGACCAGGACCAGCTGTCCGGCCCGGAGGGCGACGCCGTGGAACTCCGTGTCGTGGCGCGGGAAGTGCGCCCCCAGGTTGGCGATGGGAGGATCGCGCCAGAGCACCTCGTCCACCGCCTCGCGGGCCGTCAGCGCGCCGCCGTGCAGGGAACCGCCGCCCGCCGGGGCGGCGAGCATGCCGAGCAGGGCGTTCCCGATCAGATTGGTCGTGGGCTCGTGTCCCGCGCTCATGATCAGCGTGATCTGACGGACGGCCTCGTCGTCGTCCAGGCCCGCCGGGTGGTCGAGCAGATAGGTCGTGAGGTCCCTGCCGGGCCTGCGGCGTCTGGCCGCGACGAGGGAGGAGACTACGTCGACGAGATCCTCGTAGGCCGCCTTCGCGTCGGCAGCGGTGTCCATCATCCCGCTGGTGCCGCGGACCACCCGGTCGGCGTCCTCGGGCGCCACCCCGAAGGAGGCGGTGAAGACGTGGAGCGGCAGCCGCCGGGCGTACTGGGCGATGAGATCACCGGTGCCGGAGGCGGCGAAGCCGTCGATCAGCCGCTGGGCGACGCCGGCGACCTCGGCGCGCAGCAGGTGGGGTTCGATCAGGGCGAGGGTGTCGTTGATGGCCTCGCGGTAGCGGGTGTGGACCTCGCCGTCACTGAAGAGCGCGGTGGGCCGGTGCCCGAGCACGGGCAGCACCGGCGAGTCCGGGGGGATGTCCGCCTGCCAGGCGCGTGGGTCCTTCGAGAAGGTCTCGGTGTCGCGCAGCAGGTCGACGGCGGCGTGGTAGTCGGTGACCAGCATCGCGTCGATGCCCGGGGCGACACGGACCCGGGCCAGCGGCCCCTGGTCGCGCAGCCGCCGGTAGTGGCCGTGCGGATCGGCGGCGAAGTCCGGTCCGTACAGCGCGAGCGGCTCGAGAAGTGAGGGTGAACTGATGGACGGGGGCGTGGTCATGGCTGTTCCTGGGGCGCGGACATGCTGTTCAGGGCGTGCTCGGCCAGGGCGATCAGGGCGTTGATGCCGCCCTCGCGTTCACGGGCGTCGCACTGCACGAGCGGGGTACCGGCGTCGAGGTCGAGGTGCTTGCGCAGGACCTCGTCCGCGTGAGCCGGGGCGTCGGGGAACCGGTTGACGGCGACGGCGTAGGGGAGCCCCTGCTCCTCCACCATGTCCATGACGGCGAAGGAGTCCTCGAGCCGGCGGGTGTCCACCATGACGAGGGCGCCGAGAGCACCGCGGGCGATGTCCTCCCACAGGGGGAAGAACCGTTCCTGGCCCGGGGTGCCGAACATGTAGAGCACGAGGTCGTCCTGGACGGTGAGACGGCCGAAGTCGACGGCGACGGTGGTCGTGCTCTTGTCGGGAAGTCCGGCGGTGTCGTCGAGGCCCGTGCTGGACTGCGTCATCGCCTCTTCCGTGTGCAGGGTCGGGATCTCCGACAGGGTACGGATCAGGGTGGTCTTGCCCACGCCGAAGGGGCCCGTGACCACGAGTTTCATCAGGGTCTCGGCGGCGCTCGGCAAGTAGCCGACACCGCCTCGGTCAGTGGAGGGAACGGAGTCCAACGAGCAGCCTCTCGACGAGCGACCGGTCGATCTCACCGGCGCTGGGTATCGGTGGTCGAGCGTGCAGAAGTCCTGCCGCCACGAGGTCCGTGGCAAGGAAGACCGTCGCGCTGACCGGCAGTTCCAGATGAGCCGCGCACTCGACGACCGTGAGGGCTCCCGGTTCCAGGAGCTCGCAGAGTCTGCGCTGCTCCCAGCCGGCGTTCGCCGGCACGGACGACTCCGTGCGCACGAGCACGGCGAGCCGGTCGAGCGCGGGGCCGGTGGACGCCGAGCGGCCACCGGTGACCAGATAGGCGGGAATCAGGCGGCGCCCTGGGCCGGCGGTCATGGCCGGGTGGCAGCGTCCGGTTGGCGGGTGGGGGCGTGCATCGCCCGGGTCAGCGCGGTGACCTGCACCTGCATCTGGTAGGCGATGTTCCCCAGATGCGCGTCGGGGGCCGCGAACAGGGCGAGCGTGGTGTTCTTTCCCGCGGGCACGACGACGGCGAAGCCGAGGTCGGATTCCACGACCGTCTGCGCCAGCCGTGGGGCCTCGGCGTCCGTGAAGGCCGTGGTGAAGGCGCGGGCCGCCGCGTGCAGGGTGGCGGTCATCGCGGCGACCCGTTCGGCGGACGCGCGGTCCAGGCCGGGTGAGGCGCCCTCGACGAGACCGTCTCCGGTGGCGACCACGGCGTGCTGCACACCGGGCAGTTCGAGCAGGGGTGTCAGCACCCAGGCGAGATCACCGGCGGTGGGGGTGGCGCTCACGTCTCGTCTTCTCCTTGGTCGTCCGACGGGGATGCTGAGGGAACCTGCTCAGGCGGCGCGGGTGCGGCCTCTCTGCCGCTGACCGTGCCCTTCTGGAGGGCGGACCAGGCGGCGCCGGCCTGTTCGGGCGTCCTGAGCGGGGGTGCCTCCGCCGTCTGCGGCTCGGCGGGGGCGGCCTGTGCGAGGCCGGTCCTGCGTGTTCTGCGGCGCCGGGTGGGCAGTTCGCCCGGACGCGCCGCACCCTCGTCCACCGGTGCGTCCGCGGCGGGCACCGCCGTCTCCGCGGGGTCCGTGGCGGGCGCCGGGGATCCGGGGTCCTCGGAACCGGCCGGCCTGGCCCGCACCGGCTCGGGTACGAGCACGGAGAGGGTGCGGTCGTCGTCGATCACGGTCAGCAGGTGGGCCGGGACGCGCAGCATGGCGCGCATTCCGCCGTACGGGGACGATTCGATGTGGCAGCTGAAGCCGTAGCGCTCGATGAGCCGCCCGACGACGGCGAAGCCGGTCCGCGGCGGGTCACCCAGCTCGGTGAGGAGCACCTCGGACGGGCCCGACAACAGCGCGCGGGCGCGTTTGAGCGCGTCGTCGTCCATGCCGATCCCGGCGTCGTCGACGATGATCATGGCGCCGCGCCCCGGGGTCTGCTGGACCGTCACCGGCACCTCGGTGTCCGGGTGCGAGTACGCGGTCGCGTTGGCCAGCAGCTCGGCAAGGGCGATCGCCAGGGGCTCGGACACTCGCGCGACGAGCGCCAGCCGTTCCTGGCGCAGGTGGTTGGCGACCTTGACGCGTTCGTACCCGGCGACGCGCGACTGGGCCCCCAGGACCACCTCCATGAGGGAGGAGTTCTGCCGGGCGAGTCCCGGCCAGGCGTCGCACAGGACGGCGGTGGCCTGGGTGCGGCGCAGCGCCAGTTCGTTGCGGAAGTCGAGCTGCAGGATCCTCGGGTCGTCGTACTCGTGCTGGAGTTCCTGAAGCAGGTGCTGCGACTGGTTGAGAAGCGACTGGATCTTGGCGGAGGTGCCACGCATGGCCGACCGCGCCGCCGCGTCGACCCGTACGCGCTCCTCGAGGACCGCCGTGCGAGCGGCCTCGACCGCCAGCGTCAGAAGCCGCGCGGCGTCGCCCTCGATGTCCGCGGCCTCGCGCAGCCCGGGCACCGGTGCGGCTCGGTGCGAGAGCGCCGTCGCGGCCGCGGGTATCCGCTTCCGGGCGAGCTGGCGGATCTCCTCGGTGAGGGCGAGTGTCCGGGCCTCGGCGGCCCGGGCCTGACGTTCCGTCAGTTCGACGCGCGCCAGCGCCCCGTAAGCGTCCTTCCTGGCCTGATGTGTACGTGCCGTCGACCAGATCGCCACGATCACTGCGGCGAGGGCCACGATCCATGCGAGCACGGCGTCACCGCGATTCTGTCGTCGGGGACGGGCGGCGGCCCGCCCGGCACGGGGTCACGCGGCGCCACCCTCACGGGGTGGCTCGATCTCCCGCGCCACGGCGGCGACCTCCGCCATCACGTCGAGGACACCGGGAAGCTCCGAGCCGTCGAGGTGCCGGTACTCACTGCCGATGGTGACCACGAGCCGCTCCGGGAGGCCGAGTGCCGGGTACCGGCCCTCGGCGATCACCCGGCGGGCCGCCTCGGTCGCGGGAACGCCTGCCGCGTGGAGCGCGTGGGCACGTTCGCGTACGTGGTCGAGGTAGGCCATGTGCTCGCGCACCCCTGCGCGGTCGAGCACGGGACCGTGGCCGGGCACGATCACTTCCGCACCGGTGGCCAGAACCCGCTCGCACGCGTCGATGACATGGGCCAGCGGGCCGGCCCAGTGCACCGGGTGGTCGCCGGGCTGCTCCGGGGTGGAGGAGAAGATGACGTCACCGCTGAACGCGGTGCGCTGGGAGGGCAGGTACACCATCAGGTCGCCCGCCGTGTGCGCGGGCGGGAGCGACGACACCTGGACCGCGTAGTCCCCGAGTGTGAGTTCCAGTTCCCCGGTGAAGTAGGTCGTCGGCGTCACGGCCTCGGTGGCCGACCAGTCGAAGCCCCCGAAGTGGCGGCCGAGGTAGGCTCCGAGAGGGGTGGAGGGATCACTTCCGGCCACCAGGGCGTGCTGCTGCTGGGGGGTCGGGTCGTAGTGGATGTGCTCCCGGGCCTCCCGGGTCACGATGATCTCGGCGTCCGGAAGGACTCCGGCGCCCCAGAAGTGGTCGCCGTTGGCATGGGTGACGATCACACGGTCCACGCTCACCCCGTCGGGCAGGCGTTTCTGGCTCTCGACGAGGAACTCCCCGGCCAGCACCGGGTCGTAGGGGGTGTCGATCCACAGCGCGCCGCGCGGCGAGACGAGCAGGCCGCAGTTGGCGAGGCCCCAGCCACGCTTCGGCGGCATCCAGGCGTACAGGCCCGTGCCGAGGTCAACGATGTCCCCGCCCGTGATCGACATGGGGCGATTATGCCGACCCCGAACCGGTCGCGCGTTCGAAGTCAGCCACCGGCCGCTGCCTCTGGCTGAAAATCGCCCTCCCGTGAGGGCGACGGCTGGGCGTCGGTGACCGTCCGGGGTCACCGTGGAGCGGCCTCGCAGGGGACTTACCGCGCGAGTGGCGGGATTTCACCCCATGTGACCCTGTCCAGCGCCGAGTACCCCCGCTGGATCAGCCGAACCGGATCACCCCCGACTACCCACCGAGCATGGCCGAAAACAGTCGTCGAGTGGATCAAGCCGAAGCGGACCTCCCGAGCACCGCGCCCCCTGCGGCCGACGTGCTCGCGGACGGAGGCCGTCGTGCTCGGGGACGAGAGGGCGAGCGCACGGACGAGAGGCCGCCCGCCCGCCCGCGGAACGAACGCCCGGGCGCTTCCGACCGGCGCGTTCGGGCCCCGCGCCAGGGCGGCACTGCCCTCACCCCCGAGGCCGCAGGGAACACCGCCGGCCGCGGGCCGAGCACCGGCAGCAGGAGCCATGACCAGCCGGCGCCGCCGCGTGGCCTGAATCCGCCTACTCGAAACCGCCCGCAGTCATCTGGCGGGACATCCCTGCGGCCGCCGGGCGGCCTCTCAGGCCGCGACCCACTTCACAGCTGCCCACGGGCATCCGGAGGGACGGCGGTCAGGCGCGCGGCCATGGTCCGCCCACGACCGCCCCACTCCCGGGACGGAGGTCACACGGCGGAGCGACGCGTGCCGTGTGCCGGGCCCTCGCCGGGCCCGGCACACGGCACGGAACGGGACAGGTCAGGCTTCCTCGAAGTGGGCGTCCAGGACCGCGTCGAGTTCGGCGGTCCACCCCTTGAGCTCGCTCCGGGCTCCCGCCTCGACCTCCGCGTTGAACCACCGGCGGCTCGACAGGTGGACCGTCACGGTGAAACGGCGCCCGAAGCGGCCGGTCTTGACCTCGACCGCGCCGATCTCCGACCAGTCGAACTCCGCCTCCTGGTCGTCGAGCCGGAAGCGGACGCCGTCCGCATCGACCCTGATGGACCCGCGCCGGTCGCTGACCTCGAACACGGGCCCGTGCTCACCATCGGGTTCCCCGCCGTCGGCCTCGGCCTGCGGAGCGGCCTCCCGCTCGGCCGTGGCCGCCGCCTCGCCGTCCGCTTCCGCACCTTCGGCTGCCACCGGGGCGTCCTCCGGAGCGTCCTCCACGGCGTCCGCAGCCCCCTTCCCGGCGAGAGCGGCCGCGGGCTCCGGGGTGCCCGGCTCCTCGGAACCGTCGGGCGCCGCCCGGTCCGCTTCCGCCTCCGTCCGCGCGGGGGCAGGGGCCGTCAGGCCGGGGATGTACGCCGGGTCCGTCCCCGCGGCGAACTCGGGCTTCGTCGTCGAATCTATGCGCTGCTCCACGGCGGGCAGTATGGACGACGAACCTGTACGAGACCAGTCGCCCTCTCCGGGACACCCCCACCGCGCCCACGCGCGCACGGCCACGGGCTCGGGGGGCTGTACCGGCGAGGGCGACTGCGGGCGGCCCCGGATACGACTGACGGGTGGTGGGGGGGGGGGCCCAACCCCCCCCACCCACCCCCAAATGCCCCAGGGCACCCCCCCGGCGCCCGGGTGACGGGGGCCCACAGCCGCCCACGGCGGCGGAGGGCTT
>NZ_JBHZCI010000014.1:0-48386 GCF_042755185.1 Streptomyces sp. NPDC059166 | reverse complement strand
GGCGACTGGGGGCGGCCCCGTATACGACGGCGGGGTGGGGGGGGTTCCCCCGAACCCCCACCACCCGTCACGCATGTCCCTCTGTCACACCGCGTGCGTCAGTGGTCCCTCGTCCACATCGGCTCAGTAGGCGCCGAAGACGTTGTCGATCGAGCCGTAGCGGTCGGCGGCGTAGTTGCACGCTGCCGTGATGTTGGCGACCGGGTCGTAGCTGTCCATCGACGTGCCGGGCACGTGGTAGGCCTGGAACGTCGGGTCGATGACCTGCAGCAGACCCTTCGACGGGACGCCGTTGATGGCGTTGATGTCCCAGTTGTTGATGGCCTGCGGGTTGCCACCGGACTCACGGATGATGTTGCGGTGGATGCCCTCGTAGGTGCCGGGGATGCCGTGCTCGGCCATGACGGCCAGCGACTCCTTGATCCAGCCGTCGAGGTCGTTGGTGTAGGCGGTCTTCTCGGCCGCGGGGGCGGCTTCGGCTGCCGGCGCGCCCTCGGCGGTGAGCGACGTCGTGCGCTCCGAACGGTCGGCGCGGTCCGCGCCCTTCTCCGCGCGGCCGGAGGCCTTGTCGGCGGACTTGCTCTCGCCCTTGACCGAGATCGTGAGCTTCAGGCCCGCGTGAATCAGGTCGGGGTTCGAGCCGACAGCCTTCTTGTTGTCCTTGTACAGCGCCTCCCAGCCACCGCTCACGGAATGCTCGCGAGCGATCTTGGCGAGAGTGTCACCGCGGACGACGGAATAGGTGGCGGACTTGGACTTCTGCGCGGCAATTCCCTTGCCGGACACAGCAGTCGAGGTTGCGGCCTTTTCCACGACGGCAGACGGGGCCGGGGCGGCGAAGGCGCCGGTCGCACCGATGAGGGGCAGGGCCAGAGCAGCTCCGCCCGTGCTCACGGCGATGATGCCGCGGGTGAGCGAACTGGTCCTGGAACGACGGTGCTTACCGTTTTCGGGCATGCTGAATTCCTCTCCGTCGCCTGCGAAGTGAGCTGTCGGGTTCGAGCTGGAGATGCCCGGCCGCACCTGAATGCGACTTCACCCCGAGCCGATCCGGCAACCGGATCGGCACTTACCTGGGTCCCCCGCTCCTGCCGTACGAGAAGTAGTCGGGTTACCGGACGGCGGCAGGATTCGGCGTTCCGTCCGGGAGTGATGGTGACCGTAGGCGAGAAATGCGGAAAGGAACAAGCCCGACGTGGTGATCACAATTCATTCGCAAGATCCATTCACGGGAATTCATGTAATCCACCGCACATCGCGCCATCCATTTCTCTTGGCACGTAAGGGCGCCGACCCCGGCGTCAGGGCGTGAGGAGCCCGTAAGGTGACCCTGGTCACGGAGTCCGATTCGGGCGGTTTGCTCCAGCGCGAAGGGGTCCAGGTCACACGAAATGGCCTTTTATGGATTAC
Organism: Streptomyces sp. NPDC059166; assembly: GCF_042755185.1. Lineage (NCBI taxonomy): Bacteria > Bacillati > Actinomycetota > Actinomycetes > Kitasatosporales > Streptomycetaceae > Streptomyces > Streptomyces sp. NPDC059166. The sequence continues at coordinate 46,976 of NZ_JBHZCI010000014.1, read as the reverse complement.
GGGACTAATTCCAAAAAACAATCTAAACCGGACATACAACCCACATGGCCCAGTTGCGGCATATGCGGACTGATCATGTGGGATCGATGCCTTCATGACCGAGACGCCTCATGCCTCGACCCCCCGGATCACGGTGCTGCCCGTCCAGCCCGGTGATCCGCCGTTCCGGATCGTGGAGATCGACGGAGAGGTGATCGGGGGTGCCACCGGGATGGCCGATGTCCTGCTGGCCGCCGCGGCGGGAATTCCGGTCCATGATCTGGACGACCCCGATTCCGTGCGGTGGGTAGGTGGCGGCAAGCTCAGCTGGACCCCCCGTTGAGCGGCCGGAGAACCGCACCGGGCCGGGCGGCGGACATGGCCGCGCGGGCACCCGCACCGAGACGGCGGGGGCGCCCGCTCACTCCGCGACGACCGTGGTCCGGCCGCAGGAGACGGCGGTGATCACGCCCTCCGGGTAGCGGCTGCCCGGCCCCCGGAAGGGCGGTGGTCCGGACTCGCGGCGTCAGTCCATCAGGCCGGCCGCGACGGTCGCGCCCAGTTCCCAGCACGCCTCGGTGTCCGCCCTCCCGGGCTCTCCGGTGACGGTCACCGCCTCGGCGGCGCGGCGCCACCCGAGTCCTGTGGTGATCGTCTCGATACCCCGCACCGCTCCCGTGACGTCGTTACCGCCGTGGACGTAGAAGCCGAAGGGGCGGCCCTTCGTCGTGTCGAGGCACGGGTAGTAGATCTGGTCGAAGAAGTGCTTCAGAGCACCGGACATGTAACCGAGGTTCGCCGGGGTGCCGAGCAGACAGCCGTCGGCGGCGAGCACGTCGGACGCGGTGGCCGACAGCGCGGCCCTGCGCACGACGCGTACGCCCTCGACGTCCTCCGTGGTCGCACCGGCGACCACCGCCTCGAACAAGGCCTGGCAGTTGGGCGACGGGGTGTGATGCACGATCAGCAGAGTGGCCACACCCCGACCCTGCCGCCCTCGCCCGCCGGGCGCAAACCCCGGGCCTCCCCCGGTGGGTGGACACCGGATTCCGCCACGCCACCGAAGCGTCGCACCTGACCCGCGCCCTCGAAGCGGTGCCGCCGGACCCGCCTCACCGGAGCGTCGTACCTGACCCGAGTCGCCGGACCCGTACCGAAGAGACCGCGCAGCCCGATCACCGCCGGCCCGTCCCTGTCGCCGAAGCCTCACGTCCGGGCGGGCCGGGGGTGCCCTTCGGCTCCGGCCGCTCCGCCGCGCAGGCGGTCACGGTCACCGGATCCGGGCCATCACCTGCCCGATCGGGCAACGCCGTCACGCCGGTCGTCTATGACGACGGTCAGGTCGGGCCAGTGCCCGGCCCACTGCTCCGGCCCGTCCGCGGCGGGAGACCACCCCGGGCCGAGGCTTCGGTCCGGCAGGAAGCGCACGCGGGTCCCCGTGGATCCGTCCGACCCCACGGGTTCCAGGTCCGTCACCGGGACGCCGTGTTCGTAGCGCCGGCTCCAGGATCCGTTGACACGCCGGTTCGTGTGGACCAGCCACTCGCTCAGCGCCGCGACGACCGACATGCCACGACGCGGATGCCCGTCCGGGAGCCGCTCCGCGTCCGGGAGGTCGAAGAACCGTAGGTCCTTCGTGGCCATGACGGGCTTCTGCACCGCCCGTCCGGTCTCGTCGAACCTGGTGTCGGTGCCCCGTCCGTCGTCGCTCACGGACACGGAGCCGTCGCTGTGCAGCGTGACCTCACAACGTCCGCCGCCCCGGCTCGCGGCCTCGTCGGCGGCGTACGCGACGACCTCCAGGACGAGGTGCCCCGGCCCGCCGGGGGCGAACCGGGCGGGATCCTCGCGGATCTGTCCGAGGTGGCCGGCGTCCACCAGGCCTGACCAGTCGTGCGTGGTGTTGGTCCAGGAAGCTCTTGATCCATCCATCCGGCCAGTATCCAGGGCCCGCTCTTCCCCGATCCGGGCTGCCCGGGTCTCCTGCTCGACGACATCGTCCGCGGGGAGAGGACCGGCGCGTACCCCAGGTACGCGATACGCGCCGGGTACGGGATGCGCCCCTGCTCAGGCCATCGGCCGGAAGCCGCGCAGCCGGAGGCTGTTGCCCACGACGAAGACCGAGGAGAAGGCCATGGCCGCTCCGGCGATCATGGGGCTGAGCAGACCGGCGGCGGCGAGAGGGAGGGCCGCCACGTTGTAGGCGAACGCCCAGAAGAGGTTCGAGCGGATCGTGCCGAGCGTCCTGCGGGAGAGCCTGATCGCGTCGGCGGCCACCCTCAGGTCCCCGCGCACGAGGGTCAGGTCCCCCGCCTCGATGGCCGCGTCCGTGCCGGTGCCCATCGCGAGCCCCAGGTCCGCCTGGGCGAGGGCGGCTGCGTCGTTGACGCCGTCGCCGACCATGGCGACGCTGCGCCCTTCGGCCTGGAGCCTCCTGACGACGTCCGCCTTGTCCTGCGGCAGCACCTCCGCGATGACTTCGTCGATCCCGACCTCCTCCGCGACGGATTCGGCCACCGCCTTGTTGTCGCCGGTCAGCAGGACCGGCCTCAGCCCCAGGGAGCGCAGTCGCCGTACGGCTTCGGCGCTGCTGTCCTTGACCGCGTCGGCGACCTCCAGGACCGCGCGCGCCTCGCCGTCCCAGGCGACCGCGACGACGGTACGGCCCCGCCTCTCGGCCTCCTCCTTCACGGTCCGGAGTCCATCCGGCAGGCTGACGGCCCACTCGGCCAGCAGCCGCTCGCGTCCCACGAGTACGGAGCGGCCCTCGACGGTCCCCCGGACGCCGAGACCGGCGATGCCGGTGAAGTCCCCGGGCGTGGGCAGCGCACCGGTCCGGGCGGCCGCACCCTCCGCGACCGCGCGCGCGACCGGGTGCTCGGAGGAGTGCTCCAGGGCTCCGGCGAGGCGGAGCACCTCGGTCTCGTCGGCGCCATCCGCGGGGTGGACCTTCAGCAGGGTCATACGCCCCGTCGTGACGGTGCCGGTCTTGTCGAGGAGGATCGTGTCGGCCCGGCGGGTGTTCTCGAGGACCTCGGGCCCCTTGATCAGGATGCCCAGCTGGGCCCCGCGCCCGGTGCCGACCAGCAGAGCGGTGGGGGTGGCCAGGCCGAGGGCGCACGGGCACGCGATGATCAGCACGGCGACCGCGGCTGTGAAGGCCGCGGTGAGCCCGGCACCGGATCCGAGCCAGAAGCCGAGTGTGGCGATCGCCAGCCCGATGACCACCGGGACGAAGACGGCGGAGACGCGGTCGGCCAGACGCTGCGCCGCGGCCTTGCCGTTCTGCGCCTCCTCCACCAGGGCAGCCGTCCGGGCCAGCTGGGTGTCGGCTCCGACCCGGGTGGCCTCGACGACGAGACGTCCGCCCGCGTTGAGCGTCGCCCCGGTGACGGAGTCGCCCGTGGACACCTCTACGGGAACCGATTCGCCGGTGAGCATCGAGAGATCGACGGCGGAGGATCCCTCGACGACCGTCCCGTCGGTCGCGATCTTCTCGCCGGGGCGTACGAGGAAGCGGTCTCCGACGCGCAGCGCGGCAGTCGGCAGGGTGACCTCACCGCCCTCGCGCAGCACGGTGACCTCCTTGGCCCCCAGTTCCATGAGCGCCCTGAGCGCGGCTCCGGCCTTGCGCTTGGAACGGGCCTCGAAGTAGCGGCCGGCCAGGATGAAGGCCGTGACTCCGGCAGCGGCCTCCAGGTAGATGTTCCCCGCTCCGTCGCCGCGGGCGATCGTGAGGTCGAAGGGGTGTGTCATGCCCGGTGTGCCCGCGGTCCCCAGGAACAGCGCCCACAGCGACCAGAGGAAGGCGGCCGACGTGCCCAGCGAGATCAGCGTGTCCATGGTGGCCGCGCCGTGGCGGGCGTTGGTCCAGGCGGCCCGGTGGAAGGGCCAGGCCGCGTAGGTCACGACCGGGGCCGCGAGCGTCAGTGAGAGCCACTGCCAGTAGTCGAACTGCAGCGCCGGCACCATCGCCATCGCGATCACCGGCACCGCCAGCAGCACCGCCGTGACGAGCCTCTGCCGCAGGGAGAGCATTTCGCCGTCGGGGCGGCCGGTCGGGTCGTCCCCGTCCTGGCGACGGACGTCCGTGGACGGGTCCGGACCGGAGCGGGCGGGGGCCGGAGGGCGGGCCGTGTAGCCGGTGGCCTCGACCGTGGCTATCAGCTCGTCGACCGAGACGGCCCCGCTGTAGGTGACCCTGGCCTTCTCCGTGGCGTAGTTGACGGTGGCCTCGACGCCTTCCATGCGGTTGAGCTTCTTCTCGATCCGCGCCGCGCAGGAGGCACAGGTCATGCCACCGATGGCGAGCTCGACCCGGTCGGCGCCGGGCGTCGTGGGAGTCATGTCCTGCTCCTCTTCGAACGGGAGCCAGTATACCCCTGATGGGTATCCGGGAGATCTTCATGTATACCCCCCACCCGTATATTCGGCAAGCTTCCGCAGTGATACTTGCGTATACCCCACCTAGGTATACGCTCGAAGGTGTCGGACCCCGTGGGCCCCGCTTCGGGCCGCAGGACAGGAGCATTCATGAACCCCGCCGCGAAGATCACCGCGTTCACCGCCGCGCTCGCGGCCTCCTTCGGCGCCGCATTCGGGATCGGAGCCACAGCGGGCCCGGAGACCGGCCCCACCCCCGCGTCCGGGAGCGCCGAGCACACGGGAAGCGGCCCGGCGCACCCCGAGGGGAAGCGCACCGGCCCCCCGGCCGGAGGGCTGCAGGTCTCCGACGGCGGCTACACGCTCGACCTCATGACGCCACGGGTGGAGGCCGGGCTGCGCGGCGAACTGCGCTTCGCCGTCCGTGACGGGAACGGCCACGCGGTCACGCGCTTCCAGCAGGCGCACGACAAGGAACTGCACCTGCTCCTCGTCTCCCGCGACCTGGCCACCTATCGCCACCTGCATCCCGTCCGCGCCTCGGACGGCACCTGGAGCACGCCCGTGGAACTGCCGGCCGCCGGGGACTACCGGGTCTTCGCCGACTTCACCCCCGAAGGCAGGAACACCCGGGGTCTGACCCTGGGGGCGGACCTGGCCGTGTCCGGACCGTACAAGCCGGCCGAACTCCCCAAGCCCTCACGGACGGCCGGGGTCGACGGGTACACCGTCGAGCTCAACGGCACCCTCCGCCCGGGCGTCCCGCGGCATCTGGTCTTCACGGTGCGCAAGGACGGCCGCCCCGTCACCGATCTCCAGCCCTACCTCGGCTCGTACGGCCATCTCGTCGCCCTGCGCGCCGGCGACCTGGCGTATCTGCACGTCCATCCGGACGGGGCGCCCGGCGACGGCTCCGCCGAACCGGGCCCGTCCGTCTCGTTCACTGCTACGGCACCCGGCCCCGCCTCCTACCGTCTGTTCCTGGACTTCGAGCACGAGGGCGAGGTCAGGACCGCGGCCTTCACGGTACGTTCCGGAGCCGCCACCGGCACTCCCCCGCCGGCCCAGCCGTCGGACGGACACGAGGAAGCCCCCTCGGACGGGCACGAGGACGAGGGCGGGACCCACGGACACTGACGTCGCGGTTCGCGGGGAGTCCCGAACGCCCGGCGGATCCGGGCCGGTTCACCGCCGGCCACTGCCGGCCCGGCTCTGTGGGCGTCTCCTCGGCGCTCGGAGCGGGCTGTTCGAAGGCTTGCCTGCCGTATTTCCGTAGCCCACCCGGCTTGGACACGCCCGTCGCGCATAGGCTCGGCTCATGGATGGCTCGATATGGGTGGGTGTACGGGAGCGGGTGCTGGCTCTCATCGCCGCGCCGGCCGGCGACCGCGTCTTCGGCGCGGCAGGGCACAAGTTCTCGCTCGAGGACCCTTTGACTCCCGCGGAGCTGGCCGACCTCGAAAGTCAGACGGGTGTGTCGCTGCCCGGGGAGTACCGCGACTTCCTGCTCCATGTCGGCGCCGGTGGTGCCGGGCCCTCGTACGGCGTGTATCCGGTTCGACTCGTTCAGGGTCGCTGGCGGTGGGAGGGGGACGGGGCCGAGCTGGCCGACCTGTCCCGCCTCGCCGAGCCGTTCCCGCGTGAGGGCGCCGATCCCGAGGCTGTCCAGCTGCTGCTGTCCGAGCGTCCGGAGGAGGAGGACTTCGAGCAGATCGAGGACTTCGACGACGCCATCGAGGCCTGGGATGAGCGCTGGGAGCCCGTGATGTGGTCGGCGGACCGGACTGTCGGCGCGGTCGTGATCTCGACGCTGGGTTGCGCTGCTCGCGAGTGGCTGATCATGAGCGGCCCTGAGCGTGGGAGCATCTGGTCCGACAACAGGGTGGACGACGAGGACCTGAAGCCGCTTCTCGATGACACCGGTGGGCCGATGACCTTCGCGCGCTGGTATCTGACATGGCTGGAGAAGGCTGAACGTCAGCCGGCGTCGGCCCTGGCAGCGGGCTGAGTCAGGGGCTCGGCCGAACTCTTCGCGGGCTTCCTCGTCCAGCTGTCGGTGCGGGTGCCCTTGCGGACAGGTCGTCTGTTCATGAGCATGACGGGAGTCCGGCCGCTGTGGATTCGCCGTGCTGGGGCAGGCGCTCGTGGTCGCGGACCTTGCGGCGGGCGTTCATGATCCAGCCGAATGTCCTCTCGACGCGTCAGCGGCGCGGCGGGACGACGAAGCCCTTCGGGTCCTTGGGGCGGGAGGACGGAGATGAACAGCGGCCAGGCCATCGGTGCACGACGAAGCCGCCGTCCCGGAGCATCGTTGCGAAACGATCCGTCACGTGTCGGCCCGCATGCAGACCAGCCCGTCCCGGCGGTCCCAGGACTCCACGACGGTGAATCCCAGGCGCTCGTAGAGACCGATCGCACCGGTCCGCCACTCCCAGACGGACAGCCGGACCGTACGGACACCCGACTCCGCCGCCTGCGCGAGTGCGGCGCGCACGAGCGCGGATCCGACGCCTTGGCCACGGTACGCATCGTCCGTCCACAGCCTCTTCAGCTCGGATTCCCCGTCGACGGGCGCGGTGACCACCGCGCACCCCACGGCGCGCCCTTCCGCCGAGGCGACCAGGACGACGTCGTCCGCGAAGGCGGCCACAGGGTCCAGGGCCTCGGCCCGGTAGCGCTCCGGCAGCGCGTCCACGCCCTCGACCTCCTCGCCCTTCTCCGCCTGGGTCCTCAGGTGGTACGCGGCGAGGAGAGCGGCCGGTCCCGGCCGGGAGGCGTCCCCGCCGGGCCATCGGCCGACTTGGACCACTGTTCGATGAGTCATGGAGTGAGGCTCGCACACCCGGCGGCGCTCACTTCATCGAGGTCAGCCGCGCGAGGGTCTGCTCCAGCTCCTCGCGCAGGGTACGACCGGCCGCGTCGGCGTCGCCCCGGGCGATGGCCTCCACCAGCAGCGCGTGTCCCTCGTCGCCGTGGTTCGGGTCCGCCGAGCGCAGATCGAGCAGTTCCAGCATGTCGATCAGGCCCTGACGCAACGCCGGGACGAATTCGGTGAACAGCGCGGTGAGCACCGGGTTGTGAGCGGCGGCGACCACCGCCTCGTGCAGGGCGATGTCCGCGTCGACGAAGGCCGCGTCCCCCGCCCGCGCAGCAGCCCTGCGCCCGGCCAGGGCGTCGGTGAGGACGTGGACGTCCTCCTCGGTACGCCGGCGCGCGGCCATGCGCGCCGCCTCCACCTCGACGGCCGTGCGGACCTCGTAGACGTCGGTCACGGCCGCCCTCCGCAACGCGGCGGCCCAGTCCTCACTCGGCTCGATCGCGATGACGAAGACACCCGCCCCCTGACGCGCCTGCACCAGCCCCGCTCCGGCGAGGGAGCTCAGGGCCTCGCGGACCGTCGACCGCCCCACGCCGAGGGATGCCGCCAGGGCCGTCTCGGCGGGGAGCCTCGTCCCCACGGGCCAGTCACCCGCGGCAATGCGTTCGCGCAGGTGCTGGGCGGCCTGCTCGACCAGGGGTGAGGGCTTCAGAGGTCCCAGTGGCATGGGGTGTCACCTTCCCGGGAAAACCCCTCAGGTTGTCTGAGGAATTGTCGGGGGCTACCCTACCCGGCATGCCTCTGAACGAGCTCCGGAAGGCCGGGTGGACGGGGTGACCGCCCGGGGTGCCGGTCAGGACACCTGCGGCTTCTCCGTCCTCACCGCCTCCGTCGACGCGGTCATGGCCGCCGTGAACCGGGCTGGGGCGACGAACCGATGACGGACACACGACCGGTGCTCCGGGCGAGCGGGGTGGACCTGGTCCGCGACGGCAGGCACCTGCTCAGCGAGGTGTCACTCACCGTGCGGGCGGGCGAGCACTGGGCCCTGCTCGGCGCCAACGGCGCCGGCAAGAGCACGCTCCTCGGCCTCCTCGGCGCTCTCACCCATCCGACCCGTGGCGGCGTCGAGGTCCTGGGTCACGAGCTGGGACGGGTCGATCTGCGCCAGCTGCGCACCCTTGTCGGCCATGTGGATCCGCGTCACGCCCCGCGCTCGACGCTCAGGGTGAGAGACGTCGTGCTGACGGGGCTGACCAGCAGCATCGAGCCTCTTCCGCGTTGGCACCCGACGGCCGCGCAGCGGGACCTGGCGGACGAGCTCACCGTGCTGCTCGGGCTCGAAGGCCGACGTGACGCGCGCTGGCCGACGCTGTCGCAGGGAGAACGGGGGCGCGCCCTGATCGCGCGGGCCCTGATGCCGGGGCCGCGGCTGCTCCTCCTCGACGAACCGGCGACGGGTCTGGACGTCGCCGGTCGCGAGCAGCTGATCGAACGCCTCGACTCGCTCCGGCAGGGCTCGCCCGAGCTGGCCTCGGTCCTCGTGACACACCACTTGGAGGAGCTGCCGCCCGGTACCACCCACGCGATGCTCCTGCGCGAGGGCCGGTGTCTGGCGTCGGGCCCCGTCGACGAGGTGCTGACGAGTGATCAGGTCAGCAAGTGCTTCGACCATCCGGTCCGTCTCAGCAGGTTCGACGGGCGATGGAGCGTGCGTACGGACCGACGGCCGCGTTGATCGCTCCACGCCGCGGGCCGGTCCTCAGGACGGCATCACCAACCAGCGCCGCCCGTCGAGCAGTTCGCGGACCGCGTCGATGTGCCCGGCGTGGCAGGCGGTCTCGGTGATGACGTGCAGCATCACGTCCCGCAGGGTGTGCAGGTGCTGTTGACCGTGGCTGGACGGCGGCCACCAGGCGAGGGCTGCGTCCGGGGCGGAGCCCTCGATGACGCCGTCCGCCCGGGATGCCTCCGCCCGGTACCGCGCGAGAACCTCCCGGGAGGGCGTCCCAGGCCGCACCGCCCAGGCGTCTTCCGCCCCTTCCAGGGCCGCGATCACGTCCGGGTCGCCCGACACGACGGCACGGAACCAGAAGCGTTCGACGTCGAGGGCGAGATGGCGGACCAGGCCCAGACAACTCCACCCGGAGGGCAGTACGGGGCGGTGCAGGGCGTCCTCGTCGAGACCGTCCAGGGCTCCGAGCACATGGGCGCGCTGGGACCGCAGGACGCCGAGCAGCGCGGCGGTCTCCGGATGGGCGGACCCGGTCACTTCGCGATCTCCCATATGTGGCCGCCGGGATCACGGAAGGAGGCGGTGCGGATGCCCCACGGGCGGTCCATCGGACCGTTCAGCAGCTCGACCCCACGAGCGGCGAGCTCCTCGCACTTGGCGTCCACGTCGTCCACCGTCAGGGTGAACACCTGACGGGAGCCGGTTCCGGCGGGTGCGACGGGCGCGGGTTCCATCAACTCGGGTGCCGCCGTGGCATCCAGCAGGTTGACGAGGGTCCCGCCGAAGCGGAACACGGCTGAGTTCTCGTTCTCGTAGTCGACCGGGAGGCCGAAGACCTCCCGGTAGAACTCCTTCGTGGCCCGCAGGTCCTCGGTGACGAGCGTGATCGCTGTGATGACGCCCGTCCATGGCAGTTCGTGTGTGGTGTCCGGCATGGTCACGCATCCTGTCCGAGAGCGGCCCCCCTGTACAGGGCCGCGCCCGGTGCCTGCCCGGCCGGCCCGCGCCGCGGACGCGGGGCCGGCGGCCGCCTGCGGAGCGGTCCTCCGTCGACGACGGACCGAGGGTGAACCACCTGGCCCCGGTCACCCCCTTTCGGACTACGCACCCGGCTTGCCGCACCCCCGGTCCGCGGAGGGTCAATCACGGACCAGGCAGGGCCGCTTGGCGTCGAAGGTCCAGCCCGGCACGAGGTACTGCATCGCCTGGGCGTCGTCCCGTGCTCCGAGCGCCTTCTCGCGGTAGAGCTCGTGGGCGGCGAGCAGCCGGTCCGTGTCGAGTTCGACGCCGAGGCCGGGGGCGTCCGGTACGGCCACCTCACCGCCGCGGATGCGGGGCGGTTCGACGGTGAGCCGCTCCAGGCCTTCCTGCCAGATCCAGTGCGTGTCCAGGGCGTTGTAGTCACCCGGGGCCGCGGCGCCGCAGTGCGTGATCATGGCGAGGGAGATGTCGAAGTGGTTGTTGGAGTGGCAGCCCCAGGTCAGTCCCATCTCGTTGCACAGCTGGGCCACCCGCACCGAGCCCTGCATGGTCCAGAAGTGCGGGTCCGCGAGGGGGATGGACACGGACTGCAGGGCCAGTGCGTGGGTCATCTGGCGCCAGTCGGTGGCGATCATGTTGGTCGCGGTCGGGAGGCCCGTCGCGCGGCGGAACTCGGCGAGGATCTCGCGTCCCGAGTAGCCGTCCTCCGCCCCGCAGGGGTCCTCGGCGTAGGCGAGGACCTCCCTCAGCGGGGTGCACAGCTCGATCGCCTCGCGGAGCGACCACGCGCCGTTGGGGTCCAGGGTGATCCGGGCCTCGGGGAAGCGGTCCTTGAGCGCGCGTACGGCTTCCACCTCCTGCGCACCGGCGAGGACCCCGCCCTTGAGCTTGAAGTCCTGGAAGCCGTAGAGGTCGTGGGCGGCCTCGGCCTGGCGGACGATCGCCTCCGGGGTGAGCGCCTCCTCGTGGCGCAGGCGGTACCAGTCGGTGTCGGAGCCCTGCTCGCGGACGTAGTCGAGCCCGGTGCGGCCGGGGTCGCCGACGTAGAAGAGGTAGCCCAGCACCCTGACGGAGTCCCGCTGCTGCCCGTCGCCGAGCAGCGCCGCGACGGGGACGTCGAGGTGCTGGCCGAGGAGGTCGAGCAGGGCGGACTCGACGGCGGTGACTGCGTGCACCGTGGTCCGCAGGTCGAAGGTCTGGGCGCCGCGCCCGCCCGCGTCACGATCGGCGAACCTGCTCCCGATGTCGCGCAGGACGCGCTTGTAGTCGCCCACCTTCGCGCCGACGACCAGCTGCTCGGAGTCGCGCAGGGTCCGGGTGATCGCCTCGCCGCCCGGCACCTCTCCGAGTCCCGTACGGCCGTCGGAGTCCGTGAGCACGACGATGTTGCGGGTGAAGTAGGGGCCGTGGGCGCCGGAGAGGTTCAGCTCCATCGAGTCGCGTCCCGCGACGGGGTAGACGGCGAAGCGGGTGACGGTCGGCTGGTTCATACGGGTCGGGTTCCTTGAGGTGCGAGCGGTACGGACGGACGGGGTGCGGTGTTCAGAGGGCTAGTACGTCGAGTGCCCACTCGGCGGCCAGGACGCCACCGAGACCGAGCACGGCGAGGACGGTCGTGTAACCGGTCCGGACTTTGATGGCCTCGATGACCGAGAGGTTGAAGTACTCCTTGAAGAGCCAGAATCCGGGATCGTTGACGTGGGAGAAGGCGATCGAGCCGCACGAGACGGCGAGCACCATCATCTCGGCGTGGGTGCCGCTTCCCGCGAGGAGCGGGAGCACGACGCCGGAGGCGGTGACCACGGCGACGGTCGCCGAGCCGAGGGCGATGCGGAGGATGGCGGCGATGAGCCAGGCGAGGATGATCGGCGAGACGGACCAGTGTTCCGTGAGGTCCTTGATGTAGTCGGAGGTACCGCCTTCGACGAGTACGTTCTTGAAGGCTCCGCCCGCGCCGATGACCAGCAGGATCATGGCCATCGCCTGGGCCGCGGAGGCGCAGGACGAGCTGACGTCCGCCAGGCTGCGGCCGATCCGCGGTCCGAACGCCCACGCGGCCAGGAGCAGGGTCAGCAGCAGCGCGATGGGCGCCGAGCCGACGAAGGCGACACCGTGGAGGAAGGCGCTCTCACCGGTGGTGAGCATGTCGGTGACGGCGGCTCCGGCGATCAGCACCACCGGGAAGAGGGCCACGAGGAGCGACCATCCCATGCCGGGCATCTCCTCGTCGGTGAACTCCCGCTCGCTGACCAGCCCTTTGGGTATGGAAGGGTTCAGTGCCCTGACGAACGGCAGGCGGGGCCACACCAGCGCGACGAGCGCGCCGACGGGTACGGCGATGAACAGCCCGTACAGGAGGGTGTGTCCGACGGAGGCGTGGAAGGTCGCCGCGACGGCGGTGGGGCCGGGGTGCGGTGGCAGGAAGCTGTGCATGGTGGACAGCGAGATCGACATAGGAAGCCCCACCCACAGGAGGTTCGCTCCGGTGACCCTGACGAGGGTGAAGGCGACGGGCACGATGATGATGAAGGCGACCTCGTAGAACATGGTCACGCCGATGAGCATCGACGTGACCACCATGGCGAGCTGGACCCCGCGCGGGCCGAAGGCGTCGAGGAGCTTGCCCGCGATCCGCTGCGCGGCCCCTGAGTCACCCATGATCCGCCCGACCATGGCACCGAGGCCGATGGTGAGCATGGTGTCGCCGATCTGGTCCCCGATGCCGGCGGAGAGCACGTCGGGGATCTCGGCCGCCGGGATGCCCTGGACCAGTGCGACGCCGACCGCCACCAGCAGCAGGGCGGCGAATCCGTTGAACTTCATACGGGTCATCAGGAGCAGCAGCACGAGAACGCTGATCCCGACTACGAGGAGCGGCATGTCAGTTCCCCTTCGAACTGTCGGACGGTGGGGGCGGGCGCCGCCGGCCGCGGGGCGCCCCTGGACGGGGGCGGCCGGCCGGCGGGTGGGGGCGCGTGCCGGGCGGAGGTCAGGCGCCGCGGAGGCGGGGCGCGCCGACGAGTCCCAGCCCGGCGTCGAGGACCTTCTCCAGTGCGGCGAGGTCTGCCTCGCCGGGGTCGGTGAGAGGGGCGCGGACGGGGCCGACGGGCAGGCCGCGCAGCCGGGCCGCGGCCTTGACCAGCGAGACGGCGTAGCCGGGGACACGGTCGCGGAGTTCGACGAGGGGGACGTAGAAGTCGCGCAGCAGCGCCTTCGTCCTCGAGTCGTCCCCGTCCCGCAGGGCCGTGAAGAAGGCGTCGGCGATCTCGGGTGCGAACGCGTGGACCGCCGAGGAGTAGGCGGGGACGCCGACGGTGGCGTAGGCGCGCGCCTGGATCTCGGCGGTGGCGGCCCCGTTGAAGAAGAGGAATCCGTCCGGCGCGGCGAGGGTGAGGCGCTGGAGCCGGTCGAGGTCGCTGTGCCCGTCCTTGAGCCCGATGACGGTGGGGATCCCGGCTATTCGGCGTACCCCGTCGGCGGTGAAGGTGACCGGGCCGCGCTGGTAGGCGATCAGCGGCAGCCGGGTGCCGGACGCGATGCGCCGCAGTTGCTCGACCAGCCCGTCCTGCGGTGCGGCGACGAGGTAGTGCGGCAGGACCAGCAGGGCGTCGGCACCGGCGTCCTCCGCGATCCGGGCGAAGCGCAGCGCCTGCGCGTAGCCGTAGCCGACGCCCGCGACGACGGGCAGTCGTCCGTCCGCCACCTCGACGCAGGCCCGGACGACCTCGCGGTACTCGTCCTCGTCGAGCGCGCCGAACTCCCCGGTGCCGCAGGCCGGGAACACCGCGCCGGGCGCGGTGGCCAGTTGGCCGGTCAGGTAGGCGCGGTACGACTCCAGGTCGAGTTCGCCGTCGCCCCGGAAGCTGGTGAGGGGGAAGGAGAGCACCCCGCCCGCCATCCCGTCGCGCAACCGCTGGGCCGTCTCCTCTGTGCCCGCACCGAACCGATCCACAACTCTCATCTCCATATGCAGATGGCGTACATGTATGAGAACGGAGGTTAGGCGGGTGAACACGACGCGGTCAATGGGTGCGTCGGGATGGATCGGGAAGCGGTTCTCCGCGAGCGGCCGGAAGAGCACGCGGGCGGGTTCGCGACCGGGTCACGAACGGGATCCGCACGGGCCGGTGCTCCGGGGCGACGGGCGCCCGGGACGTCCGCCCGGGGACACCGGCGGGAGCAGCGGCAGCCCGTAAAGTGTGGGGATGCCGGAGAACAGTGGAGTGCGCGGAGTGAAGTCGGCGTCCCGCACCGTCGCCCTGCTGGAACTCCTCGCCGCACGGGGCGACCGCCCGGCCCGTCTCGACGAACTCGCCGAGGAGCTCGGCGTACCGCGCAGCAGCATGTACCAGCTGCTGCGGACACTCGCCGGCTGCGGGTGGGTACGCACCGACACGACGGGATCCCTGTACGGCATCGGCATCCGCGCCCTGCACACCGGGACGAGCTATCTCGACAGCGACCCGCATGTGCGCGCCGCCCGCCCCTACCTCGACGAGGCCTCCGACGCCCTCGGTGAGACCATCCACCTGGCCAGGCTGGACGGGGCCCACGTCGTCTATCTCGCCACTCGCGAGTCGCACGAGTACGTGCGCACCCTCAGCCGGGTGGGCCGCCGCATCCCGGCCCACGCCGGTGCGCTCGGCAAGGCGCTGCTCGCCGAACGCCCCGACGGGGCGCTTCCGCTGCCCGATGGGCCTCTGACGCCGCGCACGGAGAACACCCACACCGAACGCGGTGCGCTGCTGCGGGACCTCGCCGGCGTGCGCGGACGCGGCTACTCCGTCGACCGCGAGGAGACCGTGGAGGGCATCGCCGGTTTCGGCTTCGCCCTGCGCTACGACACCCCGGCCCTGGACGCCATCAGCTGCTCGGTGCCGGTTGACCGGCTGAGTGAGGAGCACGAGGCACGGGTCGTGGCCGTCATGCGGGAGATCCGCGAGAAGATCGAGAACGCCGTGGTGCCGGCGCCGGGCGCACCCGACTGGCGCTGAGCGCGCCGCTCACCGCAACCACCGGCGCCGGCCGCCCCGGAGACGCCCCGCCGCGGCCGGAGCGCGCCGGATCCGGTCAGGGCAGCAGCGCGTCGAGCAACCGGTCGACGTCCTCGTCGCACGTGTAGGGGGCGAGACCGACCCTTACCCCGCCGGCTTCGCCCAGCCCGAGCCGGTGGGACGCCTCCCAGGCGTAGAAGGATCCGGCCGGCGCGTCCACACCGCGTTCGGCCAGACGCCGGGAGACGTCACCCGGTTCGCTGCCGGCAACCGTGAACAGGGTCGTCGGGGTACGCCGCGCGGCACGCGAGTACACCGTCACGCCCTCCATCGCCGCCAGGCCCTCCTCGACGCGCGCCCGCAGCCGGTCCTCGTGCGAGGCGAGCGCCGCGAACGCCCGGAGCAGACGCTCCCTCCGACTGCCGGAGCCGGGTACGAGCCCGGCGAGGAAGTCCACGGCCGCCGTCGAGCCGGCCAGCAACTCATAGGGCAGTGTGCCGAGTTCGAAGCGCTCCGGCACCGCGTCACTGGACGGCAGCAGTTTGTCGGGGTGCAGGCTGTGCAGCAGTTCGCGCGTGCCGGTCAGCACTCCGAGATGCGGTCCGAGGAACTTGTACGGCGAGCAGACCAGGGTGTCCGCGCCGAGCGCCGCCAGGTCGACGGCGAAGTGCGAGGCGTAGTGCACCGCGTCGACGTGCAGGAGGGCGCCGGCCCGGTGGACGAGACGGGCCACTGCGGGCATGTCGGGACAGGTGCCGATGAGGTTGGAAGCGGCGGTGACCGCGACGAGCCGGGTACGGGGGGACAGCACGTCCTCGATGTGCCCGGTGTCCAGCTCACCCGTCGTGGTGTCGAACTCGGCCCAGCGGACCGTGGCCCCGACCGCTTCGGCGGCCTGGATCCACGGCCGGATGTTGGAGTCGTGGTCGAGGCGGGAGACCACCACCTCGTCCCCCGGTCCCCAGCTCTTGGCCATGGTGCGCGCGAGGTCGTGGACGAGCTGTGTGGCGCTGCGCCCGAACACCACGCAGTCGGCGTCCGACCCCAGCAGGTCCGCCAGGGCCAGCCGTGCTCCGGCCACGATCGCCTCGGCGTTGCGCGCGGCCTCCGTGAGGGTCCCCCTGTTCGCCAGGGGCCGGGTCAGAGCGCCGGCGATCGCGTCGACGACCTGCTGGGGCGTCTGGGTGCCGCCCGGTGCGTCGAAGCGGGCGGTCCCCGCCTTAAGCGCCGGGAAGCAGGAACGAATCGCCTGTACGTCGAGGGTGTGGCCGGTGGTGTCACTGCTCAAGGTCTGCTCCGGAGGGACGAGGTGCGGATGGCCGGAAGGGGGACGGGGCTCCGTCTGGGTCAGAACGGGTAGCGCTCGATCTGCGCCTGGGCGGTGATCCACTGCACCTCCGAGAAGGTGTCGAGACTCGCCCGGCCACCGAACCTGCCCCCGGTTCCGGATGCCTTGCTGCCGCCGAACGGAGCCACCGCCTCGTCGTCCACCGTCTGGTCGTTGATGTGGACGGCGCCCGAATCGATGCGGTCGGCCAGTTCCCATGCGGCGAAGGCGTTCCCGGTGAGGATGGACACCGACAGCCCGTACTCGGAGGAGTTGACGAGCTCGATCGCCTCGTCGACGGTCTCGTAGGCGACCACGGGCGCGACCGGGCCGAAGACCTCCTCCGCGAAGGCCGGGGAGTCGAGCGGCACATCGGTCAGCACGGTGGGCCGGTAGAACAGGCCGTCGTAGGTACCGCCGGCGGCGAGCACCGCCCCCTGCTCGACGCTCCGGGTGACGATCGAGTGGATCCGGTCGCGCTGCCGCTCGTCGATGACGGGACCGAGGGCGTTGGCGGGGTCGGTGGGGTCACCGACCGGGAGGGCGTCCGCCTTCGCCGCGAGCGCGGCGGCGTACTCGGCGGCCTGGGACACATGCACCAGATGACGGCCCGCGGCCATGCAGATCTGCCCCTGGTGCAGGAAGGAGGCCCACGCCCCGGCCGACGCCGCGGCTTCCAGGTCGGCGTCGGGGAGTACCAACAGGGCGTTGTTCCCGCCCAGTTCGAGATGGACCTTCTTCAGGAGGGGCGCAGCGGCCGTACCGATGGCACGCCCCGCCGGGGTGGACCCGGTGAACGAGATGCACGGGACGCCGGGGTGCGCGACGAGCGCCTCGCCGACATCGGCGCCCCCGGGCAGCACATGGAGCAGCCCCTCGGGCAGCCCTGCTTCGGCGAGGAGTTCGGCGAGGGCGAGACCACCGGAGACGGGTGTGCGCGGATCGGGCTTGAGGACGACCGCGTTGCCCGCCGCCAGGGCAGGTGCCACGGACCGCAGGGCGAGGATGGCCGGGAAGTTGAAGGGGCTGATGACGCCGACGACCCCCAGGGGCACCCTGCGGACGGCGGAGAGCCGGGGCTTCGAGCTCCGCAGCAGTTCGCCGTACGGCTCGGAGGTGAGGGCGGCCGCCTCGTTCAGCTCGGCGATCAGAAGACCGGCCTCGAACCGCGCCTTGCCCTGCCCCGAACCGGATTCCGGGACGAGCCACCGCACGATGCGGTCCGGGTCCTGCGACAGCAGGGCGGACGCCCTGATGAAGACCCGCGCCCGCTCGTCGTACCCGAGCTTCGCCCAGGCGCGCTGCGCGGTCCTGGCCCGGGCGACGGAGGAGTCGACGTCCTCGGCGCCCGCCACGCCCACGGTCGCGACGACCTCACCGGTGGCGGGGGCGGTGACCTCCGCGGTGCCGCCCCCGGCGGCGCGCCAGGTGCCGTCGAAGATCTTTCCGTACCAGGGCGGCGTGGCGGCGGGGGCGGAGTCTGTGCTGGTCATGAGGAGTTCCTTGTCGCGAGTCGGCTTCGGTGCGTTCGGTGGGTACTCGGACCTGCCCGGCCCTTCGATTGCACCACAGGCCTCGTGCACGCCGGCGCTCCGCCGGCCCGGGGACGCGTCCAGGGCGCACGGAAGCGGGGGCCGCCCCTTGGGACGGCCCCCGCTCCGGGAGTCCTGTGCCGCGCCGTTCCGGCGGCAGCGCCTCACCTCACCGGCACCGCCGGAGTGGCGAGGCGCTCACCGTGCCCCGGACGGATCGCCCGGGACCGCGGCGTCAGCCGGCGTACGTCTCCAGCTCGGCGATCTTCGGGGTCCCGCTCGTGCTGGTGATGTCGAGCGTGAGCTTCTTCAGCGAGGTCTTCGAGATGCTGACGACCTTCGCTCCGCTGCCGGTGGCCAGGACGGCACCGGTGTCACCGTTCAGGATCCGCCAGGAACCCAGGGTGGAACCGGACGCCGTCCTGATGCCGACCTTGGCGACCGAGGTGGCGGAGCCCCACTTGACCGAGACGGACCCGGTCGAACCGGACGGAGACCAGTAGGTGCTCAGGCTGCCGTCCCGCACGTTGCCGTAGCTCGTACCGGACGCCTTGCTCGAACCGTCGGCTCCGGCCGTCAGGCTGAGGTTGGTGCCGCTGGGCTGGGTGGGGTCGGGCGTGGGCGTCGGGTCCGTCGGGTTCGGGGTCGTCGGGGTGGGGGTCGGGGTCTGGGTGGGCGTGGTCGGGGTGCAGCTGCCGTCCGAGACCTTCAGCCCCTTGTTCGCGCCTGCCGTCGCGGCCACGATCGAGGGGACGCAGCTCGCGTCGTCCAGGGTGTAGGCGTAGGGGATGCTGACGCTGGTGTTCGACGTCGGGTTGGGCCCGGCCGGGTTGTTCTCGCTGCTCTTGGCGGACCAGGTGATGTTGTCGAAGGTGTTGCCGCTCACCTGCCAGTATCCGGCCGCGTCCGTGTAGAACGTGCCCAGGACGTCCTTGGAGTCCTTGAAGTAGTTGTTGTCGACCTTGGCCTTCGCCCCGGCCCGGGAGTTGATGCCGGACTCGTTCAGCTTGACGTAGTAGTTGTTGTAGATGTGGGCGGTGCCGCCGCGCAGCAGGGGCGTGCGCGAGTCGAGGTTCTCGTACAGGTTGTGGTGGAAGGTGACGAAGCCGTTGGAGAGCTCGGTCTCGCTGGACCCGATGAGCCCGCCTCGGCCGGAGTTGCGCAGGGTGCTGTAGGACAGCGTGACGTACTGCGTGTTGTCCTTCATGTCGAAGAGGCCGTCGAAGCCCTCCGACTCACCGCCCGACGCCTCCAGGGTGGCGTGGTCGACCCAGACGTTGCGGACGTCGCTCTCCATCCCGATGGCGTCGCCGCCGTTGGAGGTGGGCGAGCCGGACTTCTTGACGTTCTTGACCGTCACGTTCTGGATGATGATGTTGCTGGACTCACGGATGTGGATGCCCAGCTGGTCGAAGACGGCGCCGTTGCCGACACCGACGATGGTGACGTTGCTGATCTGCTTCAGCTCGATCACACCGGCTGCGGTGTTGCAGCTGTCGCCCGACACCTTCGCGGTGTTGCCGTGGTTGATGGTGCCCTCGACCTGGATGATGATCGGGGTGCTGGCACTGGCACGGTTGCACAGAGCGGTGTGGATCGCGGTTCCCGTGGTGGCCTTGACCGTCTGCCCGCCGGCACCACCGGTCGTACCACCGTTCTGAGTCGCGTAGCCGGTGGCACCACCGGCTACAGCGGCCGATGCCTGGGGCATCGCCATGACCACGCCGGTCGCGCCCGCGACCGCCATCGTGGCCACCGCCGCATACAGTCGCCGTGCGACTGATCGCCTCATATTCCTGTCCCCATTCGTGTTCGCACGCTGAATCCGGTCAGCTGCTTCATGCCGCGGTCGCAACGGCGTGGCCTCGGGAACCGCCGGCTCCTCACCGGGCGGCGTCCTTCAGCCGGTTGTGCGGGTACATCTCGCTGGGTCGTGCGGTCGGGGCGGCCTCGCGGCCGTGACCCGGATCCCGGGGTTGCAGCCCTGTACAGCACCGGCGGCGGCTCGTGCACGTCCGTCACGACGGCGGTCGTGACGGACGCTTCCACCGGAACGGCTCCCGGGAGGGAAAGCGCTTTCTGGCCGCGACAATAGAGCCGCCCGGGCGCAGCTGACAAGGTTCATGACATGGATGCCCGGATGACTCGGGGAAATCTTCGGAGAAATCCGGTCCGTACGCGGGCGCCTGAGGGCTCGTGACGCGATCTTCTCGAAACGTCCAGGTCGGCCGTGACCGGCGCGGCGATCCGGCCCTTCGACGGGGCCTCGGCCACCGCCGTCACCCAGGCCGCCGCCGCGGCCGCGGGGGCGGCGGGGGCGCCCGGGGGCGCGGGGACGTCACGCCCCCACACACCCGCCGCGCGGAGGGGCCCGAGCCGTGGTGACGCCGGTGACCTACCTCAGGTGCCGGGTGAAGAACTGGGCTGCCGCGTCCCCGGCGAACCGGGGGACGCCGGCGTGTCCGCCCATGTTGGCCTGCAGCGTCTTCTCCTCGGAGCCGAACGCGTCGAAGAGCTCCAGGGCCGCCTGCCGGTCGTTGCCCTCGTCGTCCCACTGGAGCAGGACGTGCAGCGGAATGGTGAGCTGCCGGGCCTCCTCGAACATGGTGGCGGGCACGAGGCTTCCGGCGAAGAGAACGGCGGCCGAGAGCCGTGGCTCCACCCGTGCGAGCCTGATGCCGATGGAGATCACCCCGCCCGAGTACCCGACCGGGCCGCCGATCCCGGGGAGCGCCAGGAGCGCGTCCAGGGCCGCCTGCCATTCGGGGACCGCCAGCTCGACGAGCGGCAGTACGAGCGCGTCGACGACGTCCCCGCCGACCGGCCCGCCCGCCTGCATGGCCCTGCGCAGGTCGGCCCGGGCCTGCTCCACGCCGGCGAGGGCGGGCCGGTCGCCGCTCCCGGGGAGTTCGACCGTGGCCGCGGCGAAGCCGTCCGCCGCGGCCTGTCGGGCCCGGTCCAGAAGCCTGGGGTACATCTTGTGCAGCCCGAGCGGGGGGTGACCCAGCAGGATCAGCGGCATCGGCCCGGGCGCGGGCTCGGGCGTCCACAGGATGCCGGGGATCTCACCGAGGGTGAAGGAACGCTCGACGATCCCGTCGTCGAGACGCTGTTCGGAAGTGAAGTGCACGGTGGTGCCTTTCGGGAGTGCGTGTGACGGCGCTCCCGGGCTGTCTACCGCCCGACCGTGACCCCGGAGGGGAGCACCCATGTCGATACTGCGTTCACGGGTACCACCTCCTCGTTCTCTCGCACGGTCCCCGGAAAAGTATCAGGGCCGGTGACCGACGCCAAACGAGTTTCCGTGCGGGGTCGGGCAGCCGGCCCGCTGCGTCCTCCGCTGCCTCCTCCGCCGTCGCCGTCGCCGTCGCCGTCGCCGGAAACGAGTACAGGCACGGGCCAGGCCCCCGGGCTCATCCGTCGAGCCCTCCCCGCCTGACCAGCTGGCTCGCGATGACGTTCCGCTGGATCTCGTTGGTCCCCTCACCGACGATCATCAGCGGGGCGTCCCGGAAGTAGCGCTCCACGTCGAACTCCGTGGAGTAGCCGTAACCACCGTGGATCCGGACCGCGTTGAGGGCGATCTGCATGGCGGTCTCGGAGGCGAACAGCTTGGCCATGCCGGCCTCCATGTCCACGCGTCGTCCCGCGTCCGCCTCACGGGCGGCGAAGAGGGTGAGCTGTCGGGCGGCCGTGAGCGAGGTCGCCATGTCGGCGAGGTAGTTGCCGACGGACTGGTGCTTCCAGATCGGCTTGCCGAAGGACTCCCTCTCCTGTGCGTAGGCCAGCGAGTCCTCCAGTGCCGCCCTCCCGACACCGAGCGCGCGGGCCGCCACCTGGAGGCGGCCGGTCTCCAGCCCCTTCATCATCTGAGCGAAACCCTCGCCCTCCGCTCCTCCGAGGACGGCGCCGGCGGAGGCACGGTAGCCCTCGAAGGACAGCTCGCAGCTCTCCACGCCCTTGTAGCCCAGCTTGGGGAGGTCGCGGGAGACCGTGAGACCGGGGCCGTGCTCGACCAGCAGGATCGAGATCCCCTTGTGCGCGGGGGACGCCTGCGGGTCGGTCTTGCAGAGCAGGGCGATCAGCTGTGAGCGGCGGGAGTTGGTGATCCAGGTCTTCGTGCCGTCGATGACGTATCCCTCGTCGTCGCGGCGGGCGGTGGTGCGCATGGCCTGGAGGTCGGAACCGCCGCCCGGCTCGGTCAGCGCCATGGTGGCCCGGATCTCGCCGGTGGCCATCTTCGGCAGGTAGTGCCGCTTCTGCTCCTCGGTTCCGAAGTGGAGCAGCAGTTTGGCGACGACCGTGTGTCCGCCCATGGCGCCGGCGAGGCTCATCCAGCCGCGGGCCAGCTCCTCGGTGACGAGGACGTACGCGGAGGTCGAGACGGGTGTGCCGCCGTACTCCTCCGGGACGGCCAGGCCGAAGATGCCGAGTTCCTTCATCTGCTCGATGAGTGCCTCGGGGTAGGTGTTGGTGTGGTCGAGTCCCTGGGCGACGGGCTTGATGTCCTTGTCGACGAAGTCGCGGACCGTGCTGACGATGAACTGTTCGTCCTCGGAGAGGATGTCGAGGGTGCTCACGGGGGGGCTCCTTGCCTGGGTCGTGCGGGTGTGTCGGTGTTCAGATGGCGCCGAGCGCCCTCAGGGCGTCGATCCGTTCCGGCGTGTGGCCCAGTTCGGCCAGGATCCGTTCGGTGTGCTCGCCCAGGGCGGGTACGGCTCCCATGCGCGGTTCGGTCCCGGCCAGGTCGACCGGCGGCACCAGGGCCGCCGCCGTGCTCCCGTCGGGCAGGGGCACGTCCCGCCAGCGGTCGCGCCCTGCGAGGACGGGGTGTTCCAGGAACTGCCTGACGTCGTTGACCGGGGCGTTGGCGATACCGATGGCGTCCAGCAGCCGCATCACCTCGGCGCTCTCCGACCGGGCGATCCGCTCGGCCAGGATCGCGTCGACCTCGTCGCGGTGACCGACCCGAGCGGAGCCGGTGGCGAAGCGGTCGTCCTCGGTGAG
Organism: Streptomyces sp. NPDC059166; assembly: GCF_042755185.1. NCBI lineage: Bacteria > Bacillati > Actinomycetota > Actinomycetes > Kitasatosporales > Streptomycetaceae > Streptomyces > Streptomyces sp. NPDC059166. Next base: position 24,220 of record NZ_JBHZCI010000014.1, on the reverse strand, counting down.
GGCGGGGTCGTCGAGGAACCGCTCGCACAGGGCGGCCCACTCCCGCTCGTTCTGCACGGAGAGCAGTACGTCCTTGCCGTCGGCCGCCGTGTAGGTGCCGTACGGCGCGATGGTGGCGTGCCGGGTACCCACCCGGGGAGGCTGGGCGCCGCTGTACGCCGTGTAGTAGGCGGGCTGGCTCATCCACTCGGCGAGTGCTTCGAAGAGCGAGACCTCCACAGCCCTTACGGATCCCCGGGTGGCCCGGGTGAACAGGGCGGTGAGGATGCCGCTGTAGGCGTACATCCCCGCGGCGATGTCGGCGACGGAGATCCCGACCCGGGCCGCCTCCTGGGCGCTGCCCGTCAGGGACACCAGACCGGTCTGGCACTGCACCAGCAGGTCGTAGGCCTTGCGGTCCGCCCACGGCCCGCTCGATCCGTAGCCGGTCACCGAGCAGGGGATCAGGGCCGGGAACCGTTTCGCCAGGTCCTCGGCGCCCAGCCCCATACGGGCGGCGGCTCCGGGCGCGAGGTTCTGCACGAACACATCGGCCTGTGCGAGGAGTTCTTCCAGGATCTCCCGCCCCTGGTCCGTCTTCAGGTCCAGGGTGACCGATTCCTTGCACCGGTTGAGCCACACGAAGTAGCTGGACTGGCCGTGCACGGTGGTGTCGTAGCGGCGGGCGAAGTCCCCGCCGCCCGGCCGCTCCACCTTGATCACCCGTGCGCCGAGGTCGGCGAGCTGGCGGGTGGCGAAGGGGGCCGCGACGGCCTGTTCGAGGCTGACGACCGTGATGCCGCTCAACGGCAGGTCGTCGGCGGGCGCTGCGTTCTCGGCCATGCGTGGTCCTCCGGGAGCGAGGGGGTGCGGCGTTGACGGTGACGTGTTCTCCATGCCCGGAAGGGGCGCCTGTCGATGCCCTGGGGGCGCGTCTCGATGCCCTGGGGTGCGGAGTCGGCGGCGACCGGGCGGAGTGCCATCATGGACATTCATGTGAAGGCATGGGAAATAGCAATCCTTGATGGCGCCATGCGGACCGCGGATACCGGAGGACGACGCACCATGGACGTCAAGCAGCTAAAGGCGCTCATCACCGTCGCCGAGGTCGGCAGCGTGACCCGGGCCGCCGAGCTGCTGCATCTGGTGCAGCCCGCCGTCACCCGGCAGATCCGCACGCTGGAGGAGGAACTCGGCGTCGCCCTCTTCACCCGCACCAGGCAGGGGATGCGGCCGACCGAGGCCGGCGAGATCATGATCGACCGGGCCAGGCGTGCCCTGAACGAGCTGGACCGGGCCCGCGCCGAGGTCCGGCCCCGTCGCGGCGAGGTGACGGGCATCGTCACGCTCGGGCTGCTGGAGAGCACCAGCGACCTGCTCGCCGAACCACTGGTCTCAGCGGTGGGGGCGGCTCATCCGGGGGTGGAACTGCGCCTGATGACCGGCTATTCCGGCCACCTCCAGCAGTGGCTGGACGACGGCGACCTGGACCTGACGCTGCTCTACAACCTGGACAGCTCCCCTTCGCTCAACGCCCGCCCCCTGGTGCGTGAACGCCTGTGGGCGGTGGCACCCGCGTCCGAGGGACTGCGGGCGGACCGCCCGGTCCCCTTCGCGGACGTGGCCGCGCGGCCGCTGGTGATGCCCGCGGCCGGCCATGCCCTGCGCACCCTCATCGACGGCGCGGCGGCCCGGTCCGGGAGCACGATGGACATCGCGGCCCAGACCAACGCCATGCGCGTGCAGAAGCAACTGGTGCGGGCCGGGCACGGCTGGACGGTGCTGCCGGGCGTCGGCATCGCCGAGGACGTGGCGAACGGCGAACTCAGTGCCGCGCCGCTGTGCGAGCCGGACGTCCTGCGGTCGATCGTGCTGTGCACCCCGCGCTACGGACGGGTGCCGGCGGCCGTGGACGCGGTCGCCCGGGTACTGGTCCGCTGCGTGGAGGCGGCCGTGTCCCAGGGGCGGTGGCCCTCGGCGCGGCTGCACACACCTGACGGGCCCGGCGCGGACGCCTGACCCGGCGACCGCCCCGGCACCACCTCCCCGGCGACTGCCTCGGGCGATCCCGGGGCGGCCCGACCAGCGAGATCCACCTCATCGGTGAGAGCGGTCGCCGTCCGACGGCCCTGCTGAACAGACCCGGACAGTCGAGGCGGCGCCCGGCGGCCGCCCGAAGTCCTGGACTTGATCCGGATTCCACGCTCCGCGCAAACGCGGCAGCGGGGTCAGGCCTGCGCCTGCCGGGTGGGAAGGGCGTGCGACAGGAGGAACTCGGTCGCCCCGGCGATGGCCTCGGCGGAGGAGGCGTGGACGGCCTCGGACTCCTTCTGCCGCTGGTCCGCGGCAGTGGCGGTGAACCACCAGGCATCGGCATCCGGGTCATGGTGGATGACGGCGGCGCCGCCCGCGTACTGAAGCGGGACGGACTCGCCGGCAGCCTTCCTGGCCACTGCGTGCGGCCACTTGAGGCGCGCAGACTGGCGCTTGAGACCGCCCCAGGCCGCGCCCAGCTGCGCGTAGTTGGCTCCGCTGCGGCCGGCGACGGTGGCGGCACTCTCGGCCAGTCGGTCGACGGACAGTTTGGCTTCGTACAGCGACCTCAGCACGGCCAGCTGCACATCGGGAGTAGCCATGAGCGCGGCGTCGAAGGGCTTGTCGGCGGCGCGATAGGCGAGAGCGCGGGTCGAGATCCCCTCGGCCAGCACCCGGACCGCCTCCAGCACCTTGTCGTCCATGGCGAACGATTCACCCTCGGTGGGCTCACGCCAGGCGGGCTCCACCGGAGCCATCACGGTGGTCCAGAAGTTCTCGTCGTTCCTGTCAGGGGTCGGGATCGCGTCGCTCATGCGACAAGATTACCTGTCACCACCGTGCACGACAAGTAAAACTGTCGATGCGCCCTGACGTGGAAGCCTGAGCCGGGGCCATGCCATGCAGAGCAGTCATGCGCGTATCACGGTTTTCTATTGTTCATGGATGCCCATCAGCACCCATGATGTGGGGCACGCCAGCCGCAGAGCACAGGGAGCCGTCCCAGATGAACCGTGACCGGGCCATCGGCGCCCACCTCCCCGCCCGTTCCTCCGGCGTCCGGCGCGTATCCCACCGATCCCCCTTCTTCCTGCGCTGAAGGGCCGCCCGAGCCGCAGAACCCCTGGGCGACGAAAGCGACGGAGCTTCCCATGCCTCAGAGCAGCACACCTCCACCCTCCGCACCCGGGCGGTCCGGCGTCACCGCGAACGTCGTACGCGGCTGCCTGGGCAATCTCGTGGAGTGGTACGACTGGTTCGCCTACGCCACGTTCAGCATCTACTTCGCCTCGGTGTTCTTCCCCGAGGGGAACCAGACCGCCCAGCTGCTGTCCACGGCGGTGGTCTTCGCCGTGGGCTTCTTCATGCGCCCGCTCGGCGGCTGGCTGCTCGGCGCGTACGCCGACCGGTTCGGCCGGCGCCGGGCGCTGACCCTGTCGGTGACCTTGATGAGCGCCGGGTCTCTGACCATCGCCTTCGCCCCGGGCCACGACGTCATCGGCCTCTGGGCCCCCGCGCTCCTGGTCCTGGCCAGGCTGGCCCAGGGGCTCTCCGTGGGCGGCGAGTTCGGCTCCAGCGCGTCCTACCTGTCGGAGGTCGCGCCCGCGGGGCGGCGCGGCTTCTACTCCAGCTTCCAGTACGTCTCCATCGTGCTGGGGCAGCTGGCCGCGCTGCTGGTGGCGATCGTCCTGCAGAACCTGCTCACCGAGGACCAGCTGCACGGGTGGGGCTGGCGCGTCCCGTTCGTGATCGGCGCGGTCGCCGGACTGGTCGTGATGTACCTGCGCCGCAGCATGGAGGAGTCCACGCACTTCGAGCAGGAGCAGGCCCGCACCGCCGCCGAGCGGGCCGGCGCCGCACCCGCCGAACGCAAGGGCCTCATAGCCCTGTTCGCCGAGTACCCCCGTCAATTGCTCGCCGTCTTCGGGCTCGCCATCGGCGGTACGGTCGCGTTCTACACGTACACCACGTATCTGCAGAAGTACCTGGTGAACACCGCGGGCATCCCCAAGGCCACGGTCACGCTGATCGGCTTCGCCGCGCTGTTCGTCTACATGCTGATGCAGCCTGCGGTCGGCGCCCTGTCCGACCGGGTGGGCCGCCGCCCCGTGATGTTCGCTTTCTCCGGCGGCTGCATGCTGCTGACCGTTCCGCTCATGACGCTCCTGGGGCGCACCAGCAGCCCGTGGATCGCCTTCCTCCTGATGACCGTGGCCCTGACCTTCGTCACCGGGTACTCGGCGCTGGCGGCCATCATCAAGGCGGAGATGTTCCCCACCAAGGTCCGCGCCCTCGGCGTCGGCCTGCCGCACGCCCTGGTCACCGCGACGTTCGGCGGGCTGACCGAACCCGTCGCGCTCGCCCTCAAGGACGCCGGCAGGGAGAACCTCTTCTTCTGGTACGTCACCGGATGCGTCGGCCTGACCTTCCTGGCCACCCTGCTGGTCAAGGAGCCGTCCCGCACCTCCCATCTGGACGTCCCCGCGGCGCCTGCCGCCACCCCGGCGCCCGCGAAGACCGCACCGCTCGCCTGAAGACCCGAGGACCCCACATGCCGTCCCCCGCACCCCTCAGTTCCTACGTCGAGAACTGGCACCCCGAACCCGTCTCCGCCCACGATCCGATGGACCCGGGACCCGTCGCCGCCGTGTCGGCGCTGCTGGACCTGCCCGGGCCGGCGGCCGGGGCAGGCGAGGCGCTGCCGCCCCTGTGGCAGTGGTTCCACTTCCTTCACTGGCCGGCCCAGCACGAGCTCGGGCCGGACGGTCACCTCAGGGACGCGCGCTTCCTGCCGCCCCTGCCCGACCGGCAGCGGATGTTCGCGGGCGGGCGCTGCGAGATCCTGGAGCCCTTGCGCCTCGGTGAGGCGGCGACCCGTGTCAGCAGTCTGAGCGCGGTGACGCCGAAACACGGCCGGAGCGGCGAACTGCTCTTCGTGACGGAGCGCCAGGAGTTCCGTCAGGGTGGCCGTCTCCGCATGGTGGAGGAGCAGGACATCGTCTACCGCTCCAGCCGTGGCGGGTCCGGATCCCAGCACCCGGCCACGATCGACGACGTGACCGCTCCGGCCGCCGAGGAACCCTGGCGGTTGCGGATGCGGCCGGACCCGGCGCTGCTGTTCAGGCTGAGCGCCCTCACCGCCAACGCGCACCGGATCCACTACGACGCGCCGTACTGCAGGGACGCCGAGGGGTATCCGGGCCTGGTGGTCCACGGACCGCTGCTGGCCCTGCTGATGCTGGAGGTGGTCCGGCGCGAGGCCCCGGGGCGCCGGGTGGGTTCGCTCGGATTCAAGCTGCGCCGGCCGGTGTTCGGCGGGGAGCACCTGCTCGCGCAGGGCACCCCTTCCGGCACGGGCGTCGAACTGCGCACGGCCACCCACCGGGACGCCCGTCACGCGACCGCCGAGGTGAGCTTCGTATGAGCACCGCCCAGGCCACGGTCGCCGCCGCCCGCACCTTCCTCTTCGTGCCCGGCGACCGCCCCGACCGCTTCGACAAGGCCGCCGCGTCCGGCGCCGATCTCGTCGTCGTCGATCTGGAGGACGCGGTCGCCGTCGAGGACAAGGAGAGCGCTCGCCGCTCCGTCGCGGCGTGGCGGAGCCTCGGCACCCGTACGGTCGTACGCGTCAACGCCCCCGGCACCCCCTGGTTCGAGGCCGATCTGGCCATGGCGGTGGGGGCCGGGTGCGCGGTGATGGTACCGAAGGCGGAGGACCCGGCGGTCTTGGCGGGTATCGCCCCCGGGAGCCCGCTGATTCCCCTCGTCGAGACCGCGCTCGGGGTGGAGCGCGCGTACGAGGTGTGTTCCGCCCCGGGGGTGGTGCGGGCCGCGTTCGGCAACGTCGACCTCGCCGCGCAGCTCGGTGTGGCGCACGACGATTCCCTGGCGCTGTCCCATGCCCGCTCCCGTCTGGTGCTGGCGTCGGCGGCGGCGGGGATCGCTCCCCCGGTGGACGGGGTGACGACCGCGGTCCGGGACACCGAAGCCCCGGCCTCGGACACCGCGCACGCCCGGCGTCTGGGGTTCGCCGGCAAGCTCTGTGTCCATCCGGCGCAAGTGGCGGCGGTGAACTCGGGATTCGCCCCCACGGAGGACGAACTGCGCTGGGCCCGTGCGGTCCTGGGCGCCGGGGAATCCGTCACCACGGTCGACGGACAGATGGTCGACCGGCCGGTGCTGGAGCGCGCCAGGAGAGTACTGGCGGGGGCGGCCTGAGGGAGACCACCTCGCGGCTCGGACCCTGCGGGAGACCACCGCGCGGCTCGGCCGGTGCCGACGACCGGCCGGCACGCGGGGCTTCCTCACAGGGGAACGCACCGGTGCGCTGACGGCGGCGGAAATTCCCTGGCGCTCCGCGCGGCGGCCGTTCTACGATTCCGCCGATGACCATCAGACCTGTTCAAGGAATGGGGGTCCCGTCCGCGCAAGGTGAGTGCTGATGCTCACCGGGAACGCGAGCGGGGATTCCCGGCTTTCACTCTGGCTGCGCGTGCGCGAGATCGCCGTGCCGCCCCACATGATCGAGACCGCGACGGCCCGGCGTATCGCCGGCGACTGGGCGGGGGCATGCGCCGCCGCCGGATTCGACGTCGACCTCGACCTGCGCTCCGTGGCCCGTGTCCACGGCCGCGACACGGCCTCCCGCCTGCGGGCGGACCTGCGCCTCATGGCCCCCGACCTGTTGCGGTGGCACATGCCGAGGACCGCGCCCGACGGCTTCCTGCGACCGGGCACGACAGCGGTGCTCGCCCGGTACGACGAGCCCGGCGGCGCGCGCCCCGTGCGCCTGGTGGCACGTACGGCTCCCGCGTGGGCGGACGCCGGGCAGCGGATCAGCCTCGCGGTGTGGGACGGTCGCGTCCCGCCGGGGCGCGAACCCCGGCCACGCGGCTACCGAGCCCCGGACGCCCGGTTCCGTCTGGACCTGCACCGCCACCTCTGGGACGCGAGCCGCAGCGGCGAACTGCGTGAACGTGCCGGGGCGTCGGACTCCCCGGCACCCGGTCGCTGGGCCGAATCCGTACCGGATCCCGAGCGGTTCGCGCTGGGCCGGTGGGCCTCCGAGGCGGCACTGCTGCTGAAGGCCGAGGGCCGAGCCGACAGGGGCGAGGTGGCGGTGAGACTAGGCGCACGGCGTCGGCTGCTGCTGGACGTGGGCCGCCACTCCCCCGGTACGGCCGGGCCCGAGGTACGGTCCGCCCGCCTCGCACGCGCGGGCGCGGGGCTGCCGGTCCTGCCGCACGCGGCCACCTGGGCCCTGCCCGACCTGGAGCTGCTGCGATCCGGCAGGTTGGCGGCCGGTCGACTGCACCCCCTCGTCGCGTCGGCCCTGGCTCCCGCTGTCTCCCCGGCCGCACCCGCCACAGCGGGTGCGGAGCACGGCGACGCGGCGCGCCTGGTCGAGTGCCGAGGCGCTCTGCACCGGATCGGCGTCGTCGACGGGAGGTTGACGCCGCTGGACCACGATCCCGCCGAGATCCGGCGGGAGGAACTGCTCGCCGCGCTCACCGGCACGCCGCTGCCCTGCCTCCAGGCCGTCGACTCCGCGCACCGCCGGCCCGACTGGCTCACCGACGTCCGCGACAGACTGGCCCACGGCGACACCGAAGGTGCGCTGGCGCTGGTCGGGAGCGCGCTCGGCGGGCGGGCACGGCTCCGTGACGGGGAACTGAGCGACGCGCTCCACGAGGCCGCCCGGCGGGGTGTCAGGCACGGCCTGTTCAGGGCGGGTCTGGCCGCTCCGGCCTTCGCGGGCAAGCGGCTGCCCGCGCGGAAGCCGTCCCGCCCCGAGTCCCACCCCTACCGGCCCCGGCAGGCCATCAGCCGCTGATCCGTGTGCGGTGCGCCCCGAGGTGCCCGCGCGCTCCCGCAGCACACGTGTGCCCCGGCCCCTCCGGGCCACGACCGCCTTCGACCGAACGACAGGTGATGCCTCATGCCCATGCACTCCCCGCTCGCCCGTACACCGCGCCGGCTCGACGTGTCGAGCGCACTGCTGGACCTGCTGCGCGGCACGACCACCGAGCCCCGTCCCGATCCGCAGCTGGAGGCGCTGATGCTGGCCGTCTCCGCCGACCTGCCGGTGCTGCTGTGGGGTGAGCCGGGTATCGGCAAGACGGCCGCGCTCAGCCAACTGGCCGAATCCCTGGACCTGCCGCTCACCACGGTGATCGCCAGCGTGCACGAACCGTCCGATTTCTCAGGCCTCCCCGTCATCGGCGACGACCCGGCCCGCGAGGGCGTGCCCATGGCACCGCCGGACTGGGCGGTGAAGCTCGTCCGGGCCGGGCGCGGCCTGCTGTTCCTCGACGAACTGTCCACCGCACCGCCCGCCGTGCAGGCCGCGCTGCTGCGGCTGGTGCTGGAGCGCCGGGTCGGCACGCTACGGCTGCCGCCGGACGTGCGTATCGTGGCGGCCGCCAACCCCCGGTCCTCCGCCGCCGACGGCTGGGAGCTGAGCCCGCCGCTCGCCAACCGCTTCGTCCATCTGCGGTGGGTCCACGACACCGACGTCGTGGTGCGCGGGCTGGGAGGCGTCTGGCCCCGGGCGGTGCTGCCGTCGCTGGACGCCGAAAGGCTGCCGGAGGCCGTGGACTTCGCCCGCCGCGCCGTGTGCGGGCTGCTGACGGCGCGGCCCGCCCTGGTGCACCGGCTCCCTTCGGGCGAGGCGCAGCGCGGCAGCGCCTGGCCCTCACCACGCAGCTGGGACATGACGCTGCGCCTGGTCGCCTTCGCGTCGGCGGCCGGCGCTTCGCGTGACGTCCTCTCGCTGCTCGTCCGGGGCACGGTGGGGGACGGTCCCGGGCTGGAACTGCTGGCCCATCTGGACAGGATGGATCTGCCGGACCCGGAGGGACTGCTCGCCGACCCCGGCGGCGCGGTCCTGCCGGAGCGCGGTGACCTCAGGCAGGCCGCGCTGGACGCGGTGGTCGCCGCGGTCCGTGCCCGTCCGGAGAGGGAACGGTGGGACGCCGCCTGGGCACTGCTGGCGAAGGCGGCGGCCACCGGTGCTCCGGACCTGCTCGTCGTCCCGGCGACAACCCTGGCCTCGCTGCGCCGCGACGACTGGGACGTGCCGCCGGCGATCGAGGGCCTCGCCGGCGCGGTGGCGGTGTCGCGGCGCGCCGACAGGGCGAAGGTGCGGGCCCTCTCCGTCGCGCGGGCCGGACGATGAGAGGACCGGGCTGTCGCGAACGGCCCTCCCTCCAGGTGGCGGAGCCCGCGCTCGACACCGGCAAGCTCTTCGCCGCCCGGCTGCAGGCGGCACGGGCCCGGCCCTATCTGGCGACTGCCCTGTTCGCCCTGCACCCGGTGGAGTCGCGGCGCGTTCCGACGATGGCCGTGGACGCGCACTGGCGGTGCTACGTCTCCCCGGCGTTCGTCGACCGCACCCCGGTGGAGGAACTGGCGGGAGTGTGGGTGCACGAGGTGTCGCACCTGCTGCGCGACCACCACGGGCGCAGCGACCGTTACGCGCGGCTGCACGGGCTGAGTGGTGCGGCGGAGCGGCTGCGGATGAGCATCGCGGCGGACTGCGAGATCAACGACGACATCTACGGCGAGGGACTGGTGAAGCCCGAGGGGGCGGTGGCCCCGAAGTCCCTGGATCTGAGGGACGGCGAGCTGATGGAGGACTACCTCCGGCAGTTCCGGCTGGGACCGCACACCGCTCACCTCGCCTGGCTGGAGTGCGGCAGCGGCGCGGACGGGCTGCCCCGCCCGTGGGACCTGGGGCCGGACGGGGCTCGCGCGCTCAGCGAGCAGGAGCGGGACGCGGTCCGGTTCCGTGTCGCCAGAGGCATCGCGGGACGCCCGGGCAGCGCGTCGGCGGGCTGGCGGCGCTGGGCGGAGGAGGCGTTCCACGCCCCGCAGCCCTGGCGGCAGTTGCTGGGGTCCGCGGTACGGTCGGCGGCCACCGCCTCCGGCACCGGCGACGACTACGTGTACGGCAGGCCGGCGCGACGCTCGGCCGCGGTCCCCGGCGCCGTCCTGCCGAGTCTGCGACGCCGGCCGGCGCGGGTCGTGGTGGTCATCGACACCTCGGGGTCGGTGAGCGACGCCGAACTGGGCAGCGCGCTGCTGGAGGTGGCGGCGATCTCACGGGCCGTGGGCGGGAGCGGGGACCTCGTGGGCGTACTGCCGTGCGACGCGGCGGCGGGCCGGGTCCGCCCACTGTGCGGGGACGCGGAGGGGGTGGAACTACTGGGAGGCGGCGGCACGGACCTGCGCGAGGGCTTCGCCCGCGCCCTGGCCTCCCGGCCCCGGCCGGACGTCGTGGTGGCACTGACCGACGGCCAGACCCCGTGGCCCGCGCGGCGACCGCCGTGCCGCACGGTGGTGGGGCTCTTCGCCCGCAACGGCGGGCGTCGGTACGACATCGAGTCGAACCCCGAGTACCGCCCCGACCTGCCGCCGGACTGGGCTCGCGTGGTGACGATCGGGTGAGGGACGGGCCGGGGTGCGTACGCCCCCCGGACACCGTCCGGACGCGTGTGGACGCCACGCCCCCGCGCCCACGCCCCCGCGCCCACACGGGCCCGGGGCCGCGATCAGGCGTTCCGCGGCGGCCAGTTGAGGATCTTCTTGGGACGCGGGGGCGCGTAGGTGCGGACCTTCGAGGTGGTCAGCCCCAGGCGTACGAGGGATTCGGCGATCGTCACCGCCGCCGTCACTCCGTCGACGACGGGAACCCCGGTGCGCTCGACGACACGCTCGGTGAGACCGGACATCCCGCCGCAGCCGAGGCAGATGACCTCGGCCCGGTCGCGCTCCACCGCCAGGGCCGCCTGTTCGACGATGGCCTCGACAGCCGCCTTCTCGTCCTCCTCCAGAGCGAGTACGGGAAGCCCGCTGGCCCGTACGGACGCGCAGCGCGCGTTCAGGCCCGCCGCGTTGAGCCGCTCCTCGATGAGCGGCACCGTGCGGTCGAGGCTGGTGACGACGGAGTACGTACGCCCGAGGAACTGGGCGGTGCTGGCCGCCGCCTCGGTGATGTCCACCACCGGGACGTCCAGCAGTTCCTGCAGCCCTTCGCGACCGTGCTCGCCGTAGCCGGCCTGGATCACGGCGTCGAACGGCTCGGGGTAGGCGCGTACGGCCTCCATCACGGCTATCGCGGCGAGGTAGCTCTCGTAGTTGCCCTCGACGGACTCCGCGCCGAACGAGGGTGTCAGCGGGACGATCTCGGTGCCGGGCGCCGCGGCGGCGGCCGCCTGCTCGCCGATGGAGTCGGTGATCGACTGAGTGGTGTTGACGTTGACGACGAGGATGCGCATGGGACGGCTTTCGGTTCGGTGGTTCATTCGGCGGCGACGGCTATGGCCTCGCCGTCGACCTCCCGGATCTGCCGGGTTCGGTCGGCGATGAGCGCGTAGAGAGCCGCTCCGAGCAGGGCGCCGACGAACCAGGAGAAGCCGGCCGCGGCATCGAAGTAGGGCACGAGGGCGACGACCACGGCGATGGTCGCGGCCGGGACGAACGCGGCGACGGCGCGGGGGTTGAAGCCGCGGCTGTAGTGGTACTCGCCGCCCGGGTCCTCGCTGTACAGGTCGGGCACGTTGACCCGGGCCTTCCTGAGCAGCCAGTAGTCCGCCATGATCACGCCGAAGAGCGGACCGAGGAGCGCGCCGAGCCCGCCGAGGAAGTAGTTCACGACGACCGGGCTGTTGTAGAGGTTCCACGGCAGGATCGCGAGCCCGATGACCGCGCTGACCAGGCCCGCCCGGCGGAAGTTCAGCCGGCGGGGGAAGAGGTCGATCAGGGCGTAGATGGGCGCGACGAAGTTCGCCAGCAGGTTCACCGCGACGGTCAGGGCGATCAGGGCCAGTGAGGCGATCGCCAGCAGGGCCATGTTGGGGATGGTCCTGACGATGTCGGTGGGGCTCGTGATGACGTGCCCGTCGAGCTTGAACTGCGCCCCGCTGAGGACGACCACGATCCCGGCGAAGAAGAGCATGTTCAGCGGAATGCCGATCACGTTGCCGCGCACGATCGACCCCCGGCTCTTGGCCGACCGGCTGAAGTCGCAGAAGTTCAGGACGAAGGTGCCGTAGATGACCACCCAGAGCGCGGCGGCCTGGAGGACCTGCAGCCACATGTCACCGCCGGTCAGCGGGTCGTCGACGGAGAAGGAGATCGAGGCGTCGGCCCGTACGAACATCCAGACCGCGAGGGCGAGCATGGTGATCAGCGTGGTGGGGGCGGCGAAGGCCATGTACCTGCGGATCATCTGCATCCCGTAACTCACGATGAGCAGTTGCAGGACCCACAGGGAGAGGAACGAGATCCAGCCCAGGGTCGACTGGCCCAGGAGGGAGTTCGTGTCGAGATCGCCCAGCGACGGGAACATCGCGACAAGCAGGGCGCTCAGGACCGCGGAGGCCAGATACGTCTGGATGCCGAACCAGGCGATCGCCACGACGCCGCGGACGGCGGCGGGTATCTTCGCGCCCCTGATCCCGAAGGCGATGCGGCTCATCACGGGGAACGGCACGCCCGTCTTGTGCCCCATGAACCCGGAGAGCGTGAGCAGCAGGAAGAGCAGGACCGACGCCAGCGCGAAGGCGGCCAGGATGCCCCAGATGTTCAGCCCGAGCGCGAAGAGCCCGATGGCGAAGGCGTAGTTGCCCAGACTGTGCACGTCGTTGGCCCAGAGGGTGAAGACGTTGTACGCACCCCAGCGGCGCCCGTGTTTCTTCGTCGGGGCCAGGTCATACGTGTACAGGACGGAACTGGTGGCCACGGTGTCCCCGGCGGCCCCGGTGTCGCCGGTGACCGTCCCGGACGGCCGGCCCTCCACAGCAGTCATCGATCGGCCCTCGAGTTTTCGCTAGGGGTCGCGACGCGGCCTGTCGATGGCCTCCTTCGGAGAAGGCTGCGCACCACGGGCCTCTGCGACCGAGAGAGGTTTCAGAGGTTTCCACAAAGTGGAAGTTGATTTCCGCAGATCAAAACGTAGTTTTCGCCGAAGGGCAGCGTCAAGGGTTACCGGAGGGCGACTTCGAAGGGCCCCGGACAAGAACCACGCCTCGAACACCCGAGGTCAGGTGGTTGCCGACCACGACCGGACGGGCACGACGCCGCAGGGCGGACACCCACCCCACACACCTGCACCCCGGCAACGCCCGTGATCTGCAGCGCACTTGCCGACTGCCTCCGCCGGTGTCCCCGGCACCCGCCCGCAGCGGGCGCCGGTACCGGCGCAGTCGGCCGAGGGCCCGCCCCGGACGACCGCCCCGGCGGAAATCCCCTCGCGCCGATCACTTCATGGAGAGATCCTGAGGGACGTGGAATTCCTCTGTTACCACCGCGACCGCCCGAACTCGCTCCCGCTGCGCGAGAAACTGCAGGAGGAGCACTGGTCGTACATGGACCGGTACGCCGAGGGGATGATCGCCCGGGGCCCGACGTTCTCCGAGGACGGCGAGACGGTCACCGGCAGCCTGCACATCCTCGGCCTTCCCGATCCGGCCGCCGCCCGCGCGTTCGCCTTCGACGAGCCGAACCACCAGGCCGGCGTCTACCGGGACGTGATGCTGCGGAGGTGGCACAACGCGCTGGGGCGCACCATGTGGGACTTCCCCGGCGGCGCCGTCGGCGGCAACCGCTATCTGGTGCTGGGCCTCGGCGGCGGGCATGCCACCGACCTCGCGGCACCGTCCGACGGGGACGACCTGATCGCCTACGGGCCGCTGCTCTCCGACGACGGCTCCGACCGGCTGGGCACGGCGGCACTCGTCAGGGCGGCCGGCCCGGACGAGGCGCGCGGCCTGCTGACCCCGGACGGGTACGCCGCCGTCGAGGTGCACGACTGGGAGTTCGGCGGCCGCCGATGAACCGGTGGACCTCACCCGGCCGCAGCCGTGAGGCGGAGGGACCGCACTCGGACGGACCGCGAGGCAAGGACCCTGGGCGCCCTCGCGACCGCAGCGGTGACGAGCCCTTCGGGCTCCGGCGCGCCGCCACCGAGGACGGTGACGGGGTGGCGCGGGTCGCCGGCCGGAGCGGCACCGGCGGGCAAGGGCAGCCGGCCCCGGTGCAACACGTGTCGGAGCAGGCGCACACCGTGGGACGCGTCAAGGACCTGGGGGCCACGGTCCGGTTCAGCTGGCCCGGGGTGTACTTCGAGGGCCGCTTCCGGGGGGCCGGGATCGGAGTCGTACTGGACTGCTCGGCGGGCGACTACGACGTACAGGTCGACGGGGCCACCGTCGCCACCCTGGTGGCGCCCGGCGACACCACGCACTGGATCAACGGCCTACGGGACGGAGAACACACGGTCCGGGTCGTCAGACGAAACGAGACCTCGGGGAGCACCAGCACGTTCGGAGGCTTCGTCGCGGCGCCCGGGGGCACCGTACTGAGCAAGCCGGCGCCCCGGGACCGCCAGATCGAGTTCATCGGGGACTCCCTGACGGTGGGCTACGGCAACGTCTCGGGCACCCGCGACTGCGATCCGGAGCACGTCCGGCGGAACACCAACGCCGATGTGAGCCACGGCGCCCTCACCGCCCGGCAGCTGGACGCCGACTACCAGATCAACGGCCTCTCCGGCCTCGGCATGGTGCGCAACGTCGCCGGCATCTGCCCGGACATCACCTACCGGACCTTCTACGACCGCGCCCTCCTGGACGTGGACGGCGACGTCTGGCAGAACCCGGGGACGTGGCGTCCGCAGATCGTGGTGGTGAACCTCGGCTCCAACGACTTCTCCGACCTCACGCCGGATGAACCGTGGACGCCCGAAACCCTCGCGGCCGCCTACCGCACCGCCTACGTCGAGTTCCTCCGGAGACTGCGGACGCTCCACGGCGCGGGGACCGCTCTGGTGGCCGTCGGCTTCGACAGGGACGCCGAGCATGTGCGGCAGGTGGTCGAGGCGCGGAACGACGCCGGTGACACCGGGGTGCACTACTGGTTCCTCGATCAGGAGGGCCTGGACTTCCTCGGGTGCGACGGGCACACCTCGGCTCACGACGACCAGGTGATCGCCGACCGGCTCACCCCGTTCCTCAGAGGCCTGCCGACGGGATGGTGAGAGGGGACGGCCACCGTCGGGCAGAGCCCGGGCACAGGTCACCCGCAGCCCGGGCGGTCGAGGCGGCGGCGAGCGGGACACGGGGTGATCGGGACCGCCGGGGCTCACGGCGGGCGGATGCCGCCGGGGAGCGCCCCGCGATCCGCGGTCTCCGCCGTCAGAGGCTCGTGGAGCTCCGTCCCCGCAGGTCGAGTTCGGCACGAACGGTCTTCCCCACGGGCAGCCTTTCGCGCACGGTCCAGCGGTCCGCCAGAGCCTCGACCAGGAGCAGACCCCGGCCGTGTTCGTCCTCGGGGCAAGGTGTGCCGAGGTCGCCGGGTGCCGGAGGCCGTCGCTCACCGCGCGCGTCGGACACCTCGATCCGGAGGACGTCTGCGTGTGGCAGGACCAGGCTCAGCTCGAAGTCCCGTCCGGGAACTCGTCCGTGCGTCACGGCGTTGGCTGCCAGCTCCGCGACGACCAGTGCGGCCCGGTCGGACACGGCACTGCCCGGCCGCACACCCCAGCGGTCGAGCTGAAGCACCGTCAGGCGCCGGGCGAGCCGGGCACCGCGCGGTGTCGGGCTGAAGCGCTGGGTGAACGAATCCGGCCGGTCGACGACCTGTGTGCGGGGCGCGGCGGAAGAGGCGGGGTTTGTCATGGCGACCACGGTGGACGGTTCCCGCGCACCCCTCCAGATCACCGACTCGTACGCCGGGTCAGCGTACGGGTACGGAGAGTGGACACAGGCGCTCACCGTACGTGACCATGGCTGGGTTCGGCGCGTGGGCGTATGTGGAGGTGGGCGGGTTGGACGAGGGTGGCGGTGCCCAGTCGGCAACCGGCAACGGTGTCGCGGAGCCTGAGAGTTCGGACAGTCTCAAGGCGTTCGGCGAGGTCGTCAAGGCGTTCCGGTTACGGGCTCGGCTGACGCAGGAGCAGTTCGCCGAACGTGTGCGGTACTCGGTGCCGACGGTGGGCTCCATCGAGCAGGGCCGGCGCTTCCCCTCTGCGGAGTTCGTCGAGCGGGCGGAAGGCGTGCTGGACGCCTTCGGGTCGCTGCGAGGAGCGGCACGCCATCTGTCACGGAGGCCGGGGCTGGCGAGCTGGTTCCGGCAGTGGGCGAGGCTGGAACAGGAGGCGGTGAGCCTCTACACGTACGAATGCCGCCTGATTCCGGGCCTGTTGCAGACGGAGGCCTACGCGCGGCGCCTGTTCGTGAACCAGCTGCCGCCTCTCGGTGACGAGCAGATCGAGGCACAGCTGGCCGCGCGGCTCGACCGGCAGCGGCTGCTGCGGGAGCGGCCGAACACGGCGTACAGCTTCATCCTGGAAGAGCATCTGTTCCTGCGGCGCACGGGCGGCGCCCAGGTGACGGCGGAACTGATCGACCACGTCCTGCGCCTCGCCGGGCTGCGGAACGTGGAGGTGCAGGTGATGCCGCTGGTTCAGGAGAACCATGCCGGACTTGACGGCCCGGTGCAGCTGCTGGAGACACAGGACCTCCGCTGGCTCGGCTACAGCGAAGGTCAGAAGAGCGGAACTTTCATCTCGGATCCGCAGGTGGTCAGTGAGCTCCACATGCGGTATGCCAGGATGCGATCACAGGCTCTTTCGCTGGAGGACTCGTTGAGCCTGTTGCGGCAGATGCGAGGAGCGGTATGAACACCACCGAACTGGCGTGGTTCAAAAGCAGTTACAGCGGAGGCGACGGCGACTCCTGCATCGAGGTCGCCCTGGCCCCCGAGGCCGTTCACGTCCGGGACTCCAAGGACGAGGGGGGCCCTCGGCTGTCCCTGACACCCGCCGCCTGGACCCGCTTCGTGATCCACGCGGCCGCGGGCTGATCCGGGCGCCGCGCCCGCCCCGGGGCCCGCACGCTTCACGACGGTGCGGGCCCGGTCGCCTCGCACCGGCAACTCACCCTGTGGAAGTCGTACTTGCGGGTGTGATCCAGGTCGGTGTCCCAGTGGTAGTTCAGGTAACTGTGGGAGCAGCCCCTCTCCGAATGCAGGGAGAGCAGGTGTCCGCAGCGCCCGCACACCGGCGCCGGCACCCTCCTGGCGGCGGCTTTGAGCCCCCTGCGGACGATCTCCTCCAGCACCACCAGGCACGCCACGACGGCGGCACCCCCCAGCAGGCCGACGATGTGATAGGCACTCATGTCTGCCGCTCACCTCCCCGGCGGACTCGGAGTGACGGCTTCGAAGTGCGCCCCTCCCAGGAGGCCTACCCCTCCGTCTGCGGTCGCACCCCCTGCGGAAGGCCGGGTGAAAGCTCCGCCAGCCGTATCCACGCCGGGTAGGGCAGGGCCGCCGCGACGGTCTCGGCGCGGGTGCGGGCCTCGCGGGACTCGTCGGTACGACCGAGTTGGGCCAGCGCCGTGGCCAGGGCCACCCTGGCGTCCACCTCCGCGAGCTGTTCGCCCGTGCGTTCCGCCCGTACGGCCTCCGCGGAGGCGAGGTCCCTCGCCGTGTCCGCGCGTCCGGAGCAGAGCTCGCCCCAGGCGGTCAGGACCGGTGCGTCGGCCTTGAAGATCCCGAGGGCGCTCAGGGCCGATTCCGGGCGGTCCTCGCGCAGCTCCAGTTCGGCGCGGGCCGCGCGTATCTCGAAGTCGGCCTGCTGGTCACCGGGCACACCGACCGTCTGCTCCGCCCGGTCCAGGAGGGACGCGGCCTCCGCGAGGGCGCCGGAGCGCATGCGCACGAGGGCCAGGGTCGCCAGCGCGTACGGCAGGCACCATGCCTCGTAGGGCTCCGCACCGGCGACGGCGGCTTCCGCGAGGGCCCGCGCCGCCTCGGTCTCGTCGAGCATCAGCCGCAGTTCCGCGAGGTTGGCCCGCTCGAAGGCGGCGGCGGTCGGGTCACCGGACTGTTCGGCGAGGTCGAGGGCGCGCTGCCCGATGTCCACGGCCTCCCGCAGCCGGCCGCCGCGGCGGGCGTTCTCCCGCAGGGTCGACAGGACCAGGCCCAGCAGCGTCGGGTCCCCGTAGGCCTCCGCCGGGGCGAGCGCACGGTCGGCGGCCTCGCGCGCCGCGTCGAAGCGGCCGGCGAGGGCGAGGTTCCTGGCCTGCAGGGTGTAGCAGCGGGCGGCGAGCCCCTGTCCCTGCGCCCCGGGCACCCGGCGGGCGGCGTCCAGTGCCTTCCTCGCGGCCTCGAACCCTTCGACGTACAGGCCCTGGACACCGCAGATCACGGAGAGGGCGAGGTAGTGGTCGGCCATCGGCCCCGCCGCCGTGTCCGGGCCCACCGGATGCTCCCGGAGCACCTGCCGGCCCGTGTCGGGGGCCCCGGTCTTGACCAGGGTCTCGGCGAGCCGGGCGGCCGCGAGCACCGTGTCGTCGTGGTCGGCGCGACGTTCGAACTCGTGGAGGGCGAGGCGCAGCACCTCGGCGGCCTCGGTGAAGTGCCCCATCCTGCGGAGCACCTGGCTGTGGGCGAGCCGGGCCCTGGCCGCGTCCACGTCGAGCCGGTCCACCAGGTCCCGGTAGTACCGGTCGGCGCTGTCGTTGGCGTACAGGGCGGCCGCCCGTTCGGCCGCCCTGCGGAGGTACTCGGCGGCCCGGGAGTCGTCGGCGCGAGCGAAGTGGGAGGCGAGGGCATCCACGGCGTCGGGGCGGCGGCGCAGGACCGCCTGGGCGAACGCGCCGTGCAGCTGGCGTCGGCGGATCGCGGAGAGGCGGTCGTAGCAGGTGAGGCGGACCAGCGGGTGGCGGAACGCCACGCCCGCCTCGGGGCGCCCGGAGACGACGACCTGGCGTTCCTCGATGAGCGCCGCGGCCACGGCTCTTTCGAGTGCGTCCGCGGCCACCGGGCCGGACACGGCGGGGCTCAGGCCGTGCGCGGCGACGTCGAGCAGTTCGGACAGGGCGGCCTCGCCACCTGCGACGGACAGCGCTTCGACGACACGGCGGGTGTCCGGATCGAGGCGGCCCAGCCGCTCCCCCACCAGCTGCCGCACCCCGTCCGAGGCGACGGCGGCCGGCAGGCCGTCGCCGAGTCCCCGGGCCAGTTCGACGGCGTACAGCGGGTTGCCGAGGGAGAGTTCCCAGACGCGGCTCAGCCGCGGGTCGGGAGCGGAGCGCGGGGCGGCTTCGGAAGACCCGCCCGTGCCGTCCGGGATGGCCGGGGTGGGCGCCGCCCGTGTCGCGTCCCGGACGACCGCCAGGCAGGCGTCACGGTCCAGGGGGCCCACTCTCTCGCGCACGGCGAGCCCCTGCCGCAGCATGGACACGAGTCCGGTCCGGCGCGGGTCGCCGTCGGGCAGTTCCTCCTCGCGGCAGGTGACGAGGAAGCGCAGGCGCATCCCCGTGTCGGTCGCACGCCGGGCCAGATGGCTGAGCAGCTGGTAGGAGCCGGTGTCGGCGGCGTGCAGGTCGTCGAGGACGACGAGCACGGGGTGTGCGGCGGCCAGTTCGGCCAGCAGGGCGGAGGTGACCCGGAAGAGCCGGTCCCGCTCCTCCTCGGGGCTGCGCCCGCTCCGCCCGCCCACCCGCCCGAGCGACGGCAGGAAGGAGGCCAGTTCCGGGTACTCCGTCCCGATCCGGGCCCTGTGCTCGACGTCGCGTTCCGCGAGCCAGGCGTCAAGGGCCTCGGCGAACACCCCGTACGGTGTGTGCCCCTCCTCGTCGTGCCCGGCGCCCCACAGGACGGCCGTGCCCGCGGCAGCCGCCCGCCGGGCGGTCTCGCCCACCAGCCGGGTCTTGCCCACCCCCACCTCTCCGGTGAGCAGCCTCACCGGAGGCCCTTCCTCGGCCAGGAGGGCGGCCAGGATGTCGTCCCGTCCGTAGAGGGGTATCGCCGCAGGCGCCCGCAGCAGTGCGGGGAGGGACGGGAGGGACGGCGTCGGAGCCTGCCCCGGTTCCAGCGCCTCCTGGTGGAGGCGTTCCGTCTCGGGGCCCGGCCGCACCCCGAACTCCTGGTCGAGCAGCCGACGGCAGACGTGGTACTGCTGGACCGCCCGCCGGCGCAGGCCCTGCCGCAGGAACGCGCCCATGAGGATGCGGTGGGCCAGCTCCTCCGCCGGGCTGGCGGCAAGCACCTGCTCTGCCACGGCGACCGCCTCGCCCACGGAGCCCTGGGCGAGGTGCGCGGCGGCGAGGGCGAGCAGCACCTCCTCACGCAGGGCGACGAGCTGCTCGCGGCGCGACTGCGCCCAGGGGGCGTAGCGGTCCTCGGGGAGCAGTTCCCCGGTGAACAGGTCGAGACTGGCTGCGAGAGCGGCGGGGTCCGGGGAGCCGAGGGCGGCCCGCGCGGCGGCCTCCGCCTCGTCCGCGTCGATCCGTACGGTGGCCGGATCCAGTCGCAGCAGGGAACCGTCGGCTATCAGGTACGAGGAGGTGGCGCGGGGCGCGAGCTCGGGCTCCAGCGCACGGCGCGCGGCGTGCAGGGCGACCCGGAGACTGCCGGTGGCGGACTGGGGGTCGGCGTCCGGCCAGCAGAGATCCATGGCCTGCTCACGGTGGAGCTGATGGTCGGGCACGACGGCGAGCAGCTTGACGAGGGTCTGGGCGCTGGGGCGCGTCCACCGCTCGGCGGGGGCGGGACCACTGTCACGCGTTGCCACGAAACCACCGAAAAGGTGCAGACGTAGCAGCGGGTTGGCTGAATTCGTACTGTCTGTCTGCTGCTCGTTCATGAGGGCGCAACTCTAACCGAGCATGCTTAGAACCCCCCGGGCGAGGCCCGGGGGGTTCCCTTGATCAGCAGAGCTCAGGTCACGACAGCTTGTACGCCGTCACCTGGTGGATGGCGTAGCTGCCCGAGTAGTAACCGCCACCGAACAGACCGATCACACGGTCGCGGCCGCCGAGGTCGTCGTTGAGGGACAGCACCTCGTCCACACCGTCCCCGTCGAGGTCACCCGAGAAGTAGCCGTGGGCGCCCAGGAGGCCGGGGATCTGACCGACGGACGGGGCCCAGGAGTCCTCGGACTCGAGGATGCTCGGGTCCCACAGATACAGGCCGCCGTCCACGCCGGCGCCCAGCAGCTCACGCCCGCCGGGACCGGTGAGGAAGCCACCGCCGAACGACGTCGGCGAGACGAGCTGCTGCTTGTCGTCACCGTTCGCGCGGAACCGCCGGAACGAGGCGACACCGCCCTCGTACAGCGCGCCGTCCTTGGCGAAGTAGCTGTTGTGCGTCCACATGCCGCCGGAGATCAGGGTGTGCAGCACCTCGCCGGTCCGCCCGTCGCGGATCTCGAACAGGTTCTGCGCGCTGATCATGGTGGTGCCGTTGACCTTGAGCGGTGCGTCGACGGCCCATGTGTAGACCACCGCGTGCCCGTCGGCGTACGGGATCTCCTTGGAGGCGAAGACACCCGTGTTCGGGACCACGGTGCGGATCCCGCCGACCACGCCTTCCGGCGCCTTCGGCGCTGCCGACCAGCGGGCCTTGCCGGTCTTGGCGTTGAGCGCGACCGCTCCCGTCACCGGCGTGGCCACGTCGAGCGCGTCGGCGCTGGCGTACGAGGCGTACACCCGGCCGTCGTTCGCCGACGGGTCGGCGAACTGCACGTCGCCCGCGTCCTTGGGGGCGTTGTACGTCCAGATGGCGTGGCCGTCGCCGTAGTAGGCGCGCAGCGCGTCGGTCGGGACGAGGATGTCCTGCTCGCCGTCGCCGTTCAGGTCGGCCAGCTTCGCCGTGCGGACGTACTGGCCGCCGCCGTCGATCGTGGCGAGCGTCTTGCCCGTCTTCCCGTTGAGGACGACGGTGGCGGTGTCGGCCGCGACGACGATCTCGGGCTTCCCGTCACCGTTGACGTCGCCGGTCTGGATGTCGTGGACCGCGCCGGGCAGGGTGGCCTGCCAGAGCTTCTCGGGCTTGGAGCCGTTCACGAGGGACGGTCCCGAGTAGGCCCACAGGCCGTTCGAAGAACCGCCCATGACCAGGTCGTTCTTGCCGTCCTTGTTCAGGTCGGCGCTCGCGGCGTGCGAGACGTCGCTCTGCATCGGCGTGACGCTCTCCGCCTTGCCGTTGGCGAGCTTGAACGTCCGGATGTTCTGCCCGGGGTCGACCAGGCGCAGGTGCGTGCCCTGGGCGTCGCTGTAGACGTCGTGGTACATCGCCGAGCCGGCGACACCCTTCGACTGCCACGTGACGTCGCCCTTGCCGGAGAACACGGTCAGCGACGCGAAGCGGGTGCCGCCACGGTTCTCGGGCACACCGAACTGGTCGTTGTCCTGGCCGGACACGACCAGCTTGCCGTCGGCCACCGACAGGCCGAAGGTGTTCGCCGCACTGTTTCCGTCGTCGCTGTCCCGCTTGGTCGAGTACGACCACCGGAGCTTGTCCGCGCTGTCTCCGTTGACGACGCGAACGGTGCTGGCGCTGACGAGGTAGTTCTCGTCGAGGACGGCCTCGGCGACGGCGTACTCGTCGCCGCCCTTGCCGCCGAGGTCACCCACGGTCAGTGCGGTGGGGACCACGTTGTCGCGGGCCTGCAGGGTGGCGCGGTGACCGGTCTTCAGGTCGTAGGAGGCGACCTCGTAGTGCACCCCGTCGGTGGAGTCCGCCTGCTCGATGGCGACGATCCGCTTGCGGCCGGCGTCCAGACGCATCTGGCGGCTGTACAGCATGCCGTCGGTCTGCCAGGTGACCGAACCGTCGGCGACCGCGAGGACCGCGGTGTGGCCGCGCCCGTCGACACCGTCGGCCTTGCTCAGGCTCCAGGAGACGGCCACCTTGCCCTTGCCGAGGTCCTGGATGTCGCCCCAGTTCGCGTAACGGGCTTCCTTGGTGTCGTACGTCCAGGTCGCGGCCGGAGTCAGCTTGCCGTCCGAGCCAGCCGAGAAGCGCATCCCCGTCAGGTTGAGCGTCGCGTCCGTCGGAACCTTCGGGTCGCTGCTCAGCCGGGGCGCGTCGGCGACGAGCAGAGTGCCGTCGACGATCTTCACCATGGAGGCGTGGTTGTACAGCTTCGACCAGACGGTCGTGCCGGTCTTCCCGTCGAGGACGGTCACGAACGTGCCGCTGTTCAGGGTCGAACCGGGCGAGGTGAACGCCCGGGGGTACGGGCTCGTACCGACCTGTGCCGAGAAGACCAGGTCCGGAACGCCGTCGCCGGTCAGGTCGCCCGTCGAGTACCCGGAGTCCGAGTTGGGCGAGAAGGGCGAGACCGCGTTGTAGCCCATGAGGATCTGCGCGGGGTAGGGCTCGACCCGCCACACCTGGAGCGGCTTGACCTGCCAGTCCGGGTAGAACGAACTGCTGTTGCGCGCCCACTTCTGGCTGCCGTCGGCGGCGTGGAGCTGCACGTAGCCCATGCTGTTGACGGTGTAGTAGTCGCCGTTCTTGCCCGCCGGGACCGTGGCGCCCATGCCGCGCACGCCTTCCAGCGTGGACTTCGCGGTCAGGGTGACCTTGGTCTTCGGGTCGACGGCGGTCTCCGACGCGGCGGCGGAGTTGTCCTCCTTCGCCGTCGTGGTGTCCTCGGCCTTGACGTACGGGTCGAGGGTGACCTCCGCGGCGAGCTTCTTCGCTTCGGTGCTGGTCAGCTTCATGACCGAACCGCTGTCGCTGTCGGCGGCCATGGCCTGCGGCACGGCGGTCAGGCACAGGCCCGCTGCGACCAGGCCGGAGGCGAGCGCCAGCGCCCGCCGTGAGTGGTGGGCTCTCATCACTTGGCTCCCTGCGTGAAGGTGACGGCGGTGCCGGCGGTGATCACGGGCTGGTTGTAGGAGTACTGGAGGGCGTCGGTGCCGGCCTGGTTCGCGAGGCCGATGGTCGCGCCGGTGCCCTGGTCGGCGACGGCCTTGTACTGGAAGGTGACCGCTGCGGTGGCCTCGTCGAAGACGGCCTCGAACGTCGCGCGGCCCGTGGTGCCGTCGGCGTACGCGGCGTTGTTCCAGACGATCGCGAACTTGCGGTGGCCCTTGGTGCCGGTGGTCGCGGTCTGCACGGACGACTTCTTGTCCAGGGTCAGGTCGTCCCAGAGCGGGGCGAGGATGCCCTTGACACCGTTGGCGCCGGTGGTGGGCAGGGCGGTGTTGTTGTAGTCACCGACCCGGGAGGACAGGAAGTTGACCAGGCCGTCGGTGGTGACCGACGCGGTGGAGTAGGACACCCCGTAGTGCTTGACCGAGAAGGGCAGCGCGACGGTCGCGGAGTCCTCGTCACCGGACAGGGCGACCTTCTTCGAGCCCGCGATCCAGGAGTAGGCGGCCGGGGCGCAGACGTTCCCGGACGC
>NZ_JBHZCI010000013.1:160225-163179 GCF_042755185.1 Streptomyces sp. NPDC059166 | reverse complement strand
TTCCAGACGCCGTTGCCCCAGCCGCCGATGGAGCTGTCGCGGGTGTACCACTGCTGCTGGGAGTAGGGGCCGACCTGGCCGTCGATCTTGCTGTCGGCGATGTAGCCGCCGCTGGCCCAGCCGTAGCCGTTCGGGGCGAGGTTGAGGCCGCCCTTGACGTGCATGCGGCGGAAGGGGGCGGCCTGGGAGACGGCCCAGCGGTCGGTTCCGCTGACGGGGTTGAGGGCGAGGTTCTCGGCGGAGCGCCAGAAGTTCTGGGTGGCGTTTCCGTTGAACCAGCCCGCGTCCACGGTGACGTCGCCGTTGAAGGTGGTGTCGTCGGGCTTGAGGCCGAGCCCGGCGATGGAGGTGTAGAAGCCGATCTGCGCGTTGATGTTGTTGTACGTGCCCGGCTTGAACATCAGCGCGTAGCGGCCCGTCCCGAACTGCGCCGACTCCTGCTGCCTGAAGATCTGGTCGACCTTGCCCTGGATGTCGGGCGTCGAGGGGTCGAAGACCAGGACGTTCGGGCCGAGGTCACCGCCACCGGGGATCTGCGGGTCACCCCCGCCGGTCGTCCCGTAGACCTGGAACTCCCAGAGGGAGTGTCCGTATCCCGTGGCACGCGCGGTGCCGGTGAGCCTGACGTAGCGCGCGGTGCCGGAGACGTTCAGGGTTTCGGTGCCGCCGGCGCCGGTGGTGGTGGAGTAGGCGGTGTTCCAGGTGCTGTTGTCCGACGAGAACTCGATCCGGTAGCCCGTCGAGTAGGCCGCCTCCCAGCGCAGCACGATCTGGCTCACCGAGGCGGCGGCGCCGAGGTCGACCTTGATCCACTGAGGGTCGGAGAAGGCGCTGGACCAGCGGGTTCCGTTGTCTCCGTCCACAGCCGCGGTGGCCGGCGTGCCACCGTTCTCCTGACTGGAGGCGGTGACCGTCTTCCCCTGGGAGAGCAGTGAGGGTGCGGCGCTCGCGGAAGTCTGGGGGATGAGGGCGAGCAGGGTGAGGACCATTCCTGCCACGACGGCGAACACGCCGCCGCGTCTCGCGACCGGGCCGGAAAGGGGTCTGTGGCGGTTCGGGGGTGCGTACATCTGGGTCTCCTGAGCCGTGGGGGCGGGTACACGACACGCACAGTCGGAGAGAGCGCTCTCTCCGGCTGTGCGAGATACTTCACCCTTGTTACGAACGCGTCAAGAGATGTGCAACAGGAGATGTATCAGGGCCTGTTGGCGACAAGAACTGACGGCGGGTCCCAGGCGGCGCTCCTCTGTGGGGCCGGAGGGTGACGGTGTGTGAGGGTGGACGGGTGCCGGATTCAGGAACTGTCGGCCCCGGTCACCTCCCCGCGTACGTCCGCACGTGCCCGAGCCCGCGGTCGCTCCTGCCCGGTTGTGCGAGACCAGGCCGATCCTCGGCTCGCCCCGGACCGGAAGGGCCCATACGCTCCCCTGCGACCGGTGGACACCGTCGCGGCTGGTGGACGCGCGTACCTCGTGCTCCCCGCGCTCGGTGTCCCGGTGGTACGCGAGGCGGTGCCGCATCGTCGCGGACGGGGGGCCGCCGGACATCGGGGCGTTCGCGACGGCGGTGGGCGGGGTGGTCGTGGGACGCTCGCCCTCCTTGCCGAACTCGCTGACGTCGAGCAACGCTCCGTGGCCGTTGGCGAGCGGCAGCACCGAGTGGACGAGCTCGAACCAGCGGTCGTCGTTCTCGTACAGCACCAGCCCCGCCTGCTGTGCGGCGCTGTCCGGTGCGAACCGCAGCTTCGTCCCGACCGTGAAATCACCCCCGGTGCGTCCCGGAGGAGGACGGACGCGGTGTTGTCGCCCAGATGCAGCTCGGCGTCCTGGGCCGGCCAGGGGGGCGCACCACCGGACATCGTGATCCCGGCGGACGGACCCCTCACCCATGACCAGGGGGAACGGCCTGCGTCCCCGGAACCGCCGTCCCGTCGAACTCGTCGCTGTAGCCGGGCAGCAGCCGGCCCGGTCCCAAGCTGCCGCCACATGGACGGCACGACGGGCGAAGTCGATCCTGACGGCCTGCCCGGCAGCGGGGTCCAGGGTGAGGTGCTCGACCGGACGCCCACGCTAGCGCGGTCCGGGGTCGGCGGGTGCCACGACCACCGCGCCGCTCGCGACGAGCGCCCCGACCATGCCGTACAGCGTGGTGCGTGACAGGCCCGCCCTGCGCCCGAGCTCGGCCCGGCTCTGCGCCCCGTGGCGGCGCAGCAGGCCGAGTACACGTTCCTCGTGCCCACGCCTCAGCCGCGAGAGAGGGCCACCGTGTGCGTGCATGGCGCCCAGCATGCTGACCGCTCGATTTTTTCGTCAAAGACCCGGAAAGATATTCATGTTGCCGCAATGCCGAAGGGCTTCGGCCGGTGGCGGACCGCCGCGGACAGGTAGCGGGACAGGCCGTCGTGACGTCTGAGGGCGATGGCCGGGTGTCTGAGGGCGGCGCCCCGCAGGTCCGCGCGGAGGAGCGGCACGGACCGCCGGGCGACGCTGCGCGGAAGATCCACTACACCCTTGATCCTTTCTGCTCAAACCTCCGCACGGCGTGGCGTGCCGTCCAACGGGTGACATCTGGCTCCCTGTCACACGTTGGGCCCACGGTCTCCCTCGAATGCGGCCTCCCCGAGTGGTGCGCCCCCGGATTTCGGCTGACGGTGGATCACGTCGCCCCGTGATTCGAGGAGCCGGCAACCAGCCGGCCGGCGCGGGAGTGGCGAAAGGACTGTGTATCCATGCGCTCTGCCCGCACTCTGTTCGCATCGGCTGCCGTCACGGCGGTCCTCGCGGTCTCCGTCCCCACCGCATACGCCGTGACCTCGGCGGACGAGTGGGAGAAGGACGGCGGCTCCTCCGCGAGCAGCAACGACGACCGTGAGAAGCCGGACTCGTGGAAGCACGAGAAGCCGGAGGGCGGTGTGCACGCCGGTGGCGGTGCGCTGGCCGGTGTGTCGTCCGACG
>NZ_JBHZCI010000013.1:0-160128 GCF_042755185.1 Streptomyces sp. NPDC059166 | reverse complement strand
GGCGGCAACGACGACCGTGAGAAGCCGGACTCGTGGAAGCACGAGAAGCCGGAGGGCGGTGTGCACGCCGGTGGCGGTGCGCTGGCCGGTGTGTCGTCCGACGACTGGGAGAAGAAGGGGGACAAGGAGTCCGGCGGCAACGACGACCGTGAGAAGCCGGACTCGTGGAAGCACGAGAAGCCGGAGGGCGGTGTGCACGCCGGTGGCGGTGCGCTGGCCGGTGTGTCCTCCGACGACTGGGAGAAGGACAAGGAGTCCGGTTCCGGCAGCGGCACGGACGGCGAGAAGACCTGGAAGCACGAGAAGCCCGAGGGCGGTGTCCACACCGGTGGCGGCGCGATGGCGCTGTCCGGCAGCGGCCTGGCCGCCGGTTCGGTGCTGATGCTCGGTGGCCTCGGTGCCGCGGCCTACAAGCTGCGTCGCCGCAACGCCTCGGGGACCGCCGCGGTCTGATGCCCCAAGCGCGACCGTAGGAATTCTGTCGTGGCCGCCGCCCTCCCCAGGGCGGTGGCCGCGCCGATTTTCCCCTCCGCCGCCCTCGCCCGCCGTCGTCCAGCCACTCCGCACGTCCAGCCCGTACGTCACTCCGCACGTCCAGCCCGTACGCGAAAGGCAGCATCCGCATGGCCGCCCCGCAGCCGTCCGAACCAGCCCCCGCCTCCCCTGCCCTCGGCCGTTCCCTGCTGTGGCCCCTGGTGGCGGTGGGGCTGGGCTTCCTCCTCGTCTACAACTCCTTCGACGCTTCGGCAGGGGGCGCCCCGGCCCCCTCCGTGGTGTCCATCCCGTCGGTTCCGGCGCCCTCCCCCTCTGCCTCGGTACCGATGCCCGTGACCGGCCTGCCCGCATCGGATCCCGAGCGGATCCGCATCAAGTCGATCGCGGTCGACGCTCCCTTCACACCGCTCTCGATCGGCCCCTCGGGGCAGCTCGACGCCCCGCCCCCGAGCGACCCCAATCTGGTCGGCTGGTTCAAGGACGGTGCGACCCCGGGGGAGCGCGGTACCTCCGTCGTCGCGGGACACGTCGACACCAGGACGGGCCCCGCCGTCTTCCTGCTGCTCAGCACCCTCAAGGCCGGCAACACCGTCGACATCACCCGCGAGGACGGTGCCGTCGCCACCTTCGAGGTCGACTCGGTCGAGACCTTCAGCAAGGCGGAATTCCCCAGTGACCGGGTGTACGCGGACAACGGGACGGCCCAGCTGAGGCTGATCACCTGCGGTGGTGTCTACGACAAGAAGAAGAAGGACTACGAGGACAACGTGGTCGTGTTCGGACACCTCGCCGCGGTCCGGACCCCCTGACGCGCCGCGTCCGTCCGGCTCGCGCCCGTGGTGCACGGGGCGGCAGCCCGGGTGCGGCACGCGCGGTGTCCGGGCGGAGCGCCGTCCCCGCCGGGACACCGCGCCCGGCGGGAGCCCCGGCACCCGCGTTCCCACCTCGCCGACCGCGACACCGGGAAGGACTTCCGGCCGGGGCGTGCGGCCTGCCGCGCGGGCGGAGTACGTCCTGACCGGTCAGCCGCCGCTCCCGCGAGCTGCCACGGCGACCTGGTGCAGGGTGCGTCCGGTGCGGGCGGACCGAGCGTGGTAGGGATCGGGTGTGCCCGGCCGGTCGTGCACGGCCTGCCGGTCGTCGGCCTTGATCAGCAGCCAGGCCTCCGGCCCCCGGACCCCGTCCTCGTCGTCGATGTGGAACCGGGTGAGGGCGAACTCGCCGCGCAGCTTCGTGCCCTCCAGCCGGAACGTGGCGTGTCCGTTCTCCAGTGACTCGGCGAAAGGCACCGGGGCACCGTCGAGGTCATGGCTGGTCGGGCTGTAGGTGCCCTGGTCCCAGACGATCACCGTGCCGCTGCCCTGCTCGTCGTGCGGGATGACACCCTCGAACTCGCTGTACTCGAGAGGGTGGTCGTCCGTCGGCACGGCGAGCCGCTTGTCGCTCGGGTTGTCCGACGGGCCGCGCGGCACCGCCCATGACTTCAGGACGCCGCCGACCTCCAGACGGAAGTCGAAGTGCATGCGCCGGGCGTCATGGATCTGCACCACGAAACGCAGTGATCCGCTCTCGCTGTCCACGTCTGGTCCTTCCGCCGGTGCGCGGTGGGACGGCGCGCGACCGCCCGCTCTGCCCCCGCGTGCTCCCTGCCTTCTCCAGGCGTCGCCCCGGTCCCCACGATGCCTGACGTGCCGGGCCGGCATCCGGCGAGCCGGTGCGGGAGGCGGGCAGCGCCGGTCCCTCCCTCCACTGTGCTGCCGAGGACCGTCCGCCGCATCGCGAGGCCGGGGTGATGCCGCGCTTCCTCCCCACCGGTCCGTACCAACTCCTTGACTGGGGCACGGAGGCTGCCTTAAATCAAGTGTTGAACGAAACGCGTGGCGCAGCCGCGTCGCACGTTCACCTCTCGATGCACATCTGTCATGCGCATGACAGTAATGCGTGTGACGGCACTTCCCCCCACCGGAAAAGATGTGATGACTGTGCCCTCCCCCCAGGTCGCTCCGCGCCGCTCTCCGAAGCGCCGCCGTACCACGCTCTACACCGCACTCTCGCTGCTCTGCTGCTCCGTGGTCATGACCGCGCTGCCCGCCGGAGCCTCGGCCGCGCCCGGACCCCACGCCGACGCGTCCGCCCCGGCCGCCAGGACGATGGCCGTCGCCTTCGAGGACGGCTTCGACGGCCCCGCGGGTTCCGCCGTCGACGGCGGGAAGTGGCTGACCGAGACCGGCGACAACGTCTCCAACCACGAGCGGCAGTACTACACGGCCGGCACGGACAACGCCGCCCTCGACGGCCAGGGCAACCTGGTCATCACCGCACGCAAGGAGAATCCCGGCAACTACCAGTGCTGGTACGGGACCTGCGAGTACACCTCGTCCCGGCTCAACACCTCCGGCAGGTTCACCGCGACCTACGGCCACGTCGAGAGCCGGATGAAGATCCCGCGCGGGCAGGGCATCTGGCCCGCGTTCTGGATGCTCGGCGCGGACATCGGAAGCGCCGGCTGGCCCAACAGCGGCGAGATCGACATCATGGAGAACGTCGGCTTCGAACCCGGCACCGTCCACGGCACCATCCACGGCCCCGGCTACTCCGGCTCGGGCGGCATCGGCGCCGCCTACTCCCTCCCGGGAGGGGCCGCCTTCGCCGACGACTTCCACACCTTCGCCGTGGACTGGGCGCCCGACTCCATCACCTGGTCCGTCGACGGAACCGTCTACCAGCGCAGGACCCCCGCCGACCTGAGCGGCAACCCCTGGGTCTTCGACAAGCCCTTCTTCCTCATCCTCAACCTCGCCGTCGGGGGCTACTGGCCGGGTGACCCGGACGGCAGCACCGCCCTTCCCCAGCAACTCGTCGTCGACTACGTCCGCGTGACGACCGGCGGGTGAGCGCACGCCAGGTCCGGCGGCGGTGGCCGCCGCCGGACCTGGCGCCCGGCGTAGCATGATCCGCATGGAGCAGCGCACACTCGGCAGGACCGGCCGTGACGTATCGGTCGTGGGGCAGGGCACCTGGCAGCTGGGCGGGGACTGGGGCGAGGTGGAGGAGGCCGACGCCTTCGGCGTCCTCGACGCCGCCGTCGAGTCGGGGGTCACCTTCTTCGACACCGCGGACGTCTACGGCGACGGCCGGAGCGAACAGCTCATCGGCCGCTACATGAAGGACAGGCCCGACGCCGGCGTCTTCGTCGCCACCAAGATGGGCCGACGCGCCGAACAGTTGCCCGAGAACTACGTACTGGACAACTTTCGCAGCTGGAACGACCGTTCGCGCGCCAATCTCGGCATCGACACCCTCGATCTCGTACAGCTCCACTGCCCGCCGGCCGCGGTGCTCTCCTCCGACGCCGTGTACGACGCCCTCGACACGCTGGTCGCGGAGCAGCGGATCGCGGCCTACGCGGTGAGCGTCGAGACGTGCGCCGAGGCGCTGACCGCGATCGCCAGGCCGGGCGTCGCCAGTGTCCAGATCATCCTCAACCCGTTCCGCCTCAAGCCCCTCGACGAGGTCCTTCCCGCGGCGCTGGAGGCAGGTGTCGGGATCATCGCCCGGGTGCCGCTGGCTTCCGGGCTCCTGTCCGGGCGGTACACCGCCGACACGGTCTTCGCCGCCGAGGACCACCGCACGTACAACCGCCACGGTGAGGCGTTCGACCAGGGTGAGACGTTCTCCGGCGTCGACTTCCGGACGGGAGTCGACGCCGCCGCGGAGTTTGCCGCTCTCGCCCCCGAAGGCACGACCCCGGCGCAGACCGCGCTGCGCTGGATCGTCCAGCAGCCTGGTGTCACCACCGTGATCCCCGGTGCGCGCTCGGTCGCGCAGGCCCGTGCCAATGCCTCGGCCGCAGCCCTTCCCC
Organism: Streptomyces sp. NPDC059166; assembly: GCF_042755185.1. Taxonomy (NCBI): domain Bacteria; kingdom Bacillati; phylum Actinomycetota; class Actinomycetes; order Kitasatosporales; family Streptomycetaceae; genus Streptomyces; species Streptomyces sp. NPDC059166. Next base: position 155,771 of record NZ_JBHZCI010000013.1, on the reverse strand, counting down.
CGCTCCCGCAGGGCACGCTGGACGCCGTACGTGACCTCTACGACCGCCGGATCCGCGCTGAGGTACACCCGCGCTGGTGACCCGAGGGGTCAGTCGTCCCCCTCGCCCCGGTCCCCGCCGGGATCCGTCACGGGTGGCGCCGAAGGCGCGTCGATGCCGGCGGTCGGTGAGGAACCGGGGTCCGGGGTGCCGGCCGCCCCGGTGTCCGGCGCGAAGATGACGGATCCGAGGTAGACCGCCGCCAGGAACGCGACCGTTCCGGCCACCGCGCTCGCCACCCGTGGACGGCGGCGGATGGCTTCCCCCGTGCTGAACCGGCGTGCCGCCGGACGGCCCGCCGATCTGGACGCGCGGGCCGGGGGCGCGGCCCGCCGTCGGCCGGTTGCCGGCGACAGCCGGTGCCTCGAAGCGCCGCCGTCCGCCGGGGCGGCCGGAGCCGGAGCGGACACCTGGGCGACCCGCGGTCCGTCGAGCGGCTGCGAGTGCCGCGGCAGAGGCTTCGGGTGTCCTCGCCAGGCGTCGGTCCGGAACCAGTCAGCGGCCTGCTGCGCGGTCGGCCGGTCCTCCGGCCGCTTCGCGAGCAGGCCGAGCAGATAGGAGTCGAACGCGGGGGAGATGTCCACGCCCCGCTGCCGCACCGGCACGGGTGGTGTGTCCACGTGCTGGTACAGCGTCGCCGTCGCCGTGTCGGAACGGAACGGCGGCTGACCGACCAGGAGCTGGTAGATCACGCAGCCCAGCGAGTACATGTCCGAAGCCGAATCGGCGGTCCGTCCGAGAGCCCGCTCAGGTGCCAGATACAGGCTGGTGCCCACGATGTGGCCGGCCGTGGTCAGTGCCGTCGCGGGGTCGTCCACGAACTGCGCGATACCGAAGTCCCCGATCTTCACGGAGCCGTCGGCGTCCAGCATCAGGTTGCCCGGCTTGATGTCCCGGTGGACGATGCCCTGCCGGTGGGCCGCGGCGAGGCCGGCGGCGGCCTGCCCGGCGATGTGCGCGACCTGCTCGGGCAGCACTCGTTCCTGACTCTCCAGCAGGTCCCCGAGGCTCTGGCCCTCGACCAGCTCCATCACCAGGAAGAAGCGGTTCTCCCAGGCACCGAAGTCGAACACCGCCACCAGGTGAGGATGACTCAGCCGCGCCGCCGTCTGCGCCTCCAGGCGGAAACGAGCGGTGGACGAGGCGTCGGCCTCGTCGCCCAGCAGCAGCTTCACCGCCACGGAGCGCCCCAGCACCTCGTCGGTGGCGCGCCACACCTCACCCATTCCGCCACGGCCGATGGGGGATATCAGCCGGTACCGCCCAGCAACCAGCACCTGTGCACACCAATCTCGAATCGTGGCCCGCTCCGACTGCCGCGGCGGTGACCCCATCGGACTCATCGCCCCGGTGCGGTGCTTCGGGGTGCGCGGCATGATCAGGATATCCGTACCCACGGCCGCAGTTCGCCCGGCCTCGGCCGGAGGGGCGGATCGGTGTCGCCCGTTCCGGCACGAAACGGCGGTTCTCAGCCGCCGGCCAGCCAGGAGAGCACCGCCTCGGCGGTGAATTCGTCCTGCCCGCCCGGGAAGAGGAGATCCACCGCGCCGAACGCCGCTGGATCCGGCGGCACTTCGGTACCGGGGACCGCCACGCAGCGCATGCCGGCCGCCAGGGCGGCCCTGACGCCCGGCACGGCATCCTCCAGAACCACGCAGGAATCCGGTGCTGCCCCCAGCCGCCCGGCGGCTTCCAGGAACACGTCCGGGGCCGGCTTGCCGTGGGCCACCTCATCGGCGGAGACGAGGACGGGCAGGTACTCCCGCAGCCCGGTGACCCCGAGCACGATCTCGATGGCGGCCCTGGACGACCCGGAGGCCACCGCCATGGCGACCCCGTTCCCGTGCAGGCGTTCCACCAGGGCGCGCATCTCGGGGAAGGCGGTGACGGAGTGTTCGGCGAGCTCCAGGTACAGGGCGTTCTTGCCGGCCAGCAACTCGTCCACGGGAGCCTCGATCCCGTACTCCTCGCGCAGCACGGTGAGCGTCTCGCGCGTGCCGATGCCGAGGAAACGCGTGTGGTTCTCCCAGCTGAAGTCCCGTACCCCGTAGCGGGCGAGGAGCCGGCGCCCCGCTTCGTAGTAGGCCGGCTCGCTGTCGACGAGCGTGCCGTCGAGGTCGAAGATGACGGAGTGGGCCGGGGGCTGCTGGATCTCCATGGATCCCAGCATGCCCGAGCGGTGGTCAGTCAGGGGCGCCCGACGTCCGCCCCACGGCCTCCACCAGCGGCAGGACGCGGTGGGCCACGCGCTCGCGCAGCGCCACCTCGGTGCGGGTCCGCACCACCCCGGGAAGCTGGATCAGCCGCTGGATCACGTCCTCGAGGTGGCCGTTGTCACGGGCCACGACGCGGGTCAGAAGGTCGCCGCCGCCCGTGGTGGAGAACGCCTCGATGATCTCCGGTACGGCCGCGAGCGCGTCCCCCACCTCGTCCAGATGCCCCTGGGTGACCTCCAGATGGACGAAGGCCAGCACCGGGTGGCCGAGAGCGGCGGGGGAGAGGGAGGGTCCCGTCCCCGTGATGACCCCGTCCCGCTCCAGCCGGTCCAGCCTGGCCTGGAGTGTGCCGCGCGCGATGCCCAGGACACGTGCGTACTCGCGCACGCTGGTGCGCGGCTGCTCGATGAGCAGCCGCAGGATACGGGTGTCGAGGGTGTCCACCGCCATGCCCGGCTGTACTCCTCCGGCTCGGTGATCGGGTCGCCCGACTCTACCCGGAGTGCCGGGCGCGACGGGCCGGCCGGGACCGGCGGGCCGGGGCCTCCCCCTCGGCCGGTGACCTGACAGGTGCTCATCGCCGGTGGCCGGCCCGGGAAGGGGCGGCGAGGGGCCCCTCCCGCCGCCCCAAGGTGCGTGTGTGAGGAGTGCGGCCGGGGGAGCCCCGCCGCTCAGACCGCGGACCAGCCGTTGTCGACGGGCAGGATCGCCCCGTTGATGTTGCCGGCGGCCGCGGACGCGAGGAAGACGATCGCGGCCGCCTGCTCCTCCGCCTGCGCGGGCTTGCCGACGTTGCCCATGTACGGGGCGAGGGCGGCCGGCCCGTGCGCCCCGCGGTCCGCGTCGACCCGGATGTTGGTCACGGTGCCGCCCGGAGCGATGGCGTTGGTGCGAATGCCCCGGTCGCGGTACATGACGGCCAGTGACTTGGTCAGGCCGGCGATGCCGTGCTTGGACGCGGTGTACGCGGCGCCCGCCGCGCTGCCCCTCAGGGACGCCTCGGACGCGGTGAAGACGATCGCGCCGCCGCCGGCCGCCAGCATGTGCGGGAGCGCGGCCCGGGTCAGACGGAACGGTGCCGTGAGGTTGATGCCGATCACCCGCTCCCACTCGTCGTCGCCCGTGTCGGCCGCCGCCGACATGCTGTCCATGACCCCGGCGTTGTTGACGAGCACGTCTATCCCGCCGAACTCCTCGACCGCGGTCGCCACGACCCGGTCGACGACCGACTGCTCCCGCAGGTCCCCGACCGCCGTCACCGCGGTTCCGCCCGCCCTCTCCACCTCGTCGGCCGCCGACCGTGCCGAGGCGCCGTCCACATCGGCGATCACCACACGGGCCCCCTCCTTCGCGAACAGCAGGGCTGTGGCCCGTCCGATGCCCGATCCGGCTCCGGTGACGACGACGCTCCGGCCGGGGGTGGCGGTGGTGACGCTCACGTGATGCTCCTCGTGTTCGTGGGTGGAGCCGCACGCTAGCCTTTATTGGCGCTGAGCGCCAAAATGGCGTGTGGTGACAGAAAACGGAGGGCGAGGTCCGTCCCGCGATGCCCGTTGACCCGGCACCCGGCTTCGCACACGGCGGTCGCGAGGCGGCGGGTCATCCGCGGCACGGGATGGGCGCGGTCGTTCCGGCGGCGCGGCCGGGTGCCGTGCCCGGAGGTCCCGCGCCCGCCGGGCATCGCGCGACAGCTCTTAGGATGAGAGCGGTGCGGGAGAGGGAGGTGACCGGAAGCCATGGACGCCGTGCACGTCGGAGGGGCTCAGGACCCCGTGGTGGCCGGGGGCGGGCCGGCGGCCCGCGGTGGAACCCGCCTCGGCCGCCCGCCGCTGACCGAACGACGCAAGGCCGCGACCAGGCTGGACATCGCCCACGCGGCCGTACGCCTCTTCGCCGACCGCGGAGTCGCGGCGACGACCGCGGAGGAGATCGCCACGGCCGCGGGTATCTCCCAGCGGACCCTCTGGCGCTACACCTCCTCCAAGGAACTCTGCGTCCGACCGCTCCTGACGTACGCGCTCGACGTCGTCACCTCGCTCATGAGGTCATGGCCACGCGACCGGCCCCTGGTGCGGGCCGTCGTCGGTGACTCGGCCTCGCTCCCCGCCTCGGCCACCGATACCGGCGCACTGCGCGACCTGGTCCTGCTCACCCGGACCGAACCGGGCCTGCGCGCCGTATGGCTCCAGGTCCACCGCGACGCCGAGGCGGTTTTCGCGGAGGTCATCGCCGAACGGACGGGACGGTCCGCCGACGACCTCGCGCCGCGGGTGCAGGCGACCGTACTCAACGGAGCGCTCCGTGTCGCCGTCGAGCAGTGGGCGGGTGGAGCGGACCCGCAGCCGTCCGAACTGCCGCGGACCATCGCCCGCGCGCTGGAGATCGCCCAGCCGGGCCTGCCCGGCTGACCCACCTCGTCCACGGACCCGAACCGGAACCTCAGGGACGTGTCCGGCCGCCCGGAGCGTCGTTGACCAGGCATGAACCTCCGGTCGCTGTCCCTCGTGCTGATCGCCCTGCTGAGTACGGCCGGCTGCGTGTCCGTCCAGCCCGAGACGGTGAGGCCCGCTCCGGCGGCCGATCCGCGCTCCGGCGCCGCGGCGGCGACGTCCGCCCCGCCTGTCGCGCCACCGGCGGCCCACGACTCCCTCGGCACCTCGGAGGAGCGGCCGGCCCACGGCAGGGCCGGGAGACGGGAGGAGGCGGAGCGGGGGAGCGGGCCTGCCCGGCAGGCGGAGGAGGCCGCCCCGCCCGCCCGCCGCGCGATCCGGGGTGCGCCCCGGGTCCAGGCGCCGCCGTATCAGGTGCCGCGCCGCGCCGACCGCCCCCGGGCCCGTCTGCCACGGCCGCCGCACGACATGCGCTCCGTCTGCGCGACAGGCCGGGGGGTCGCTTCGGCGGATGTCGTCGACCTGTGCAGGGCCGCCTACGGCCGCTGAGCGCCACACCCCCGGGCTGCCGGTGTTGGGCAGGCCGCGCGCGACGGGCGGCCGAGGTGAGCGGACCCCGGGCCTGGACGCCACCGGCTCCCCGCCACCGGCAGCGGATCCGCTCCCGAGGCGTCCCATGCGGACGGGCCAGGCGGTGCGAGGTCATCCGTCCTGGTCCGTTGGCTCTGTCATGGTGCAGCCCGGCGGGAAAAGCGTGTGCCATTGGCCCAGGTGTACCGACGTGAGTTGAACCATCAGCAGGTCGGATGCTGAAATGATGAGGTCAATGGCGCTGCGGGTCCCGACGGGGATCTCTGTAGCGCCTTTCTCATGTCCAGGCCGTCCCCTGCGCGAAAGGTGCGAGACAACTTGCTGAAGAGGGCGTTCTTCGCACCCGACCCGGGGCTGATCCGGCTGCGTTTCGCATCGCGGGCCGTGCTCGGTATAGGGCTCGCCGTCACGCTGTGCGGTGTGCTGGGGCACTCGCTGGAGGCGGCCATCGCCGGTGGCCTCGCCGCGCTGCTCGCTCTCTTCACGGTGACGGATCCGACGGTGCGCGGGCAGGCCGTGACGACCGCCCTCCTCCCTGCCGTCGGACTTCCTGTCCTCACGCTCGCCGCCCTGCTGCACGATGTCCCCGTGGCCCGCGACCTCGCGTTCCTCGCCGTCGTGGGTGCGGGGGTCTACGCGAGGCGCTGGGGGCCCCGCGGGCACTCTCTCGGGGTGTTCGGCTTCATGGCGTACTTCTCGGCACAGTTCCTGCACACCGTGCCGGACCGCCTGCCCGAGCTGTACGCGGCCGTGCTGCTGTCCCTCGCCGCGTCGTCGGCGGTGCGCTTCGGGGTGTGGTGCTACGAGCGGCGGATCCCGGTCCCGGCGGCGGTGGCGCTGCCCGGATCCGCCACAGGGCTGGGGCGGATCACCACGAGGCAGGCGGTCCAGGCGACCGCCGGAGCCGCCTTCGCGCTCGGAGCCGGACAGGTGCTGTCCGATCAGCGCTGGTACTGGGCGGTCGGCGCCACATGGTGGGTGTTCGTCGCGACGGCCTCGCGCGGGGAGACCGTGGTCCGGGGGTTCCGGCGCTTCCTGGGAACGGTGCTCGGGATCGGCCTGGGCTTCGTCCTCGCCGTGCCGCTGCACCACCAGCCGGTCGTGGTCGCGGTGGTCGTGGCGGCGAGCCTGTTCGGGATCTTCTACACCGCCGCGGTCTCCTACACCTGGATGATGCTGGCCGTCACCGTCATGGCCAGCATGCTCTACGGACTGCTCGGCGTCCTCGACACGGGACTGCTGATCCTGCGGGTGACCGAGACGGCGGCGGGCGCGCTGGGCGCCGTGCTGGCGGTCCTGCTCGTCCTTCCCGTCACCACGCACTCCGTGACCGAGGCGTGGGTCGAGCGCGCCCTGCGGTGCGTGCACACCTGCACGGAGGAGGCCGCCGCCCGGCTCGCCGGGAGCGATGACGCCGACCCGCCCCGGCGTGTGGCCGAGCTGGAGGCGATCCTGGGCCGGGTGCGGCTGTCGCTCGCACCGCTGGTGCACCCGCTCAACCCGCTCAGGGCCCGCAAGCGCCGGGCGCGCACGGTACTCGCACTCCTCGACGACTGCGCACGCGAGGTGCGCGGCCTGGCTTCCGTGGCCGCCGATCCGGAGGCATCCCACGACATCCGGCTCGCGGCCGCGTGCTGGAGGGTGGAAGCCGCCGTCCAGGCACTCACCGAGGCGGCGCCGGCAGACGCGCGGCAGCCGGGCCGCCCCGAGGACGCACCGGCGACCGAGCCTGCGGGTGCCGAGCAGGTGCTCGCCCACCTCCACGCGCTGGAGCGCGCCCTGCTCGAACTCGCCGTGCCCCTGCGCAGGCCCGGCCGGGTTCCCGCCGGCGCCTGAGACCGGCAGCCCGGCGCGGGTCGAGCGGCCGCACGGCGGACGCGGGACACCGTGCTCCCGGCTCCAGCGGCAGGTGACCTTCCCCGAACCGCCGCCTTCGCCGGGACCCGGAGTCCCCGGCCACCGCGGCTCCGGGCCCGGCTTCGCTCCGGGCGGCGACGGCCTGCCTGCTACCGTCGGCCGGGAAGATCGTGACGGACGTGAAGAGGGGTAGCGCGATGGGCGCCGACCACGCACAGCGGGCATTCATAGGGTCGTTCACCTCGGCGGGCGGCCGCGGGATCATCGTCGCGGAGGTCGACAGGGACACCGGGGAGCCGGTCGTGCTCGCGGTCACGGACGCCGTGGCCGACCCCTCCTTCCTCGCGGTCGGCCAGGCGACAGGCGCCACCGTGCTCTACGCGGTGAGCGAGACCTCCCCGGGTGCCGCAGCCGCCTTCACCATCGAGGACGACGGCACTCCGCGCCCTCTCGGAGAGGTAAGGCCGGTCGGCGGGAGCGGTCCCACGCACCTCTCCCTCGCCGCCGGGCATCTGCTCACCGCCAACTACGGGTCCGGCAGCGTCACCGCACTGCCGCTCGGTGAGGACGGTGCTCCCGGACCGGCCGGCGACGTGCTGCGCCACGAAGGCAGCGGCCCCGACGACAGCCGGCAGTCGGGCCCGCACGCACACCAGGTCCTCGCCGATCCGACCGGGGCATGGGTGCTGAGCGTGGACCTCGGCACGGATTCCGTGCGCGTCTGCGCCCTCGACCCCGCCACCGGGACTCTGCGGCTGCACACGGAAGCGGCCCTGCGCCCCGGGACCGGGCCCCGCCATCTCGCGTTTCACCCGTCCGGGCGTCACCTCTACGTCCTCAACGAGCTGGAACCGACCGTCACCGTGTGCCGCTGGGACGCCGTCGAGGGGCGGATCGAGCCTTTGGGGGAGACGCCGGTGCTGCCCGAGCACGACGATCACGGGCGGACCGCCGCACGCACCTACCCGTCCGAGGTGGTGGTCTCGCACGACGGCCGTTTCCTCTGGACCGCGAACCGGGGCCACGACAGCATCTCGGTGCTGACCCTCGACGAGTCGGGTGAGAAGGCCGTCCTGGTGGCGGCGGTCGGCTGCGGTGGCCGCTGGCCGCGCGATCTGGCCCTCGATCCCTCGGGGCAGTGGCTGTACGCGGCCAACGAGCACTCCGGGAACGTCAGCTGGTTCGCGGTGGACGCGGAGACGGGCGTTCCCGCACACGCCGGCTCCATCGATGCTCCGGCGGCCTCCTGCGTGGTCTTCGCCTGAGGGCCGCCACGGGCCGCGTGCCCCCGTCGCACGCCAGGGAGGCGCGGACCGGTTCTCCGGTCCGCGCCTCCCTGGCATGCGTGGTACGGGTCAGTGCGCCTGGGCGCCCTGGGGCGTGGCCGGGGTGATCCCCAGCGCCGTCGCGTAGAGCGACAGGACCAGCTTGCCGATGGCCGGGTAGGCACCGAGGGGCTCGGCCGTCGCGCAGCCCGCCTCCTTCGCCGCCGCTTCCAGCAGCTCCGTCCCGATCTCGGGGCCCACCAGGTACGGCGCCAGAGCGAGCTGCGCGGAGCCGGAGTTCTGCAGCTGCTCCGCGATCGACGCGACCGAACCGTCCACGTCCAGGGCCGCGGCCATCACCGGCACCGCCAGACGGGCGGCCAGCAGCATGCCCGTGATCCCTGCGGCCTGCACAGCCTCCTCGCCGCCCACCGTGGCGAGGATGATGCCGTCGGCCGCCGTGGCCACGGTGAACAGCCGTGCGCGGTCGGCGCGGGCGAGACCGGCCTCCGAGAGCCGCACGTGCAGCGCCTCGGCGAGCAACGGGTGCGGGCCCAGCACATCGGTCAGCTCGGCCTGGGTGCCGCTGTCCATGACGGCCTGCCGTATGCGCCTGATCAGGGCGCTGTCCGGACCGGCGAGCAGCGGGACCACGACGGCGGACGGGCCCGAGGGCTCGGCCACCTCACGGCCGGCGGCGACCGCCTGCTCGTAGCGCGCCGTACGCTCGGCGGCGGTGTGCGTGAGCACGGAGGCGAGCGTCGGATACTCGGCGTCGTCACCGTCGAGATAGCCGATACGCGCGTTCAGGCCGGGCAGCTCGGAACGCGCGATGCTGATCACTTCCTCCGCCAGGCCGCGCGAGGCCGGGGAAGGTGTGCCGGGAAGGGCGAGAACGAGCGCGGCGGCGCCCTCAGGTGCGACCACGGGCTCCGGGCGGCGGTGCCGTCCGGACTGGCGAGGTCGCGGCATTCGTACTGGCAGGCCGGAAGCGGGCCCAGTGGGGGTGCTCATGGCGCCGCATGCTACTGGTTTCGAGTGCCTCTCTGTTCGGGGAGGGGGCGGTCGGGCGTTATCTGTCCGTATATGTCTGTTGAGTTGCGGGGGAGGCGACTGACCTGCCCTTCTCCGGGGACGACCGCGCCGATCACCCGTCCCGCCACGGCCTGCCGTCCTGACGGCCCTGGTCAGTGCCGCTGCGGACATTCCGGTACGAACAGGAGCGACGGGTGGTGCGGTACACGCAGTCCGGGCCCCGAGAGCGCGCCGGCGATCTCCAGGGCGCCGTGCAGCGGATCACCCGCGGCCGGGACCACCCGCGCCTGGGGGACCTGTTCGGCCAGCTCCTTCCGCAACGGAGCGGCCAGCGGCTCCCCCATGCGGAACAGGCCTCCGGTAAGGGCGATCTCGCAGCCGCCGGCACGGCCCGGTCCGGGGCATACGGCGGCCGCGGCCGCCGCGATGTGGGCCGCCGCCTCGCGCAGGATCTCCGCCGCCACCGGGTCGGCCGCCGCGCAGGCCCCGACCTCCGGGGCGAATGAGGCGAGCAGTGCGGGGCGGTCCGTACGCGGGTAGAGCAGGCCGGGGAGCCCGGCCACCGGCCCGAACACCGCTTCGAGCCTCGCCAGCAGTGCCGGTGAGCCGCCGCGCCTGCCGTCGTGGGCCCGCATCGCCGCGTCGAGCCCTGCCCGTCCGATCCACGCTCCGCCGCCGCTGTCGCCGAGCAGATGTCCCCAGCCGTCCGCCCTGCGCCACTCGCCCAGATCGGTGCCCAGCGCGATCAACCCGGTGCCGGCGGCGACGACGGCCCCGGGGCGCTGCCCCAGCGCACCCGTGTACGCGGTGACGGCGTCGGCGGCCAGCGCCACCCGCCGCACACCCAGCGCGTCGGCGAGCGCGGTGGGCAGCTCGGCGCGCAGCCGGTCCCCGAGCGTCGCCATCCCGGCCGCGCCGACGGCGGCGGCGGGAACCACGGCGTCCGGTCCCGCCCGCTCCATCAGCCGCCTGGCCGCCGGGAGCAGCAAATCCAGCATGTGGCCGGCGTCGATGCCGTCCGGCCCGGTGCGCACGGGCTCGGCACCGGCCTCGGTGTGGACCGGCCCCTGCCCGTCCGCCCGGCGCAGGCCCACCCTCAGGCCCGAGCCGCCGGAGTCGACCCCGAGTACCCACTCCTTCGGGGAACCGATCACGTCACCCGCCCTGTGGCGCAGGGCTGTTCGGACGTCTCGGTCACTGCGGACCGGGTCCGGTGAGGCGACCTCATGCAAGGCTCCGAGGGGTGGGGGAGTGACGACGACGCGCAGCCTATCTCCCGTCCGGCGGACCGTACGGGCCCGGATGATCACACGGCCGGTGTGGGCCGGTAGGGTGAGGACCGTGGCAGCGCGACCGTTGAGCGAAATCGTGGAACCCGGCTGGGCCGAGGCGTTGGAGCCCGTGGCGGACCGGGTCGCGGCCATGGGGAACTTCCTCCGCGCCGAGATCGGAGCGGGCCGGACCTATCTGCCGGCCGGGAAGAACGTCCTGCGCGCCTTCCAGCAGCCCTTCGAGGACGTACGCGTCCTGATCGTGGGTCAGGATCCCTACCCGACTCCGGGTATGGCCATCGGGCTCAGCTTCGCGGTCGCACCGGACGTGCGGCGGCTGCCCGGCAGCCTGGAGAACATCTTCCGGGAGCTGCACACCGACCTCGGCCACCCGAGGCCGTCCAACGGAGACCTGACCCCGTGGACGCGCCAGGGCGTGCTCCTGCTCAACCGCGCGCTGACCACGGCCCCGGGCAAGCCGGCCGCGCACCGCGGGAAGGGCTGGGAGGAAGTGACGGAGCAGGCCATCCGAGCCCTGGTCGCCCGGGGCAAGCCGATGGTGTCGGTGCTGTGGGGGCGCGACGCCCGTAATCTCCGTCCGCTCCTGGGGGACCTGCCCGCGGTCGAGTCCGCGCACCCTTCGCCCATGTCGGCGGACCGCGGGTTCTTCGGTTCCCGGCCCTTCAGCAGGGTGAACGACTACCTGGTCCGTGGGGGAGAGCCGCCCGTGGACTGGCGCCTGCCGTGAACGGGCCCGGTGCGCGCGGGCGGTCCCCCGGTGGGATGCGGGCCGGGACGGTCCGGGCCGGTCGCCGTGCACGCGGAAATTCCCGCCGAGGACCCGCATAGGTCCGCCCGGGCGGGGAAGACGCCGGTTGACCCGAGTTCCGGTGGCTGCCCCCGCACCGCCGTGAGCATCCGGCCCCACCGGCACCCCCCCCGCCCGGTGGGGCCGGGTTCATGTCCGGGTAGTGCTCCCGGGGCCGTACGGGTGGCCGGCCGCGCCGCGATGGCCCGGACGTGCGACACCGTCCGGGCGGTGTCCGTGACCGGGACCATGCGGCTGTTAGCGTCCCCACTCCGCCGGACCGGACGGACCGGTGCGTGTCGTAGGCGTGGCAGACGCCTGAGGGGTGGTGCGCGGTGCGAATTCTCCTCGTCGGCGCGGGAGGCGTGGGCTCGGCGATCACACGGATCGCGGCACGACGGCCCTTCTTCGAGCGCATGGTCGTGGCCGACTACGACCAGCGACGGGCGGAGGCCGCCGTCGCGTCGCTGGGTGAGAGCGCCGCCCGTTTCGGAGCGATCCGCCTGGACGCCTCGGAACGGGAGGCCGTGGCCGGCGCCCTCGCCGAGCACGACTGTGACGTCCTGCTCAACGCCACCGACCCGCGCTTCGTCATGCCTCTGTTCGAGGCTGCCCTGGCCCAGGGCACGCACTACCTGGACATGGCCATGTCCCTGTCCCACCCGCATCCGACCCGCCCGTACGAGCAGTGCGGCGTCAAGCTGGGTGACGCGCAGTTCGAGCGCGCCGCCGAGTGGGAGGCAGCCGGACGCCTCGCGCTCGTCGGAATGGGTGTGGAACCCGGACTCTCGGACGTGTTCGCCCGTTACGCCTCCGACGAGCTCTTCGACGACATCGAGGAGATCGGCATCCGTGACGGCGCCGACCTGACGGTGGGCGGCTACGACTTCGCCCCTTCCTTCAGTATCTGGACCACCATCGAGGAGTGCCTGAACCCGCCCGTCGTCTACGAGGAGGAGCGAGGCTGGTTCACCACGGCCCCGTTCAGCGAGCCCGAGGTCTTCGACTTCCCCGAGGGCATCGGGCCCATCGAGTGCGTGAACGTCGAGCACGAGGAGGTCCTCCTCGTCCCGCGCAGGGTGAAGGCACGGCGGGTGACCTTCAAGTACGGCCTCGGCGACGAGTTCATCGGGGTGCTGCGCACCCTTCACAAGCTGGGTCTGGACCGCACGGACCCGGTCGCCGTGAGGAGCGGGACCGGAGTGGCCGCGGTCTCGCCCCGGGACGTGGTGGCCGCGTGTCTGCCGGACCCCGCCGGACTCGGCGAGCGCATGCACGGAAAGACCTGCGCCGGGACGTGGGTGAAGGGCACCAAGGACGGGAAGCCGCGAGAGGTCTACCTCTACCACGTGGTCGACAACCAGTGGTCGATGCGGGAGTACGGCTCGCAGGCCGTGGTCTGGCAGACCGCCATCAACCCCGTCGCGGCCCTCGAACTCCTCGCCGACGGCACCTGGGGAGGCATCGGTGTACTGGGCCCCGAGGCGATGCCGCCTCGGCCGTTCCTCGACCTGCTCACCGAGTACGGAGCCCCGTGGGGCATGCGTGAGCAGGGACAGCGACCGGACGGTTCCTGACGGCGGATCGGAGCGTCCCCGCCTGAAGTGCACACCCGCACACCGCTCCCTAGCATATGGATGGAAATATTCCGTTTTGTCTCCGGGCCGGTGGGCGAGCGAGGGAACATGGCAGAGGACAGCGCTGGACCGGCGCAGCCGGCGAGCCTGAAGCCGGACGCGATCGGCTTCGTCGACGCCCTGGTCATCGGACTGAACGCCACGTCGCCCGCCTATTCGGTGGCCGCCGTCATCGGCCCGATCGTCGCTCTCGTCGGCGTCTACGCGCCTGGAGTCCTGTTCGCCTCCTTCGTGCCGATGCTGCTCATCGCCTCGGCCTTCTTCTACCTGAACAAGGCCGACCAGGACTGCGGAACCACCTTCTCCTGGGTGACCCGGGCCCTCGGGCCGTGGACGGGCTGGCTCGGTGGATGGGCCATCACGATGACAGGGGTGCTCGTGGTGGGGTCGCTGGCCGACGTCGCCGTGAGCTTCGGGCTGATGGCGGTCGGCCTCGACAGCTGGGCGGAGAACACCTTCGTCCGCCAGCTCCTCACCGTGATCCTGATCATCGTGATGACCGGGCTGTGCGTCATCGGCACCGAGCTGTCCGCCAAGGTGCAGAACGCGCTGATCCTGGCGCAGGTGGCCTTCCTCCTCGTGTTCGTCGTCGTCGCGCTCTACCGGGTCTACGCCGGTACGACGTCATTCGACTCGGTCCGGCCCTCGGTCGACTGGCTCAACCCCTTCGGCGCGGGCGGCGCTGCCCTGACGAGTGGTCTGCTGCTGGGTGTCTTCATCTACTGGGGCTGGGAATCGGCGGTCAACCTCACCGAGGAGGTCGAGGACTCCGCCACCGCCCCCGGAAAGGCCGGTGTGTGGTCGACGGTGATCCTGCTGGTGACCTACCTGTCCGTGGGCTTCGCCGTCGTCGCCTTCGCGGGGACGGCCTATCTTGCGGAGAACGCCGACGAGGAGGAGTTCATCTTCGCCCTCCTGGCCGAGGAGGTCATGGGCGGATGGGACTGGATCGTCCTGCTCGCCGTCGCCACCTCGGCGATCGCCTCGACCCAGACAACCATCATTCCCGCCTCACGCACCGCCCTGTCGATGGCCCGCCGGCACGCACTGCCCGCCCACTTCGGGCGGATCAGCCCACGCTTCCGGACGCCCGACGTGAGCACGTGGTGGGTGGCCGTGATCGCCATCGCCTGGTACGTCGTCGTCAACCAGATCAGTGAGAACGCGCTATTCGACTCACTGACCGCGCTCTCGCTGCTGATCGCCTTCTACTACGCGCTCACCGGTGTGGCGTGCGCGGTCTACTACCGTCGCCGGCTGACGTCGAGCCTGCGCAACTTCCTGCTGATCGGCCTCGGTCCTGTGGTCGGAGCGGGTCTGCTGACATGGCTGCTCGTCCGGTCGGTCATCGACATGTCGGACCCCGCGAACTCGTACAGCGGGACGTCCTGGTTCGGGCTGGGGCCGCCACTCGTGATCGGCATCGGCATCAGCCTGCTCGGGGTTCTCCTCATGGTGGTCCTGCGATGGCGGTCCCCGGCCTTCTGGGCCGAGCGCAGGAGCGTCGTCGACCCCGCGCTCCTCGACGGCAAGGAGGTCTGAGATGTCCGTCGTGCTCGGCTACGACGAGTCGCCGGGCGCCGCACGCGCCCTGCGGATCGCGATCGAGGTGGCGAACGCCTTCGGTGAGCGCCTCGTACTGGTCTTCGGCGCGGCGGCCCCCGGACCCACCGGCGAGGAGTACGGCGCCCACCAGGAGGCCATCCGGCAGGCCGGACGCACCGGGCTGGAGCACGCGGTCGCCGCGGCAGAGGAGTCCGGGGTGGCCGCCACCGTGGAGGTGATCGACCTGAAGCCCGCCGACGCGCTGATCGAGGCGGCGTCGCGACACGCCGCCCGCGTCATCGTGGTGGGCAGCTGGGGCGAGAGCCCGATGCGGGGCGCGCTGCTGGGCTCCACCCCGCACAAGCTCCTCCACCTGTCGGCGGTCCCCGTGCTCTGTGTGCCTAGCGAGGTCTGAGCCCGCCCCGGAGCACCCGCGCGCCCCGCCCTCTCAGCCGATCACGGCCGCGCGTACGCAGAGCACGTCCGGCAGGTGCGAGGCGAGCTGCTGCCAGGTGTCACCGTCGTCCGCGCTCGCGTACACCTCGCCGTTGCGGTTGCCGAAGTAGATCCCTGCCGGATCGGCGTCGTCCGTGCAGAGGGCGTCGCGCAGCACGGTGCCGTAGTGGTCGCCGTCCGGAAGGCCCACGCTCAGGGGTTCCCAGGTCTCGCCGGCGTCCTGGGTGCGGTAGACCCGGCAGCGGTGACCGGCCGGGACACGGTCCGCGTCGGCGTTGATCGGGAAGACGTAGAAGGTGTCAGCGCGGCGCGGGTGCGCCGCCGCGGCGAACCCGAAGTCCGAGGGCAGACCCGCCCCGATGTCCTTCCAGCGTCTCCCCCCGTCGTCACTGCGGAAGACGCCCCAGTGGTTCTGCAGATAGAGGCGGTCGGGGTCGGCGGCGTCCCTGGTGACCTTGTGCACGCACTGGCCGAACTCCGGGTCCGGGTCCGGCAGGAAGACCGCGGAGACACCCTTGTTGGACGGTTCCCAGCGCTCACCGCCGTCCTCGGTGCGGAAGACGCCCGCGGTGGAGACCGCGACGGTCACCGCCCGGGCGTCCCTCGAATCGGTCAGGATGGTGTGCAGGCCCTCGCCGCCGCCGCCCGGCACCCAGGCCGAGCGCGTGGGGTGCTCCCAGAGCGGGCGGACCAGGGAGAAGGACTCCCCTCGGTCGTCCGAACGGAACAGTGCCGCGGGTTCCGTGCCGGCGTAGACGACATCGGGGGCCTCGGGGCCCGCGGGATGCAGCTGCCAGACGCGCTCCAACGACGCGTCGGTGAACTTCGGGAACTTCACGGCGGGCTGCTCCGGCTCGACCCAGCTCGCGCCCAGGTCGTCCGAGTGGAACACCGAGGGGCCCCAGTGCGCGCTGTCGCCGCCCACCAGCAGCCGCGGCGCGGCGGTCCGGGTGTCGATCGCGATCGAGTAGATCGCCTGCGCGTTGAAATGCGGATCGCCGAACTGCCAGGTGCCGCCGCGCCTTCGGCCGATGAACAGCCCCTTGCGGGTGCCTACGGTGAGCAGTACATCGGTCATGACAAGGACCTCCCGAAACGCCGTCGTGCCGGATACGGGTAAGTCTGCACCCACCCACTGACAACGGCCCGCAACGACGGCGTCCGCCCCGATCACGGATGGTCACAGGGCGGCCGGGTGCCCCTCAGCCTGCCGGCGGCGCGGTGCTGCTGCGGACCACGAGGCTCGTCGCCAGATCGACCCGGGTGGTCGCGGGCTGCTTCCCCCGGCCGAGGTCGAGCACGAGGCGCGCGGCGGTCTCCGCCATCTCGATGAGCGGCTGGCGCACCGTGGTGAGCGGGGGACCGATCCAGCGTGTCAGCGGCAGATCGTCGAAACCCACCACGCTGAGGTCCTCGGGGATCCGCAGGCCCAGTTCCCGCGCGGCCTCGTAGACGCCGAGGGCCTGGAGGTCGTTGCCCGCGAAGATCGCGGTGGGCCGGTCCGGCAGCCGGAGGAGTTCCAGCGCCGCCGTGTAGCCGTCCTCGTGGTGGAACTCGCCCTCCCGCACCAGCCGCGGATCCAGCGGCACGCCGGACGTCTCCAGGGCCGCGCGGTAGCCGTCCAGCCTGGCGCGGCTGCACATCATCCTGCTCGGTCCGCCGATGACACCGATCCGCCGGTGGCCCAGGCCTGTCAGATGGCGTGTGGCGGCGAGACCGCCCTGCCAGTTGGCCGCACCCACCGAAGGGATGTCGTCGCCCGGGTCCCCCGCCGGATCGACGACGACGAACGGGATGGAGCGGCTGGTGAGCTGGGCCCGCTGAGCCGCGTCGAGATCGGAGAGCACGAGGATGACCCCGGCGGGGCGGCGCGCCAGCACGCCGTCGACCCAGGTCTGACCGGGCGTGAGCCGCCCGGCGCTCTCCGAGAGGACCAGACTCAGGCCCTCCTCCCTCGCGACGTTCTCCACCCCTCGGACGACCTCCATCGCCCAGGCGCTGTCCAGCTCGTGGAAGACCAGGTCGATGAGCTGGGACTGCTGGGTGGCGCCACGCCTGCGGCGGTAGCCGTGACGCAGCAGCAGCTCCTCCACCTTCGTGCGCGTACCGGGGGCGACGTCGGCGCGGCCGTTCAGCACCTTCGAAACTGTCGGAGCCGAAACACCGGCGGCTCGGGCGATCTCCGCCAGCGTGGCGGTGCTCTCCGAAGGCTCGTCGGCGCGCGCCTTCTCCTGTTGGGGCTGGACCTTTGCGGGGCTCATGCACGAATCGTAGCCCGACTGCGGCCCGGCGCACGCGTCCGGGCAAGGTTCGTAAATCCTTGCTCCTGCCCTCTTGACGGGCCCGAAACACGACCGTACGGTTCCGGCAACATTCGAAAGCCACGCCGAAACATTCGACAGAGGGTGCGGTCATGCGGTCGGGGATATTCACTCAGGGAACACGTACGACGAGATGGGCCGCGGCGGGTGCGGCGCTGGCCATGGCCGGGCTGCTGGCCGGCTGCGGATCCGGGAGCGGCGGGAGCGGCGGCGGAACCATCACGGCCTATGTCTACGGCGACGACGCGGTGAAGGTCCAGCAGGCCGCCGTCGACACCTTCAACAAGACCTCCGAGGTCAAGGTCAAGCTGGTGTCGGTCCCTGGCACCGACTACGTGAACAAGCTGCGCAGCGCCATGGGATCCCCCAGCGCGCCCGACGTCTTCTTCAACTGGGGCGGCGGTTCCATCAAGCCGTACGTCGACTCCGAGGACCTGGTGGATCTCACGTCGACGGTCAACGGCGACCCCACTCTCAAGGACGGCTTCCTTCCCTCGATCATGGCGGCCGGAGGCCTCGAGGGGAAGGTCTACGGCGTCCCCATGCGAGGCATGCAGCCCGTGATGCTCTTCTACAACAAGGCGCTCTTCGCCGAGCACAAGATCGAGCCGCCCAAGACCTGGGAAGACCTCCAGGGGGCCATCAAGACCTTCAAGGCCGCCGGAATCACCCCCTTCGCGCTGGGTGGCTCGGACAAGTGGCCCGAACTGATGTGGATGGAGTACCTGCTGGACCGGATCGGCGGCCCCGAGGTCTTCAAGAGGATCCAGGACGGTGACACCGACGGCTGGGGCGACCCGGCGGTCCTCAAGACGGCGCAGACCGTCAAGGAACTCGTCGACGAAGGTGCCTTCGGCAAGAACTTCAACTCCGTCGACTACGGGAACGGCGGAGCCCCGACCCTGCTCAACAAGGGCAAGGCCGCCATGCACCTCATGGGTTCCTGGGAGTACTCGACCCAGCTGGGCAAGGCCCCCGAGTTCGCGAAGAAGGACCTCGGCTGGACCGGCTTCCCGACCGTGGCCGGTGGGGTGGGGGACCCCGCGAACGTGGTCGGCAACCCGACCAACTACTGGTCGGTGAACGCCCGGACCAAGCACAAGGACGAGGCGATCGCCTTCCTGAAGACAATGGCGTCGAAGAGCTACGCGCAGGCCCTCGTCGACAACGGTGACGTACCCACCACCTCCAACGCCGCGTCGATGCTGAGCGGTTCCCCCAACCCGCAGTTCGCCACCGACCAGTACGAAATGGTGCAGAAGGCCCCGAGCTTCACTCTCTCGTGGGACCAGGCACTCGAAGCCCAGTACGCCACGCCACTGCTCACGGAGATCAGCAAGCTGTTCGCCGGCAAGACGACCCCCGAGCAGTTCGTCGAAGCAATGAAGGCCGCGAAGTAACGATGTCCCACCACACTCCGGTCGCGAAGAGGCACGGAGACGGGAAGGCGGCCGTCGGCAACGTCGGCCGCCCGCCGGTCGCCTGGGCACTCCCCGGCATCCTCTTCTTCGCCGTGTTCGCGATCGTCCCCCTGGCGATCGCCGTCTACCTCTCGTTCTGCACATGGGACGGGCTCGACTCCCCGGTCCTGACCGGCCTGGACAACTGGACCAGGCTCTTCAAGGACTCGGAGTTCGGCCAGGCCGCGTGGCTCAGCCTCCTGCTCACCACGATCAGCTGGGTCTTCCAGACACCGGTGGCCCTGCTGCTCGGCGTCTGGGCGGCGGGCCGCCAGCGCAGCCGGGCCTTCCTCTCCGCGGTCTTCTTCATCCCGCTGCTGCTCTCCACCACCGCCATCGCGATGCTCTTCCACGCCCTGCTGGATCCCAACTTCGGAGTGATCCAGACGATCGGGCCCTGGATCGGCATCGACCCCAACGTCATGGGGTCGTCCACCGGCGCGCTGCTCGTGGTCGCCTTCGTCGGCGGCTGGCAGTTCATGCCGTTCCACACCCTGATCTACCAGGGCGGAGCTCGGCAGATCCCGGAGGTCCTCTACCAGGCCGCCTCCATCGACGGCGCGGGCATGGTGCGGCAGTTCTTCCACATCACCCTGCCGCAGCTGCGCCACACCATGACCACCTCGTCGGTGCTGATGATCGTCGGCTCGCTGACCTACTTCGACACCGTGCTGATCATGACCAAGGGCGGTCCCGGCACGGACACCACGATCCTGCCGTACCTGATGTACCGGACCGGTTTCCAGACCTACGACCTCGGCTACGCGGCGGCCATCGCCACCGCCCTCGTCGTGGTGGCCACAAGTATCTCGCTGCTCATGGTCCGCTTCAGCGGCTTCGGGGCCATGCGGTCCACCCGGGAAGGTATGTGACGAGATGTCGATCGACACCCGACCCGAGGCGCCGCAGCGCCGGATGAAGACCTCGGCGCCCCGCCACATCCGCCCCGTCCGCAGGCGCAGGCACCTGGGCAACCCGGTCGCCGGCGTCGGTTCGCTGATCTGGCTCCTGATCGTCCTGGTGCCCCTGTACACGCTGGTCTCCGCGTCCCTGATGCGTCAGGACCAGGCGCTGAACGGCGATCCGCTGGCAGTGCCCACCGACCCGACGTTCGAGAACTACCGGACGGTGCTGGACAGCGGTTTCCTCTCGCTGATCGGGAACACCGCGATCGTCGCGGTCGCCACGGTCGCCATCGTGCTGGCGCTCTCGGTGCCCGTCGCGTACGTGGCGGTGCGCACCCGCAGCCGGCTCTCTTCCCTCGCCTTCCGGACGTTCCTGCTCGGTGTGGCGATCCCGGCGCAGGCGGTGATCGTCCCCCTGTACCTCATGATCGGCAAGATGGGGCTGTACGACACCCTCTGGGCCATCATCCTCCCGACGGCCGCCTTCGCGATGCCGGTGGCGGTCCTGGTGCTCAGCGGCACCATGCGCGACGTCTCCGAGGAGATGTACGAGGCGATGGCTCTGGACGGCGCCTCTGCCTGGCGCATGCTCTGGCAGCTGGCCGTCCCGCTCTCCAAGGCCGGAATCAGCACGGTGGCGATCTTCTCGGCCCTGCAGGCGTGGAACGGCTTCCTCTTCCCGCTGATCCTGACCCAGTCCGAGGAACAGCGTGTCCTGACGCTGGGACTGTTCAACTTCATGAGCCAGTTCGGCGTGAACATCCCCGCCGTCCTGGCGGCCATCGTCCTCTCCGTCGTACCCATCTTCGCCGTCTACCTCGTCGCCAGGCGGGCGCTGATCAACGGACTGATGGGGGTGGGCGGCAAGTAGGAGATCCCCGCCGCCCCGGACCACCGCACTCATGAGAGGAACCCCTGCCGCCATGGCAATCCAGCCCGTCCCGCAGGCCCGTCCCGCCGACCCGCCCTCCGCCGTCGACGGCCCGTGGCGCGACACCTCACTCACCCCCGAGGCGAGGGTCGCCGATCTGGCCGCCCGGATGACCCTGGAGGAGAAGGCCGCCCAGCTGTACGGAATCTGGGTGGGCGCCGACGCGGAGGGTGACGGAGTCGCCCCGCATCAGAACGACATGGTCGACCCGGTCGACTTCGACGCCATCACCACCCGCGGACTCGGCCAGCTGACCCGCCCGTTCGGAACCGCGCCGGTCGACCCGGGCGTCGGAGCCGTCTCGCTGGCCAGGGCGCAGGCCCGGATCGTCGAGGCCGGCCGCTTCGGGATACCCGCCATCGCCCACGAGGAGTGCCTCGCGGGATTCACCGCCTGGGGGGCCACCGCCTATCCCGTACCACTCGCCTGGGGCGCGGCCTGGGACCCGGAACTCGTCGCCGAGATGGCGCACAGGATCGGCCACGACATGCGGTCCGTCGGCATCCACCAGGGCCTCGCCCCGGTGCTGGACGTGGTGCGGGACCTGCGCTGGGGCCGCGTCGAGGAGACCATCGGCGAGGACCCCTACCTCGTCGGCACCATCGCCACCGCCTACGTCAAGGGCCTGGAGTCCGCCGGAGTCATCGCCACGCTCAAACACTTCGCCGGCTACTCGGCGTCCGCCGGGGCCCGCAACCTCGCCCCGGTCCGGGCCGGGGCCAGGGAGATGGCGGACGTGATCCTGCCGCCTTTCGAGATGGCGGTCCGGGAGGGCGGTGTCCGCTCGGTGATGCATTCGTACGCCGAGATCGACGGAGTCCCCGTGGCGGCCGACCCGGCGCTGCTCACCGGGCTTCTCCGGGACACCTGGGGGTTCACCGGCACGGTCGTCGCCGACTACTTCGGCATCGGCTTCCTGGAGACCCTGCACAAGGTGGCCGCGGGCCGAGGCGACGCGGCCCGACTGGCACTGACGGCAGGGGTCGACGTGGAGCTGCCGACCGTCCGCAGCTACGGCGACGAACTGGTCGCCGCCGTACGGGAGGGGGCCGTGTCGGAGGAACTCGTGGACCGCGCCCTGCACCGGGTCCTGCTGCAGAAGTGCGAGCTCGGCCTGCTGGACGGGGACCGGCCGCTGCCTTCCGTACTCGCGGACACCGACCCGGATCAGGCGCGCGGCACCGTGGACCTCGACCCGCCACGCAACCGCGCCCTCGCGCGGCTGCTGGCGGAGCGGTCCTGCGTCCTGCTGTCCAACCCGGAGGGCGCTCTCCCGCTGACCGGCACGGGCCGGATCGCCGTGGTCGGACCGCGTGCCGACGACCCGCTGGCGATGCTCGGCTGCTACTCCTTCCCGAGCCATGTCGGTGTCCAGCACCCCGGAACACCCATGGGCATCACCGTGCCCACGGTGCTTGAGTCGCTGCGTGAGGAGTTCCCGGGCGCGGACATCGACCACGCGCAGGGCTGTGACGTGGACGGTACGGACGCCGAGGGCATCGGGGCCGCCGCCGAGCTGGCCGCGGCCGCCGACGTCTGCGTGGCCGTCCTCGGCGACCGTGCCGGACTGTTCGGGCGCGGCACCTCCGGCGAGGGCTGCGATGTCGCGGACCTCGCGCTGCCCGGTCTGCAGGGCGAACTCCTGGACGCCCTGCTCGCCACCGGGACCCCCGTCGTCCTGGTGCTCCTGACGGGGCGTACGTACGCCCTCGGCAGCCGGGCGGACCGGCTGGCCGGCTGTGTGCAGGCGTTCTTCCCCGGAGAGGAGGGCGGTCCGGCGCTCGCGGGTGTGCTGTCCGGGCGCGTCAACCCGTCGGGCCGCCTGCCCGTGGGGGTGCCGAACGGCACCGGGGGCCAGCCCTGGACGTATCTCCAGCCGCCGCTCGGACGGACGAGCGGTGTGAGCAATCTCGACCCGACGCCCCTCTACCCGTTCGGTCACGGGCTCTCCTACACCTCGTTCGCGTGGGAGGGCGACGGCGATGTGCCGTCCGAGCTCGGCACCGACGAGGAGACGGACCTCGCGGTCACGGTCCGCAACACCGGCGACCGCGACGGGGCGGAGGTGGTCCAGCTGTACGCCCACGACCCCGTCGCCCAGACCACGCGCCCCGAGGCTCGCCTGATCGGATACGCGCGGGTGCCGCTCGCCGCGGGGGAGTCCCGGAGAGTCAGCTTCCGGTTCCACCCGGACCTGGTCTCCTTCACGGGTGCGGCGGGACACCGGATCGTCGAGCCGGGCGACCTGGAACTGCGGTTCGCCACGTCGAGCGACGTGGCCGACGCCAAGCACACCGTGCGGCTGCGCCTCACCGGCCGGGAGCGCACGGTCGACCACCTCAGGCGCATGGTCTGCGTCCCCTCGGTCGACGCGCCACTCGCGCGTACCTGATCCCGCGGCCGCCCCGCGTACCCCTGCCGGGAGTGCGCGGGGCGGTACCGAAACTTTCGAACGCCGTCCCCGGCTGCTCCGCGGGCGGTTCCGTGTCCATGTGCCACCACGGAAAGGCATCTGTCATGCTCAAGGCAACTCGTTCGATGGCGGTGGGTACCGCCGCCGCGCTCCTCCTCTCGGCGTTCGCCCTCTCCAGCGCGGACGCCGCGACGGGCGGCCCGGTCCGGCACGGGGGCAAGGCACCGAACACGGCCCCCGGCACCCTCGGCGCGCTCGGCCTGAAGGCCGGTCTGCGGGTCGGCACCGCCGTCAACACCTCAGCCCTGGCGGGCGACGCGCCCTACCGGGCCGGAGTCGCGAAGGAGTTCTCCTCGGTCACCCCGGAGAACGTCATGAAGTGGGAGGCGGTGGAGCCCGAGCGGGGGACCTACGACTGGGCCGCGGCCGACGGGCTCGTCGACTTCGCCCGGAAGAACGGGCAACTGGTCCGGGGCCACACCCTGGTCTGGCACAACCAGCTCCCCGCCTGGCTGAACGAGGGCGACTTCACCCCGAAGGAACTGCGCGAGATCCTCCACCGGCACATCACCGACCAGGTCACCCACTTCAAGGGGCGGATCTGGCAGTGGGACGTCGTCAACGAGGCCTTCGACGACGACGGGACGATGCGGGACAGCATCTGGCTGCGGAAGCTCGGCCCCGGCTACATCGCGGACGCCTTCCGCTGGGCCCACGAGGCGGATCCCAAGGCCCGCCTCTTCATCAACGACTACAACATCGAGGGCGTCAACGCGAAGAGCACCGCCCTGTACGCGCTGGTGACCCAGCTGCGCAAGCAGCGCGTGCCCGTCCACGGCGTCGGCATCCAGGGCCACCTGGCGGTGCAGTACAGCGCTCCGCACGACATCGCCGACAACATGCTGCGCTTCGACCGCCTGGGCCTGGAGACGGCGATCACCGAGGCGGACGTACGGATCCCCATGCCGGCCGACAGCACGAAGCTGGAGGCGCAGGCCGAGGGGTACGGCGTCCTGCTCCGCGGCTGCCTCCTCACCCCCGGCTGCAACGACTTCACCGTATGGGGCTTCACCGACGCCTACTCCTGGGTTCCCGACACCTTCCCGGGCGAGGGCGCGGCCAACATTCTCGACGAGGCGTACGCCCCCAAGCCCGCTTACGGCACCCTGCGTCAGACCCTGACCCTCGCCGCCGGCCGGCACTGACCACGCCCCCCACCGCACCGGCACGGAAGAGAACACATGGCGACGAACCTCCGGATCACCGGAGTGCGCATCACTCCGGTCGCCTTCAAGGACCCGGCGCTGCTGAACGCGGTCGGCCTGCACGAGCCCTTCGCCCTGCGGGCGATCGTGGAGGTCGACACGGGCGACGGCCTCGTGGGACTCGGCGAGACGTACGCGGACGTCGGGCATCTGCGCCGCCTGCGCGCCGCCGCCGACGCCCTCACCGGCATGGACGTGTACGCACTCGGCGCCATGCACCGCAAGGTGGCCCAGGTGCTGGCCTACGACGACGGATCCGGAGGGACCGGCCTCACCGGGATGATCACCACCAGCAGCGCCGTCGACCGGGTCTTCTCCCCGTTCGAGGTCGCCTGCCTCGACATCCAGGGGAAGGCCGCCGGACGCCCCGTCAGCGATCTGCTGGGAGGCGCGGTACGCGACAGGGTCCCCTTCAGCGCCTATCTCTTCTACAAGTGGGCCGGGCACCCCGGCGCGGAGCCCGACGACTGGGGTGAAGCCCTGGACCCGGACGGCATCGTCGCCCAGGCGCGGCGCATGACCGAGAGCTACGGATTCTCGGCCATCAAGCTGAAGGGCGGGGTCCGGCCGCCCGAGGAGGAGACCGAGGCGGTGCTCGCCCTGCGCGAGGCCTTCCCCGGCACACCACTGCGACTCGACCCCAACGCGGCCTGGAGCGTGGCCACATCGGTCCGGGTCGCCCGCCGGCTGGAGGGCGTCCTCGAATACCTGGAGGACCCCGCACCCGGGCTCGACGCCATGGCCGCGGTGGCCCGGGAGACGGAGATCCCGCTCGCCACCAACATGTGCGTCGTCGCCTTCGACCACCTGGCGCCCGCGGTGGAGAAGGGCTCGGTCCGGATCGTGCTCTCGGACCACCACTACTGGGGAGGGCTGCGGCGCTCCGGGCTGCTCTCCGGGATCTGCGAGACCTTCGGCATGGGCCTGTCCATGCACTCCAACTCGCACCTGGGCATCAGCCTGGCCGCGATGACCCACCTCGCGGCGGCCACGCCGAACCTCACCTACGCCTGCGACACCCACTGGCCGTGGAAGACCGAGGAGGTCGTCGTCCCCGGAGCTCTCACCTTCGCCGACGGAGCGGTTCGTGTGCCTCGCGGCCCCGGACTCGGCGTCGAACTCGACCGGGACGCCCTGGCCCGCCTCCACGAGCAGTACATCTCGTGCGGACTGCGCGACCGGGACGACACCGGCTACATGCGGCGGATCGACCCCACCTACGAGAAGAAGACGCCCCGCTGGTGACGCCGCCGGTCCTCGACCGGCCGCCCGCGGACACGTACACCGAGGAGTTCTGATGGCCCCGCTCGACTGGGCCGCCCTGTGCGGCTATTTCCTGGTGATGCTGCTCATCGGCCTCTGGTCGCACCGCCGCGTCGGCGACGTGAGCGACTACTTCACCGGGGGCGGCCGGATGCCCTGGTGGCTCTCCGGCATCTCGCACCACATGTCCGGGTACAGCGCGGCGGTCTTCGTCGCCTACGCCGCCATCGCCTACAGCTACGGCATCACCGTCTACGTCTGGGCCTTCCTGCCCCTCGCCTTCGGCACCGCCGTGGGGGCCTGGCTCTTCGCCCCGCGCTGGCAGCGGCTCCGGCAGCGCTACGCGGTGGCGTCACCCCTGGAGTACCTCGCCAAGCGCTACAACGTGCCCACCCAGCAGGCCCTCGCCTGGAGCGGGGCGCTGCTCAAGGTGTTCGACGTGGCTGCGAAGTGGGCGTCGGTGGCCGTGCTGCTCAACGTGTTCACCGGCATGTCGATGACCGCCGGCATCCTGATCACCGGCATCGTCACCCTCCTCTACTGCACGGTCGGCGGGCTGTGGGCCGACGCGCTGACCGACTTCGGCCAGTTCGTCGTCCAGGGCGCCGCCGCTCTCGCCATGCTCTGGGTCGTGCTGGACCGCCTCGGCGACGGCCCCGCGGGCCTGGGCACCCTGTGGGACAGGCTTCCCGAGGGCCACGCGCAGCCGTTGGTCGGCCCGTACACCGCGACCTTCCTCGGGGCGTACGTCGTCGTGAAGCTCTTCGAGTACAACGGCGGGATGTGGAACCTGGCCCAGCGGTACATGGCCACGGACTCCCCGAAGGCGGCACGCCGTTCGGCCGGCCTCTCCGCCCTGCTCTACGTGATCTGGCCGGCCGTGCTGCTCTTCCCGCCCGTCGCCGCCGCGGTCCTGATGCCGGGCATCACGGACCCCGAGAAGGTGTACGCGCTCATGTCGGAGTCGTACCTCCCGGCGGGGCTCGTCGGGCTGACCCTGGCCGGGATGTTCTCCCACACCATGGCGATGGCCTCCTCCGACGCGAACGCGGTCTCCGCGGTCGTCACCCGCGACATCATTCCCGCCGTGGTCCGCCGGGCACGCGATCTGCCGCCCGCCACCGGACTGTTCGTCGCCCGGGTGTGCACCGTCGCCTTCATCAGCGTCAGCATGATCGTCGCGATCGAGGCCGACCACTTCGGCGGGGTGCTGGGCATCATCGTCGGACTGGTCGCGGCGGTGATGGGACCGATATCGATCCCGATGCTGCTGGGGCTGCTGCCCGCCTTCCGCCGGTTCGGGCCGCGAGCCGCGCTGTCCTCCTGGGCGCTGGGCCTGCTGGGGTACCTCCTGGTGAAGTTCGTGCTCGACAGCGCGGACCAGACGCTGGTGATCGTCACGCCGCTGGTGACCTCCCTGGTGGTGTACGTCGTCGTCGGCCTGGTCGCCCCGGAGCCCGACGACACCGCGGACGCGATCGTGGCCGCCCTGGCCCCGTCCTCCGGCGACGGCGAGGCGGCGACCGCCTCCGCCCGCCCGGCCCCGGCCGCGGCGCCGGGTGTCCCCGACTGAACCCTCGCGTCCCGCGCACCGAAATCTGTCAGGGGCTCACGCCCGTCCAATTTGTCATGTGTGTGAACAAAATGGGGAGCAGCATGGACAAGCACACCAGCCGCAGAACGGTCCTCGGCGCCGGACTCGGGGCCACCGCCCTCGCGGCGACACCACTCGGCTCACTGATGGGGCTCGCCGGCGAGGCCGCCGCAGCACCCGCGGGTTCCGGGAGTCCGTCCGCGCCCCGGCCCACCGATCCGGGCGCCTACATCTCGTTCACACCCAGGACCGGCGCGTTCCCCCTGGTCAGGGGCGGGCGCGCCGCACCGCTCGTGGTCAGCGACAAGGACTGGGCCGGTGTGGTCCGGGTCGCGGGCGACCTCAGGGACGACATCGAACGCGTCACCGGTGTCCGGCCGGCCCTCTCGCGGGACGCGACGCCGCGAGGCCGCGAGATCGTCCTGATCGGCACCATCGGCCGCAGCCCGCTGATCGACGGCCTGATCGCCTCGGGCCGGCTCAGGGCCTCGGGTGTCGCGGGCAAGTGGGAGACCAGCCTGCAGACCGTCGTGGAGAGGCCCTTCCCGGGCGTGGACCGCGCGTTCGTCATCGCGGGAAGCGACCAGCGCGGCACGATCTTCGGCGCGTACGACGTCTCCCGGGGCATCGGGGTCTCACCCTGGTACTGGTGGGACGACGTCCTCCCCGTCCGCCGCGACGCGCTGTACGTCCTGCCGGGGCTGCACAGCCAGGGCACCCCCGCGGTGAAGTACCGCGGGTTCTTCGTCAACGACGAGAACCCGGCGCTCGGCACCTGGGCGCCCGCGTTCTTCGGCCCCGGCAAGGCCCCCGGCTTCGAGGGCGGGTTCAACGCCGCCTTCTACGCGAAGATCTTCGAGGTGATGCTGCGGCTGAAGGCCAACTACCTCTGGCCGGCGGTCTGGGGCCGGGCCTTCGCCGAGGACGACCCGGAGAACCACGCCACCGCGAAGGCCTACGGCGTCGTGATGGGGACCTCGCACGAGGCGCCGATGATGCGGGGCATCGAGGAGTGGAACCGCCACGCCGTCGCCGCGGTCCGCGACAGCGCGGGCAACATCACCGAGCCGGGGCACGACCCCTACGGCGGCACCGGCGAGTGGTCCTTCCGCCGCAACGCCGAAGCCGTCAAGGCCTACTGGCGCGAAGGTGTCCGCCGGATGGCCGAGCAGGACTTCGAGGGCGTGGTCACCGTCGGCATGCGCGGCAACGGTGACGTCGGGCTGCCCGACGGCGACGGTATCGAGCTGATGACCGAGATCATCGCCACCCAGCGGCAGATCATCGCCGAGGAGCTCGGGGCGCCGGACGCGGTCCCCCAGGTGTGGACGCTCTACAAGGAGGTCCAGCACTACTGGGACCGCGGACTGAGGGTCCCCGACGACATCACCGTCGTCCTCACCGACGACAACTGGGCCAACGTCCGCAAGCTGCCCGACCTGGAGAACGACCCCCGGGGCGGCGGCTACGGGCTGTACTACCACTTCGACTACGTGGGAGTGGGCCGCAACTACAAGTGGGTGGACACCACTTCACTGCCCAACATGTGGGACCAGCTGCACCAGAGCGCGGCCTACGGAAACCGTGGTCTCTGGGTCACCAACGTGGGTGACCTCAAGGGCAACGAACTTCCCACCCAGTTCTTCCTGGAGTACGCCTGGAACCCCGACCGATGGCCCCTGGACGCCCTGCCCGAGTGGGAGGAGCGCTACGCCGCGCAGAACTTCGGTGAGCGGCATGCCGCGGAGATCGCCGGGATCCTGCGCACGTACGCCCGGCTCCAGTCGCGGCGCAAGCCCGAACTGCTCAACCGGAAGATCACGCTGGATCCGGCCAAGGACCCGGCCACCGACTCCTCGGCCGTGGTGTACGACGACAAGGCCACCCCGTTCAGCATCGTGGACTACCGGGAACTGGAGCGCGTCACCGAGGACTGGCGGCGTCTCGCCGCGGCCGCCGAGCGTGTCCGCCGTGTGCTGCCCGCCTCCGCCCAGGACGCCTGGTACGAACTCGTCGGCTACGCCGTGCGCGCGACCGCCAACCTCTACGCCCTGCGGGAGGCCGAGTTCACCAACCTGCACTACGCACCCCAGGGCCGCGCCCTCACGAACCGGCTGGCGGCCGACGCGGAGGCCGGTCTCGCGGAGGACTTCGCTCTCGCCCGGCGCTTCGACACCGAGGTGGCCGACGGGAAGTGGAAGGGGTTCCAGAGCCAGCCGCACATCGGGTACGGCGATGTCGAGCGCTACGGCCCCAACGCCCCCTGGCAGCAGCCGGAACGGGACAACGTGGCGCTCGCCGACGAGATCTTCCCCGCCGTGCGGCGCATCGAGCTCCCGCGCAAGGCCGAGATGGGTGTGGCCGTCGACGGTTCCGGTGCCTGGTGGCCGGCGGGCGGGGGCGCGGCCGAGGACGCGGCGCTGCCCGTCTTCAGCCCGTACCAGAGTCAGCCCGCACAGTACGTCGAGGTCTTCAACCGGGGTACCGAGTCCTTCGACTTCCGCGTCCGCACCGGCGCTCCGTGGCTGATCGCCGACCGCACCCGGGGGAGGGTGGAGGCCCAGACCCGGGTGACCTTCCGCGTCGACTGGTCCCGCGCGCCCCGGGGGGTGACGGAAGTGCCCGTCACCGTCTCCGGCGCGGGTGGTGAGGTCGTCGTCCGGGCCGTGGTGGACCGCCCCTCCCTGGAGCGGTCGAGGCTCCAGGGGTTCGTCGAGGCGAACGGTTACGTCTCCGTCGAGGCCGACCACTTCCACCGCGCGGTCGGCCGGGACGGGATCTCCTGGCGACGCATACCCGGCATCGGGCGCACCGGAGCGGGCATGGAGCCCTTCCCGGTCACCGCCTCGCGGCAGGTGCCGGGCGGCAGCGCGGCCAGGCTGGAGTACCGGGTGAGCCTGTTCACGACCGGACCGGTCACGGTCTGGGCCCATCTGTCGCCCCGCAACAACGCCCTGACGACCGACGGACTGACCTACGCGGTCTCCTTCGACGACGAGGCGCCGCAGTCCGTCGACATCACCCGGGTCACGGGCGCCGACGACGGGACCATGAACATCCAGTGGGCCCGCAACACCTCCGACAACGTCAACCGCACCAGCACTGTGCACCGCATCGGCCGGCCGGGTGTCCATGTGCTGAAATTCTGGATGGTCGATCCCACGGTGGTACTCCAGAACCTCGTGGTCGACACAGGCGGTCTCAAGCCCAGCTACCTGGGCCCGCCGGAGAGCCTCCGGCTGAGCTGACCGGAGCGGGACGAGGAGGCGGCGGGCGATGGGTATCGAGATCAGGGGCACGGACGGGCGCGGGGGGACGCTGGGAGCCCTGCCCGGCCCTGCGGACGCCCCCGCCCAGGTCACCCTGCTGCTCGGGGGAGCGGCGGGGCCGGCCTCCTGGTCCTGCTCACCGGCCGCGGCCAGGGAACTGGCCGCGGCGCTCACCTCGGCTGCCGCCGAGGCGGAGCTCGCCCGCTCGTCGGGGCCCGTCACGGTCGAGGCGTGCGCCCTGAAGCGAGGCGACGTCCGTGACGGGGAGCGCCTGATGACGGTGGAGGACGTCCGGGTGGACGGGGTGAACGTCCAGGTGACCTGGACCTCGGGAGGAGGGCGGAGCTGGAGCCAGACGTACGAGGCCGACGCGGCGATCCGGCTGAGGCGCCGACCCCTGCCCGGAGGGTGAGCGGGCCCGGAGGCGCCCTCGTAATTCGACGTTCACCGTAGTACGGTAATTTTCGTAGTACGGTGAACATCGTACGAGCGTGGCCGGGGGCCCGGCCACGCCGCCCGCCGTGTCCCGAGGAATCGGAGTCCCCCCGTGAGTGCACTGTTCGAGCCCTACGCCCTGCGGTCGCTGTCCGTCCCCAACCGCATCTGGATGGCCCCCATGTGCCAGTACAGCGCGGCGACGACCGGCCCCGACACAGGTGCGCCGAACGACTGGCACTTCACGCACTACGCCTCCCGCGCGGCGGGTGGCACCGGCCTCGTCCTGGTGGAGGCGACCGCCGTCGCTCCGGAGGGCCGGATCAGCGCCGCGGACCTCGGGATCTGGAACGACCGCCAGGTGGAGGCGTTCCGCCCGATCACCGAGTTCCTCGCCTCCCAGGGCACCGTGCCGGGAATCCAGCTCGCACACGCCGGGCGGAAGGCATCGACCGGCCGCCCCTGGCTCGGCGGGTCGCCCGTCGGCACCGACGACCCCGAGGGCTGGCAGCCGGTGGCTCCGAGCGCCCTGGCGTACGACGACGGCCACACCGTGCCCCACGAGCTGAGCACCCAGGAGATCCAGGAGGTCGTGCGGCAGTTCGCCGACGCCGCGCGCCGCGCGCTCGACGCGGGCTTCCGGGTCGCCGAGATCCACGGGGCGCACGGCTACCTCATCGGACAGTTCCTCTCCCCGCACAGCAACCACCGCACCGACGCCTACGGCGGCTCCTTCGAGAACCGCACCCGCCTGGCCCTCGAGGTCGTCGACGCCGTACGCGAGGTCTGGCCGGAGGAACTCCCGCTCTTCTTCCGCATCTCCGCCACCGACTGGCTGACCGAGAACGAGGACGACCCCCGCGAGGGGTGGACCGGCGACGACACGGTCCGCTTCGCCCGCAGCCTCCTCGCCCACGGTGTCGACCTGCTGGACGTCTCTACCGGCGGGCTCGCGCCGAAGGCCCGGATCCCCGTGGGGCCCGGCTACCAGGTCCCGTTCGCCGAGAGGGTACGGACCGAGGCCGGTCTTCCCGTCGCCGCGGTGGGGCTGATCACCGATCCCGTCCAGGCCGAGAAGATCCTCGCCGACGGCAGCGCCGACGCCGTCCTGCTCGGCCGCGAACTGCTGCGCGATCCCTACTTCGCCCGCAACGCCGCACGCGCGCTCGGTGGAGAGGTCGCCGTACCGGAACAGTACGGCTACGCCGTGTGACACCTGCCCTGTGGGTACGCTGAGCGGCGATGTTCACTCCTCAGGGCCCCACGCTCCGCGAACTGGCCGTCCAGGCGCTCTCCTCGACGATGCGCGGCTACGACCTGCTCGCCCCGAAGTTCGATCTGACGCCCTACCGGACGCCCGCCCGGGTGCTGGACGCGGTCGCCGACGCGGTCCGGCCCCTCGGGCCCTTCGACCGGGGGCTGGACGTCTGCTGCGGCACCGGGGCGGGCGTGGGCGTCCTGCGCGGGCTGTGCCGTGAGCGGGTGACCGGAGTCGACTTCAGCGCGGGCATGCTCGACGTGGCGAGCGTCACGCACCTGAGAGCCGGGGGAGGCCCCGCGGTGGACTGGATCCGTGCGGACGCCCGGGCCCTGCCCTTCCGGGCCGCCTTCGATCTGGCCCTGAGCTTCGGGGCGTTCGGTCACTTCCTGCCGGACGAACGCCCCGTGCTCTTCCGTCAGGTGTACGACGCGCTGCGTCCGGGCGGGGTCTTCGCCTTTCCGGTGGGCGCGCCGCCACCGGTGGGTTCACGCGCCTACTGGTCACTGCTCGGCTTCGACCTGGCGATGCGGGTGCGCAACGCCGTGTGGCGCCCGCCCTTCGTCATGTACTACCGCACGTTTCCCCTCGCCGGCGTGGTCGACGACCTCGTGCGGACCGGATTCACCGTGCGGCTGCTGCCCCTGGAGATCCTCGGCCGCAGGCACGACGGAAGCCCCCGGGCGCGTCTGGTCGTGGCGGGCCGTGGATAAAACTACGACGACTCTCGTACAATGAAGCTCCCGGTACGGACTGGAGCCATCGTGACGTCGAACGCAGCTCGCGTGCTCGCGCATCCCTCACGTGAGGAGATCCGCGTCGAGGGCGTGCTGCACGCGCTCTCGGATCCCGTCAGGCTCCGGATCGTGCGTCAGCTCGCCGATGC
The DNA here is from genome assembly GCF_042755185.1 of Streptomyces sp. NPDC059166. Lineage (NCBI taxonomy): Bacteria > Bacillati > Actinomycetota > Actinomycetes > Kitasatosporales > Streptomycetaceae > Streptomyces > Streptomyces sp. NPDC059166. The sequence continues at coordinate 122,661 of NZ_JBHZCI010000013.1, read as the reverse complement.
GGACGACGAGCAGGCCTGCTCCCGCTTCGATCTTCCGGTGTCCAAGTCCACCACCACCCATCACTTCAGGGTGCTCCGTGAGAACGGTGTGATCACCCAGTTCTACCGGGGCACGGCGAAGCTGAGCTGTGTCCGCGCCGACGACCTGGACGCACTCTTCCCCGGGCTGCTGGACAGCGTCCTCGGGGGAGCGGCGCTGCAGGCCGAGCGTCTCGGCGAGAGCTGACCCGGCGGGGAGGTGGGCGCTCCCGCACGGAACGCCGTGCACCTGCCCACTCGCCCGCGTTCACCGTGCGTTCGTCAGGGCAGCAGCAGTGCACGCATCCGTTCGATCTCCACGGTCTGCTGGGCGACGACGTCGTTGGCCATCTCCTCCACCAGGACGTTGTTGCCGTCCGCGAGGGCTTCGGTGGCCATGGTGACCGCGCCCTGATGATGGGTGATCATCAGCTCCAGGAACAGCTGGTCGAAGGCCTTGCCCCGCGAGTCGCGCAGCTTCTCGATCTGCCCGTCGGTGGCCATCCCGGGCATGGTGGAGTGGTCGTGCTCCCGTGCGCGTTCCTCGCCCCCGTTGTTCTTCAGCCAGCCCTCCATGGCGCCGATCTCCGGCTTCTGGGCGGCCGAGATGCGCTTCGCCAGCCGCTCGACCGATGAGGAGGACGCCCGGTCCGGGACCAGGGCGGTGAGTACCAGCGCCTGCCGGTGGTGCTCGATCATCATCGAGGCATAGCGGAAGTCGGCGGAGTTGGGAGTGTCGTCCCCGGCCTCCTTCGCCGCCTCCTCGGCCGACAGCTTCCTCGCCGGCTCGCCGGGCTTGCCCGGGGCGATGACGGCGGGCCCGTCGTCCGCACCGGCCTTCGCCGAGCTGCCACCGTCTCCGTCGCAGCCGCCAAGGGCGAGCGCCGCCGTGAGCAGCACCGCCGCGCGCAGCAGTGTGGTCCGACGGTGCATCAGCATGGCGACCTCCATGGCCATATGAGTGTGTCGCAACCATCCCAACACTTCCACCGGCCGGTGATCGGAAACTTTTATTACGTCTCTGTTGCCATCTGTTGGTGTGTACATGGAAAGGGCGATACTGCCGGGGTCCAGGAACCGTTCGACGACGGACGGATACAAGGGAGGACACAGTGACCTCGTTGCACACCACCAGCGTGCGGCGCAGACGCCTGGGTGTGGCGGCCGCCGCCGCCGGGCTCATCGCCACCCTGCTCACGGCCGGACCCGCGGCCGCGACGCCGGACCCGGGCGACACCTCCGCCAACCGCAGCGGAGTCTCCGTGAGCGAGCAGGCGGATGTCAGGGCCGCCATCGAGAGCGGTGACGTACCCGGGGTGGACGAGATCGTCCACAGCGACAACATCGAGCACCTCGTCAACATACCCAAGGACGCGCTCCAGGGGCTCAACACCGACCTCGCCTTCCAGGGCGGCTACGCGTTCGCGGGCAACTACGACGGCTTCCGGATCTTCGACATCCGCAATCCGAAGAAGCCGAGGACCGTGGCCCAGGTACTGTGCCCGGGATCCCAGAACGACATCTCGGTCTCCGGGAACCTGCTCTTCCTGTCGACGGACTCCTCGCGGAGCGACAACTCCTGCGCCAGCACGACCCAGCCGGCCACGGAGAAGTCCTCCTGGGAAGGCATGAAGGTCTTCGACATCAGCGACAAGCGCAACCCGAAGTACGTCGCCGCCGTCGAGACCGCCTGCGGTTCGCACACCCACACGATCGTTCCCGAGCGCAGGGACGTGTACATCTACGTCTCGTCCTACTCGCCCAACGAGACGTTCCCCGACTGCCAGCCGCCGCACGACGGGATCTCCGTCATCAAGGTGCCGCGCAACTCCCCTGAGGACGCCCGGATCGTGAACTTCCCCGTCCTCTTCCCGGACGGCGGCAACCCGGGTGCTCCCACCAACCCCGGAGTCTCGAAGACCACCGGATGCCACGACATCACCGTGCTGCCCTCCCAGGACCTGGCGGCCGGGGCGTGCATGGGCGACGGCCTGCTGTTCTCCATCAAGGACCCGGAGAACCCGAAGATCATCGACCGGGTGCAGGACAACGTCAACTTCGCGTTCTGGCACTCGGCGACCTTCAACCAGGACGCCGACAAGGTCGTGTTCACCGACGAACTCGGCGGCGGCGGCGCGGCGACCTGCAACGACGAGATCGGCCCGAACCGCGGGGCCGACGGCATCTACGACATCAAGGGCAGGGGAGACCACCGCAAGCTGGTCTTCCGGAGCTACTTCAAGATCGACCGCCCGCAGGCCGACACCGAGGTCTGTGTCGCCCACAACGGCTCGATCATCCCGGTCAAGGGCCGTGACCTCATGGTCCAGGCCTGGTACCAGGGCGGAGTCTCCGTCTGGGACTTCACCGACTCCTCGAAGCCGAAGGAGATCGCGTACTTCGAGCGCGGCCCCGTCTCCACGGACGCCGTCACCACGGCCGGCCCCTGGTCGGCGTACTACTACAACGGCTACATCTACTCCAACGACATCGCCAAGGGCTTCGACGTGCTGAAGCTCGACGACCGCAGGACCGACCCGGCGAAGCGGGTGCGTCTGCCGGAACTCAACGTGCAGACGCAGCCGGAGTACTTCCGGCACTGATCCGTGCCGCACCCGCGGACGAACGTGTGCATGCCCCGCCGGACTGTCCGCCCGGCGGGGCACGCGCACTTCATTGACCCGGAGGGCGCGCGGGGACATGCTGTACCCCTGCGTTCCGGCGATGCGGGGGATCGCCGGAATCCAGCACTCCCGCCGAGACTCAGGCGGCGGGCCGGACGCTCGTTCCCGCGGCGGCGGCCCACTCCACGAGCAGCCGGCGGTACTCGGTCTCCTCGTCCGGGGACAGGAGTCCGCCCGCGCGCTGCCACAGGGTGCGGATCTCCTCGTTGACGACGGAGACGGGGCGCGCGACGGCGGACGGGTTCGGATGCGGGGACATGTGCACCAAGCTAAACCCCCTTCGGGCCGCGGACCCCGTCCGGAGGCAGGGATTTCCCTCACACCGTCTGCGGGAATCCTTCACGAACGGTGTCCTCCGGGCGTCTCACCTGCCATTTCCACCAGCCTCAGCGCTCGGAGCCCGTCCGGGCGTTCTTCCACGGGCAGGTGGTCCACGAAGCGCACCTCGCAGCCCAGCGCGGCCGCGCCCCCGTCGGCGTGGCGGTCGTCACCCACCATGACCACGTCCGCGGGATCGAGGTCCAGCCCGGCGCACGCGATACGGAACAGCTCCGGAGCGGGCTTCTGGACACCGTGCTCGTAGGAGAGGACGTACCCGTCCACCAGCGCGTCCAGGCCGTGGGCCCGGAAGACCGGGCGCAGGTCCCAGCCGATGTTGCTGACCACTCCGACCGTGACGCCCGCTCGGCGCAGTCCGCCCAGCACCTCCGCGGCGTCCGCGTACGGCTGCCAGGCCTCAGGGCTCATGTGGCGTTCGTACAGCGCGTCGTAGAGCCCCGGGTCCGGAAGAGCCACCTGACGGGCCAGGCCGGTATAGGCCTCACGGTGCAGCCGCGCGCTGCGGTCGCGTTCGGCCCAGGCGGACGCCAGGCCCGGCGGAACCCGCTCGGGAGGCGGCCCGCCGGGCAGTGCGCCGGCGGCCGTCAGTTCGCGTACGAGCCCCTCGAAGCGGGCCGGCCGAGTCTGCACGCCCCGCGCGTCCAGGACGGCGCGCAGCCACGCGGCTACGGGCTCGATCCGGAAAAGGGTTCCGGAGAAGTCGAAGAGTGCGCCCTTGATGGTCATGGAGCCGATGATCACGGCCTCTGCCGGTCCTCACAAGGGGGCTCCGGGTGCCCCGCGGAGCCCCCTTGTGAGGACCGCCACCCGGAGCAGGCGCAGTACCCGGCGAGCGAGAGGGCGGTCACGGCCCCTCCCAGCAGCACACCGCCCACCACATCACTCAGCCAGTGCACACCCAGGTAGACACGGGTCCAGGCCACCCCGGCCACCGAGACGACGGTGACCACGAGAGCCCCCCACCACGGGGACGACGGCGCGCCGTGCAGGCGCAGCAACCACATCAGCAGCCCACAGGTCACCGCCGCGGTCATGACGTGGCCGGAGGGGAAGGCGGCGTAGTGGGCCGTGTCCACCGGATCGGCCCACTGCGGACGCTCCCTGCCCATGGCGGCCTTCACGCCCTGCTGCACCAGTGTCGCCAGGAGGCTGGTCGCGGCGATCCACCCGGCGAGCAGCCGTGATCCACGCCACCACAGGACGACCACGACAAGGGCGGTCACCGCGCGCATCGTCCAGGGGTCCCATACCCAGTCCGTCAGCACCCGGTTGACCCGGACCATGTCCGGGTCGGCCGATGCCCGGCGGTGGAGGGCCTCGGCCACCGTGCGGTCCAGTGACAGCAACGGCCGCCAGCCCGTAGCGACCAGGACGAGCAGGAGGAGCGACAGCGCGGCACAGACGGCGCCGGTGACGAGGAGCGGAACCCGGCCGAGCGGAGGGAGGGGCGATGAGTGCATACGGGCGATCCTCGTCCACCGTCCGCCCGTGGTGTCAGCGCAGGGCGCTGAGTCCCGGCACGAAAGCCACCAGCAGCGGAACGACCGGTACCAGTGCCGCGGCGGCCGTCAGGCGCAGCCGACGGGCGGCTGTGAGCCGCTCCACCGGGGTGAGCAGGCGGTTCACCCTCAGCGGCACCTGGGCTCCCGCTGCCGGGGCCGGACCGAACACCCCGCGGTCCTCGTTGAGTTCGACCAGGGCGAGAGCGATCGTCAGACGTCCGAAGCGCCGTGAGGCCACGTCGTCCGCGGCCAGCTCCACGAGACGGTGCATCTCGTCCCGGAACGCCGCGAAGAACGGAACCTGCGGGAAACCGGTCGCCAGGGCACCCGACGAATGCAGAAGCCAGTCGTGGCGAGCCTGGGCGTGTCCCTGCTCATGCGCCAGGACGGCATCCAGCTGACGTCCCTTCAGGCGGCTCAGCGCCGCCGTGGTGATGACCAGTTGCGGCGCCGAACCGGGCAGCCACCACGCGTCGGGCCGGTCGCCCTCCAGCACCACGAGGCGGCCGTCGCCAGGCTCCTCGCCGGGCAACAACGGAGCGCGGACCAGGAGTTCGGAGCGCCGCCGGCGGCGCCGCACCCGCGCCCGGTGGATCTCCCGAACCAGCATCGCCGCGGTCCAGAGACCGCCGAGCGCCAGCAGAACGGCGATGACCGCGGACCACGGCCCGTACGCCCCCAGCGCGTACGCCTCGACCACTCCGTGCGGTGCCGGTGCGAAGACATGGCCACGCACCGCCTGCCAGGCGGCGGCCGCGCTGAAGGTCATCGAGAGCCCGAACGACAACAGGACGCCCACCACCACGCACTGCCACACCCACAGGGCCACGACCGGCTCACGCTCCGGCCACCTGGCCCGCGCCATCAGGCCGGGGGCCACGACGGCGGTCAGGGCACCGAGCAGCAGCAGTGCGAGGGAGACCAGCATGGCGTCACCCTACGAGGGCGGCGGGTGCCGCGGTACGGCCGCGCACACCAAGTGACGTACGCCACGGGGCGGCAGGGCCGCTGTCTCAAAGGGTGAGCAGCATCGCGAACATGGCCGTCCCCATGGCCAGTCTGCACGCCAGGGCCAGCTCGGGACGCCTGCCCCAGCCCGCCCCACCTACCGCAGCCGCACCAGCGCCCACCGTCACGCCGGAGGCGGGCGGGATGAGCCGCCCAGCCGAGCGCAGGACGTACACCGCGTAGTAGGCGAGGAGGACTCCCGTCAGCAGCGGGACGCCTCCCGCGGATCCGCCGGCCCCCGCTCCGTGGCCCGCGTGGCCGGAGCCCGCGCCATGGCTCATGCCCGGGGCCATGGCCAGCGCCATGTAGACCATGGCGAGCGAACCGATCAGGTGGTGCAGATGGTGTGCGCCCTTTCCCGCGCGGGCGGCCGCGTGCAGCGCGGCGGCGCCGAACACCACCACGTACACCAGCCAGGCCCATCCCGGAGGTGTCAGTACGGCGGCGGGCAACGCCATCGCCGCCATTCCGAACCCCATCAACGCCTCGGCCTGCGCCGCTCCGCGTTCCCGCGCGGCGCCGTCGCGGGTCCGCAGCAGGCAGTACGCCCCCGTGGCCCCGCACAGTGACACGAGCAGCCAGCCGGACAGCACCGGTCCGTGCACGGTGAACCTCCCCCTACGGCGGATGATGACGCCGGTGTCGTCCCATCGATGCCCCGTTCCCTCCGCTCGTACCGGGGCGCATTGGGGTACTGGGGAGCGCGCCAGTGCCTGCGGGGGGCGTCCGGCGACCGGGTTAGTCTCGGGAGGGCACCACGGCGGCACTACACGGGAGAAGAGCCACATGGACATCGCACCGGCCACGGCACGGGCAGAACTGACCTTCCGCGACGCGACCGGGAGCGACGTCCCCGCACTCGTCGAACTCGTCGAGAGCGCCTACCGCGGTGACGCCAGCCGTGCCGGATGGACCACGGAGGCCGACATACTCCAGGGGCAGCGCACCGACGCCGACGGTGTCAGGGAGGTACTCGAGGGCCCCGCCGGCAAGATCCTCATCGCCCAGCGGGACGGTGCGCCGGTCGCCTGCTGCCAGCTCGAACACCGCGGGGAATCCGCCTACTTCGGCATGTTCGCCGTCCGTCCTCAGCTGCAGGGGGCCGGCCTCGGCAAGGCGTTCATCGCCGAGGCCGAGCGCGTGGCCCGCGAGGACTGGGGTGCGAAGGAGATGCACATGACCGTGATCTCGGTGCGCAAGGAGCTCATCGCCTGGTACGAGCGCCGGGGATACAGCCGTACGGGAAGGATGACGCCCTTCCCGTACGGCGACGAGCGGTTCGGCATCCCGCAGCGGGCGGACCTCGAGTTCGAGCTCCTGGTCAAGCCCCTGTAGGCCCGGCCGTGCGGCGAACCGCCGCGCACGCGCGCCGTCCCACACGTTCTCCGGGCATACGCGCCGTCTCGCGAGCCCTCCGACGTGCGCGCCGTCCCACGCGCCGTCTCACGCGGTGAAGCGGCCGGCGCGCCGGATCTCGGGGAAGTCGGTGGTGGCGCCGTCCAGCCCCAGGGCGCGGACCAGCCGGAGGTGGTCCTGTGTGTTGACCACCCAGCCGATCACCTTCAGTCCCTCGGCGTGTGCCCGCTCCACCACCTCGAGCGTGAGGCGCCTGATGTTCAGGGCCAGCGTCTGCGCACCGGCCGCCTTGGCCCGGTCCACCACGTCCGCCTCCCAGCGGCTCGCGATCAGGACCGTCCGCACTCCGGGGACCAGCTGCTTGATCTCGGCGACCGCCTCGTCGTGGAACGAGGACACCTCGACCCGTCCCGCCAGATCCCGCCTGATCATCACGTCGGCCAGGGCCCGTGCTGCCGCCACGTCCTTGATCTCGGCCTGAAGGGGGGCGCGGACCGCGTCCAGCACCTCCTCGAAGACCGGCACCCGCTCTCCTTGTCCGGCGTCGAGCTCCCGCAGCTCCGCGAGGGTCTTGGCGGCGATCATCCCGGTCCCGTCGGTGGTGCGGTCCACCGCGGCGTCGTGCATCACCGCGAGTGCCCCGTCCTTGCTGAGATGGAGATCGAGCTCGATGGCGTCCATGCCGGCCTGCTCCGCGTGTGTGAACGAGCGCAGTGTGTTCTCCGGCTCGACACCCATGACCCCGCGATGGCCGATGGTGAGAAAAGTCAAGGATCTCCCGCTTCCGTGCGTCGTGTGCGTCCCCCGCGCGGCTCCTACCCAAAGGGAAGCAGTTCTTGCCCGCCGGACGGCCGCTTCGGCGGCGGGGCGGTGGAAGAAGTTGCCGAGTCCACGTGTGGCAGGAAAAATATCGGTGAACAGGTTGAGCGGCAGGATAATTTTCGGATCCCCGCTTGTCTGAAGGAACCGTCCGTGGATACGGTTGCTTCACGCGAGGTTCTCCCGTGAAGGAAGTGTCATGACGGAAATTCTTGAGCAAGCCACCGCTGTCGCCAGGACGGCCACCGCACAGCGGGTCGTCGAGCACCCGGCCTGGCCCGCGCTCAAGGGTGCCGTCGAGGAGTTCCGCGTCTGGCAGTCCGAGGACGGCTCCATCGACTTCGAGGCGGACGGCGCTCCCTCCGCCGCCGCGGCCGGCGCCGTCATCGACCGGGTGGTCGGCGCGGTCGAGCAGCTCTCCCCGCTGCTGCCGCACGACGAGGAGTACCACCGCGCACTCGTCGCCGACCTGCGCCGATGGGCTGCCGACGGCTTCGGCGTCCCCGACTTCCTCGACTCGCTGCTGGCCTTCCAGCCCGCCAGGAGCCGTGCCGACGGCCTGCAGCACCTGGTCGTCTTCGCGATGTACACGCAGAACGGCAACCCCGACCGCAATCTCGAGGCCGTCGTGCTGCGGATGGTGTGGCCGGAGTGGCTCGCGGACCTCGAGGCCACGCGCTACGACAACCCGCTCTTCTGCGGCATCACGTTCGAGGACTTCACGGCGGGCTACGACACCAACTCCGCCGTGCTCTTCCCCGAGACCATCGCGGTGCGCGAGGCACCGGAGCGCTTCAGCTGGGGAGGCATCTTCTGCGACCGGGAGGCCGCCCGCTTCCGCCGCGTGACGCAGGAGGCCGTCGAGCTGCTCGGACTGGAGCTGCCGGACGACATCCGGGAGATGCTCGGCGACCAGACCCGCTGCGAGCAGGCGTTCGTCCTCTGGGACATGGTCCACGACCGCACCCACAGCCACGGGGACCTGCCCTTCGACCCGTTCATGATCAAGCAGCGCCAGCCCTTCTGGATGTACGGCCTGGAGGAGCTGCGCTGCGACCTCACCGCCTTCCGGGAGGCGGTGAGGCTCGAGGGTGACGGCTTCGGCCAGGGCCGCGACGTCCAGTACGCCGTGCTCTTCGACCGGATGTTCCGCTTCCCCGTCACCGGTGAACGTGTCCGCAACTACGACGGCCTCGGTGGGCAGCTGCTCTTCGCCTACCTGCACAAGCACGACGTGGTCCGCTGGACCGACAACACACTCAAGATCGACTGGGCCCGTGCCCCGCAGGTCACCAACCAGCTCTGCGGCGAGATCGAGAAGCTCTACCGCGACGGCATCGACCGGCCCAAGCTGGTGCACTGGTTCGCCGCGTACGACCTGGTCTCCACCTACCTCGCACCGCACCCGGGCTCCCTCTGGGCCAAGGGGCCTGACGCTCTCGACCTGACCCGACCGCCGCGGAGGCTCGTCGACGACGTGCTTCCGGACGAGTTTCCCCTGAGCATGTTCTATGAGGCGCTCTCGAAGAAGCTGAAGCGTGTGATCGCCTCGACCCGAGGTATCACCAGGGCGGACGCCGGGCGAGCAGCTGCGTGAGCGCGGGTTCTGAGGAGGCGGTGGCGATGAACGGAACAGGCAGGGCCGACAACGGTGTGCTCGAGGGTGCGGTGATCGCGGTGGCCGGTGCGGCGGGTCCCGCCGGCCGGGCCACGCTGCTCAGGCTCGCGGAGGCCGGAGCGACGGTGGTCGCGTCCGACGCGAACCCCGAGCGGCTCGTCGAGGCGGTCGACGCGGCACGCTACGCCCACGGGGGCGCGACCGTCACCGGTGACACGGTCGATCTCCTCGATCCGGGCGCCGCGCGTGAATGGGCCCTCAAGACGGAGAGCGAGTTCGGGAAGGTCGACGGCCTGGTCCATCTGGTCGGTGGCTGGCGCGGCGGTGCGGGGTTCGAGGACTCGAGTCTCGCCGACTGGGACTTCCTCGAGAAGCTGCTGATCCGGACCGTCCAGTCGACGTCGCTGGCCTTCCACGAGGTGCTCCAGCGCAGCGACCGGGGTCGCTACGTGCTGATCAGCGCGGCCGGAGCCAGCAGCCCGACCGCCGGGAACGCCGCCTACTCCGCGTCCAAGGCCGCGGCCGAGGCGTGGACCCTCGCCCTGGCCGACTCCTTCCGCAAGGCGGGGGGCGACGCGGGACCCACATCGGCTGCTGCGATCCTGGTCGTCAAGGCACTGGTGCACGACGCGATGCGCGCCGAGCGCCCGAATGCGAAGTTCGCGGGCTTCACGGACGTCACGGAGCTGGCCGAGGCCATCGCCGGCGTCTGGGACGTTCCCGCAGGAGAAGTGAACGGAAAGCGCCTGTGGCTGACCCCGCAACCGTAAGGACCGACGCGCGACGGCATCACGATCCACTGGTACGCGGTTTCGCCAGTGACAACTACGCGGGCGCGCACCCCGAGATCCTGGCGGCCCTCGCCCTCGCCAACGGCGGCCACCAGGTCGCCTACGGCGAGGACGACTACACCGAGCACCTCCAGCGGGTCATGCACAGCCACTTCGGCCCCACCGCCGAGGCGTTCCCCGTCTTCAACGGCACGGGGGCCAACGTGCTCGCGCTGCAGGCGCTGACCGACCGCTGGGGTGCGGTGATCTGCGCCGAGTCCGCGCACATCAACGTCGACGAGGGCGGCGCGCCGGAGCGGGTGGGCGGTCTGAAGCTGCTCACCGTGCCGACGCCGGACGGCAAGCTGACCCCGGAGCTCATCGACCGCCAGGCGTACGGCTGGGAGGACGAGCACCGGGCGATGCCCCAGGTCGTCTCCATCACGCAGAACACCGAGCTCGGCACGGTCTACACGCCGGACGAGATCCGGGCCGTCTGCGAGCACGCCCACCGGCACGGGATGAAGGTGCACCTGGACGGCGCCCGGATAGCCAACGCCGCCGCGTCGCTGGACGTGCCGATGCGTACCTTCACCAACACGGTCGGCGTCGACGTCCTCTCCTTCGGAGGGACCAAGAACGGCGCGATCTTCGGCGAGGCCGTCGTCGTGCTGGACCCGGACTCGGTACGCGCCATGAAGCACCTGCGCAAGCTGTCGATGCAGCTGGCCTCGAAGATGCGCTTCGTCTCGGTGCAGCTGGAAGCGCTCCTGGCGCGGGACCTCTGGCTGCGCAACGCGCGCCACGCCAACGCCATGGCCCAGCGGCTCGCCGACGGGGTGCGGACGGTGGACGGGGTCGAGATCCTTCACCCCGTGCAGGCCAACGCGGTCTTCGCGCGGCTCCCGCACGCCGTGTCCGAACGGCTCCAGAAGCGGTTCCGGTTCTACTTCTGGGACGAGAAGGCCGGAGACGTCCGCTGGATGTGCGCGTTCGACACCCGTGAGGACGACGTCGACGCCTTCGTGCTGGCGCTCAAGGAGGAGATGGCCCGGCAGTAGGCGGGACATGGACGAGGTACGACGGCGGCCGTGGAGCGAGTGCTCTCCACGGCCGCCGTGTCGTCTCCGTGCGTCGTCAGCCGCGCTCGCGCACCTCGGCGGGCGTCGGCGCCGTACCGCCGAGATGGGCAGGTACCCACCAGGTGTCCGACGCGTCCTTGGGCCGCACCGGGTACGCGCGCTGGGCCGCCTCCAGGAGCTCCTGGACGCGCTCGCGCAGCCGGCGCGTGATGGCGCCCGCGTACTGGTCGGTGGGCGCTTCCAGGGCTTCGCCCACCCGGATCGTGATCGGCATGTGGCTGCGCCGGAAGTTGCGCGGACGGCCCTTGGTCCACAGGCGCTGGGTGCCCCAGAGCGCCATGGGGACGAGCGGCACTCCGGCCTCCTGCGCCAGGCGCGCGGCACCCGACTTGAAGCTCTTCAGGGTGAACGACTCGGAGATCGTCGCCTCGGGGAACACGCCGACGACCTCGCCCGACCGAAGAGAGGCCAGCGCGTGCGCGTATGCGTCCTCGCCCTGGTCGCGGTCCACGGGGATGTGCTTCATGCCGCGCATCAGCGGCCCGGACACCCTGTGCCGGAACACCGACTCCTTCGCCATGAAGCGGACGAGCCGCTTCTGGGGAAGGGCGCCCAGTCCGCTGAAGATGAAGTCCAGATAGCTGATGTGGTTGCTGACCAGAACCGCGCCACCGGTCTTCGGGATGTGCTCCGAACCCTGGGTGTCGATCTTCAGGTCGAGCGCCTTGAACAGCGTGCGAGCGGCGCCGATGACCGGCCGATAGACGAGTTCTGCCATCTGGATGAAGACCCTTCTTCAATGCCTCGGGAGGGTTCTCCCGGCGGAAGTTACGCAGCCGTAGGTTTTCGGCATTGGGGCGATCGTGCCCCATGTGCGACGTCGTGGCCAGCCCCAAAGGGTCCGGGGCGAGAGATTCTCGTCACGTGAACGGGCCGGGAATGCGGCGGGCCGGCGGTGTGCTGACCCATGGTGCGGAGATGTGAGACGGAGGCAGGGATGGACGGGCGGATGGCTGCCGAAACGCTGGACGCTGCCCAACTCGGGGCGGAGCTGGGCGATCGGGCGACTCTGGTGCAGTTCTCCAGCGCCTTCTGCCAGCCGTGCCGGGCCACCAGACGCGTCCTCGCGGAGGTGGCCGGGATGGTCGACGGGGTGGCCCACGTGGAGATCGACGCGGAGGCGCGCCTCCCCCTCGTGCGCGCCCTCGGAATCAGCCGGACCCCGACGGTGCTCGTGCTCGACGCGGACGGCAGGATCGTCCGCCGCGCCGCCGGCCAGCCGCGCCGGGCGGACGTCCTCGCGGCTCTCGGGCGGGCGATATGACGGTCCGTGACACATCTCCCACATGACGGGACGCACTTGACTGCGCACGCCACGCATCGTCAGTCTGACGTTATGCCGCCAGACCTCCTTCTCTCCGGCCGGGTCCATATCGACCTCGCTCGTCACGCGAGCGCGCGCTGTCCGGGCTTCTGAAGAACCCGCGGACCCGTACGCCCACTCGTCGAAGGATCACCCCATGACGGCATCGACCGATCTCGCCGCCTCGCTCGCGGCCACTCCCGAACTCCTCCGCTCCGTCTTCCGCCGGCACGCCGCCGGGGTCGCCGTGATCACGGCCGCCGGTGCCGCTCCGGTCGGCTTCACGGCCACCTCGCTCAACTCCGTCGCAGCCGAGCCCCCGCTCGTCTCCTTCGGAGTGGGAACCTCTTCCTCCAGCTGGCCGGTGATCGCCGAGGCGGAGCATGTCGGGGTCCACATACTCGGGGAGCACCAGCAGGAGCTGGCCGCGACGTTCGCGCGCCGCGGGGCCGACCGCTTCGGCCCCGCCACCGACTGGCGTGTCGGCCCGGAGGGCGTGCCGCTGCTGGGAGGCGTGGTGGCGTGGCTGGTCTGCCGGGTGGTGGCCCGTGTCCCGGCGGGGGACCACCGCATCGTGATCGCCCAGGTGGAAGCCGGTGACCCCTCGGGAGGCGGCAGGCCCCTCGTGTATCACCAGGGCCGGTTCACGGCTCTGCGAGACTGAGACCCGCACGCGCCGGGGGTGTGCCGGGCCCGTTGGCTACGTCACAGTTCCAAGCGCTTGCTTATGGGTAACGTAATAGGTGTACTGGCGAGTAATATTTCGGCCCGGGGGCTCGGTCGCCCTGACCGGAAACCGCCCGACAAGGCGCCTATGCTGCGTGCAACAAGGCAGCCCGGAAATGACGATGCAGTAGGAGAGCCGGCGTGAGCTTGAGGATCGTTGTCTGTGTGAAGTACGTGCCCGACGCCACCGGCGACCGGCACTTCGCCGATGACCTGACCCTGGACCGTGACGACGTCGACGGTCTGCTGTCGGAGCTCGACGAGTACGCCGTCGAGCAGGCGCTGCAGATCGCCGACGAGGCGGACGACGCGGAGATCACCGTGCTCACGGTGGGTCCGGAGGACGCCAAGGACGCGCTGCGCAAGGCGCTGTCGATGGGCGCCGACAAGGCCGTCCACGTCGAGGACGACGACCTGCACGGCACCGACGTCATGGGGACGTCCCTGGTCCTGGCCAAGGCCGTCGAGAAGACCGGTTACGACCTGGTCATCTGCGGCATGGCGTCGACGGACGGCACGATGGGTGTGCTGCCGGCGCTGCTCGCGGAGCGTCTCGGCGTCCCGCAGGTCACGCTGCTCTCCGAGGTCTCCGTCGAGGGCGGCACGGTCAAGGGCCGCCGTGACGGCGACACCGCGTCCGAGCAGCTCGAGGCGTCCCTGCCGGCCGTGGTGTCGGTGACGGACCAGTCGGGCGAGGCCCGCTACCCGTCCTTCAAGGGCATCATGGCGGCGAAGAAGAAGCCGGTGGAGTCCCTGGACCTGGACGACCTGGACATCGAGGCGGACGAGGTCGGTCTGGGCGGCTCGTGGACCGCGGTCGACTCCGCGGCCGAGCGTCCTGCCCGCACCGCGGGCACGATCGTCAAGGACGAGGGTGAGGGCGGCAAGCAGCTGGCCGAGTTCCTCGCGGGCCAGAAGTTCATCTGAGCCCCGGTCGCATCTTCCACGCCCCGCCCTTTCTCGCACGCAGGAGATTGAAGTCCCATGGCTGAAGTTCTCGTCTATGTCGACCACGTCGACGGCGCCGTCCGCAAGCCCACCCTGGAGCTGCTGACGCTCGCCCGCCGCATCGGTGACCCGGTCGCCGTCGCCCTCGGCAACGGCGCCGCCGACACCGCCGCCGCGCTCGCCGAGCACGGCGCGGTCAAGGTGCTCACCGCCGACGCGCCGGAGTTTGCCGACTACCTCGTCGTCCCGAAGGTCGACGCGCTGCAGGCCGCCTTCGAGGCGGTCTCCCCGGCCGCCGTGCTGCTGCCCTCCTCGGCCGAGGCCAAGGAGATCGCGGCCCGCCTGGCGCTGCGCATCGGCTCGGGCGTCATCACCGACGCCGTCGACCTGGAGGCCGGCGACCAGGGCCCCGTCGCGACGCAGTCCGCCTTCGCCGCCTCGTACACCACCAAGTCCCGTGTCTCCAAGGGCACCCCGGTCATCACGGTCAAGCCGAACTCGGCCGCCGTCGAGGCCGCCCCGGCCGCGGGCGCCGTCGAGGCCCTGTCCGTGTCCTTCTCCGCCACGGCCACCGGCACGAAGGTCCTCTCCCGCACCCCGCGTGAGTCGACCGGGCGCCCCGAGCTGACCGAGGCCGCGATCGTCGTCTCCGGCGGCCGCGGCGTCAACGGCGCGGAGAACTTCGCGATCATCGAGGCGCTCGCCGACTCCCTCGGCGCGGCCGTCGGCGCCTCGCGTGCCGCGGTCGACGCGGGCTGGTACCCGCACACCAACCAGGTCGGCCAGACCGGCAAGAGCGTGTCCCCGCAGCTGTACATCGCCTCCGGTATCTCCGGCGCGATCCAGCACCGGGCCGGCATGCAGACCTCGAAGACCATCGTCGCGGTCAACAAGGACGCCGAGGCCCCGATCTTCGACCTCGTCGACTACGGCGTCGTCGGCGACCTCTTCACGGTCGTCCCGCAGCTCACCGACGAGGTCAAGGCCCGCAAGGGCTGATCCGGCACGAGCACTGCCCGTACGACGGCCCGGGGCCGCGTGGTGTCCTCACCGCGCGGCCCCGGGCCGTTTCCGATCACCATTGACGCGCGACCAACGGGCTTATAACTTCACTATGCGGATGAAATATTCCGGGAAGTGGAAGTTACTCACTACGTGGAGGGTACGTTCATGGGTCAGCAGGAGAAGGTGGCGACGAGCCTCACCGCGGCGGTCGGTGAGGAGATCAGCGCCTCCCTCACAGCGGTGGACGCCGAACTCGCCCGCCGCTACCCGGGGGACCCCGGTACGCGCCAGCCCGTCCACACCGTCTACGTGCCCGCCGACGCGTTCACCGCGGGCACGATCCGCGCATGGGGCGACCAGGCGCTGGCGGCCCTCGACGAACACGCCCCCGACGCCGCCGCGTTCGCCGGGGCGCTCGGCATCCCCGACGCACTCGCGGGGCCGGTGCACGACCGCGTACGCGCCAAGCTGGAACGCGAGCCGGTGGAAGACCTGCGGATCGACTTCGAGGACGGGTACGGCCCGCGCCCGGACGCCGAGGAGGACGAGGCGGCGGCCCGCGCCGCACGGCTGGTCTCCCAGGCGTACGCGGACGGGACCGCCGCGCCGTACATGGGCATCCGCATGAAGTGCATGGAGGCCGCCGTACGGGACAGGGGCATCCGCACCACGGACATCTTCCTCACCGGCCTGCTGCGGGCCGGCGGGCTTCCGGACGGCCTGGTCCTGACGCTGCCCAAGGTCACCTATCCCGAGCAGGTGACCGCCTTCGTGCGGCTGCTCGAAGCCTTCGAGGAGACCCACGGTCTGCCGGCCGGGCGTCTCGGGTTCGAGATCCAGATCGAGACGAGCCAGTCGATCCTCGCCGCCGACGGCACCGCCGCCGTGGCCCGCATGATCGACGCCGCGAAGGGCCGGGCGACCGGGCTCCACTACGGGACCTTCGACTACAGCGCCTGCGTCGGGGTCAGCCCCGCCTACCAGGCGAGCGACCACCCCGCCGCCGATCACGCCAAGGCTGTCATGCAGGTCGCCGCGGCCGGCACCGGCGTCCGCGTCTGCGACGGCTCCACGAACGTGCTGCCCGTCGGCCCCACCTCTCAGGTCCACGAGGCGTGGCGCCTCCACCACGGCCTCACCCGCCGCGCCCTGGCCCGCGCCTACTACCAGGGCTGGGACATGCACCCGGGGCACCTGCCCACGCGCTACGCCGCCGTCTACGCCTTCTACCGCGAGGGCCTCGCCCCGGCGGCGTCCCGTCTCGCGGCCTACGTCGCGAAGGCCGGCGGGGACGTCATGGACGAGCCCGCCACCGCCAAGGCGCTCAGCGGCTACCTGCTGCGCGGCATCGACTGCGGCGCCCTGGACGCGGACGAGGTCACCGGTCTCACCGGCCTGAGCCGGGCCGACCTGGACGGCTTCGCCTCGCCGCGACGGGCTGACCTGACCGTCACCGTGCCCCGGTAGCCGACAGCCACCGGGCCTCGCGCCCCGGTCGCCCGGCGCCCTTGTCGCGCCGTCCGCGCGTCCGGCACCCCGCCGTCAGGATTCCGGCCGGTGGCCGTACGCACGCGGCGCTTCCCGGGGCCGGCACCGACGGTCGCGGCGCCGGGGCTCAGGCGGGCGGCAGCTCGCCCGACCCGCGCGCGATCAGGCGGGTCGGCAGCTCCACCCGCGCGGGCGCGTCGCAGGCGCCGTCGAGGCGGCGGAACAGGTGTTCCGCCGCCGTGCGGCCGACCGCCGCGGCGTCCTGCGAGATCACGGTGATGCCGAGCAGGTCCGCCAGTTCGATGTCGTCGAAGCCGACCAGCGCGATCCGGCGGTCGCACTCGGCGAGGACACGGACCGCGGTGACCGTCACGCGGTTGTTCCCCGAGAAGAGCGCGGTCACCGGCTCCGGCCCGGCCAGCATGGCCTCGGCCGCCGCCCTCACCCGCGCGGGACCGGTCGGCCCGAGGGAGACCCAGGACTCCTCCACCTCTATGCCCGCGTCCGCCATGGCCGCGTGGTAGCCGCGAAGGCGCTCCGTGGCGGTGTGGATGCGCGGCTGGTCACCGATGAAGCCGATCCTGCGGTGACCGTGCTCGACGAGATGGGCGACACCGGCCCTGGCGCCGCCGAAGCTGTCCGAGAGGACCGTGTCGGCGTCCACCTGTCCCGCCGGACGGTCGACGAACACGGTGGCGATGCCCGCCTTCATCTCGGGTTCGAGATACCGGTGGTCGTCACCGGCGGGGATCACGATCAGGCCGTCGACCCGGCGGGCGCAGAGCGCGAGGACGAGTTCCTGCTCACGGTCCGGGTCCTCGGCGCTGGAACCGTTGATCAGCAGGGCGCCGTGGGCACGGGCGACCTCCTCCACGGCACGGCTCAGCGGGCCGTAGAACGGGTCGGCCAGATCCTCGAGCACCAGGCCGATCGAGGCGGTGCGCCCCTTGCGCAGCACGCGCGCACTGTCGTTGCGCCGGAAACCGAGGGCCTCGATGGCCTCCTGGACGCGCCGCTCGGTGTCGGGGGTGACACCGGGTTCGCTGTTGACCACGCGGGAGACCGTCTTGAGCCCGACTCCGGCGCGTGCCGCCACATCCTTCATGGTCGGCCGGTTGCCGTAGCGGGACTCGGAAGGGCGGGCGGTCTCGGCCACGGTGCGCTGTCCTGACGTCGGGAACGGTCGGTTCGGCCCTCCCGGTCGGTGCCGGGGGAGGCCGTGAAGCTGTGGCGTCGAGCATAGGCCCTGGACAACGTTGTCAAGAGAATGGAGACTGGGAGGACCACACAGACTGAAGTCGCAGGTCCTGCGCCGCACCCCCCGGAGAGTCCACACCGATGCATACCGACCTCGTCGCCGCGCTCGACATCGGCGGCACCAAGATCGCCGGGGCATTGGTGGACGGCGACGGCACGCTCCTCGTCCGGGCCCAGCGTCCCACGCCGGCCCGCGAGGGCGCCGAAGCCGTGATGGGCGCCGTGGGCGGCGTCCTGGCGGAGCTGACGGCCTCTCCGCTCTGGACCAGGACACACGCGGTCGGCATCGGCAGCGCCGGGCCCGTGGACGCCTCGGCAGGCACGGTCAGCCCGGTCAACGTCCCCGGCTGGCGGGGCTTCCCACTGGTGGCCAGGGTCGCGGCCCTCACCGGCGGACTGCCGGTCACCCTCGTCGGCGACGGCGTCGCCATGACCGCGGCCGAGCACTGGCTGGGCGCCGCCCGTGGGTACGACAACGCGCTGTGCCTGGTGGTGTCCACGGGCGTCGGCGGCGGTCTGGTGCTCGACGGGAAGCTGCACCCGGGGCCCTCGGGCAACGCCGGTCACATCGGCCACATCAGCGTGGACCTCGACGGCGATCCCTGCCCCTGCGGCGCGCGCGGCTGCGTCGAGCGCCTCGCGAGCGGGCCCAACATCGCACGCCGGGCGGTGGAGAACGGCTGGCGCCCCGGACCGGACGGCGACGCGACGGCAGCCGCCGTGGCCGCGGCGGCGCGTGCCGGGGACCCCGTGGCCGTGGCGTCCTTCGAGCGGGCCGCCCAGGCTCTCGCCGCCGGCATCGCCGCCACCGCGACCCTGGCCGACATCGACATCGCCGTGATCGGCGGGGGAGTGGCCGGTGCGGGCGAGGTCCTCTTCGCGCCGCTGCGCAGGTCCCTCCGCGACTACGCCACCCTCTCCTTCGTCCAGAACCTCACCGTGGCCCCCGCGGTGATGGGGACCGACGCCGGCCTGGTGGGCGCGGCGGCGGCCGTGCGTCCGGTCGGCGTGAACGGCGTACGGGCCGTGGCGGCCCCGTAGAGGGCCCGCCCCGCGGGATCGCTCCCGACGGCAGGCCGGTGGCCGCCTGATACCGTCCGGCATGGACATCACATCCGGCGGCACGGACGGGCCACGCCTCGACGCCGCCGCCCTGGCCCACGCGGAGCGTGGCGCCAACGTGTAGGGATCCCTGACGGAGACGTCCGACGCCGGACACGCCGCCGAGGTCTTCCGCCGCGCGGGCTGGGCGGTCCGACGATCGAGCTGGACCGGGTACGAGGCCGAAAGCGCCTTCGCGGAACTGGAACTGATGCCGACGGAGCCCGTGGTCCTCAGTGGGTTCGTCGACCCCGACCGCGTCGCTCTGCTCCTGGCAGCCCTGACGGATACGGGCATGCCGTTCACCCTCGAGTTCGAGGACCCGGACGGGCGTGAGCACTTCCTTCGCTCCGCGGCCCGGCCCGGAGGCTGACCGTGGGGGAGAGTACGCGTGTTCCGCCGCAGGCGTCCCCTCCGCCGTCCCTGCCCGTGCGCGCGTCAGCCGTCCCGCTGGTCGGGCTGCGGAGTCACCACCAGGAAGGTGTCCCGCTCCAGGTCCATCACGACCGCCGCGGGCACGCCCTCGCCACGGCGGGCCGCCGCGAACTCCTCCGCGGGCCGGCTGCCGCGCGGGCCTCCGGCAGGGAACTGTTCCAGTACCGTGCGACGCAATGCTCTTCCCCTCGTCCGTCCGGTGAACGCCTCTTCCAACGAGGCCCGGTGCCCGGTGTCACGGTGCCTCGGCCGACCGGACCCGCAACGCCACCACACGCCCCGGCGCCCGCTCCGGCGCAACCATGTGACCGATGTTGGTTTCCGGAGCGGGGTGTTGCGGGCAAGCCACAGGGGGCTACGGAGGAGGGGGACCCGTGATCGTCTGGATCAACGGTGCGTTCGGTGCGGGCAAGACCAGTGCCGCGTGCGAACTGATCGATCTGATCCCGAACAGCACCCTGTACGACCCCGAACTGACCGGCGGGGGACTGAGCCGGCTGCTGCCGCAGAAGAGACTCGCGGAGGTGACCGACTTCCAGGACCTGCCCATATGGCGGCGGCTGGTGGTCGACACGGCCGCCGCGCTCCTGGCCGAGCTCCCGGGGGTGCTGGTGGTGCCGATGACCCTGCTGAAGCAGGAGTACCGGGACGAGATCTTCGGGGGACTCGCGGCCCGGCGTATTCCGGTGCGCCATGTGCTGCTGGCGACGGAGGAAACGATCCTGCGCAGACGGATCGCCGAACGCGAGGAGTACGCCGACGACCCCGAACGCAGCGAACGGGTCCGGCAGTGGGCCTACGACCACATCGAGCCCTACCGCGCGGCACTCGAATGGATCGGCCCGGACGCCCACACGGTCGACACCGGCGCGCTCACCCCGTACGCGACGGCCGAGCTGATCGCGGAAGCACTGCGTACCGGCGCGGCGGGTGAGTGCGGCATCGTCCAGACACCCGAACCCCGTGCCGAGACGGTCGCGTCCGGGGTGCTGCTCTTCGACGACCTGGACCGGGTGCTCCTCGTCGACCCGACCTACAAGCCGGGATGGGAGTTTCCCGGTGGCGTGGTCGAGGCGGGAGAGGCTCCGGCGCAGGCGGGGATCCGGGAGGTCGCCGAAGAGCTGGGACTGCGTCTGGAGACGGTTCCCGAACTCCTGCTGGTCGACTGGGAGGCGCCGAAGCCGCCGGCCTTCGGCGGACTGCGCTTCCTCTTCGACGGGGGGCGCCTGCGGGGTGAGGAGGCCTCGCGCCTGCTGCTCCCCGGTTCGGAACTGCGCGGCTGCCGGTTCGTCACCGAGGAGGAGGCGGCCGGTCTGCTGCCGCCGACCCGTTTCGAACGTCTCCGCTGGGCGCTGCGCGCCCGTGAACGGTCCACCGTGATCAACCTGGAGGCGGGCGTACCCGTCGGGGGGGCGGGTTAGGGCCTCCCGTTCGGATCATGCCGGGCTCGCGTACCCCGGTGCCGCGTTGCACGCGGCGTCGCCGACAGCCGGTCACCGCATCGGCCCACGCCTCGCCTCGCGCCGCACCGGACCCCGCCACCCCGGTGCCGCTGATCCGGACAGGAGAGCCCGGGGGCCCGGGCGGAGCTCACCCCGCGGCGCCCCGCAGCACGGCGGCCGTGTCCTCGGTGAGCGGGTCGCCGTGACCGAAGCAGGCAACATCGGGGGCCAGGGCTGCCAGCCGGCGGAAGGATGCCCGTGCCTGCCCGTGGTCCGCGTTGAACACCCCGAGTGTCACGCGGCCGACCCCTGCCACGGCGTCCCCGGTGAACAGCACCGCGTGGCACGGCAGATGGATACCGATCGAGCCGGGGGTGTGCCCGGGAGCGTGCACGATGCGGGCGCCGCCCCCGAACGGCAGCTCGTCCCCGTCCTCCAGTTCGCGGTCCACGCGGGTGGCGGGCGCCTCCGGAACGGTCAGCGCGTGCGCGTACAGCGGTCTCTCCCAGTCGTGCAGGACCGGATCGGGTACCCGCTCCTCGCCCCGGACGAACGGGGCGTCCAGACGGTGGGCCAGAACCTCGGCGCCGTGGCGCCGGGCCAGCTCCCCGGCGGCCCCGTAGTGGTCGCGGTGGCCGTGCGTCAGGACGATCCGCCGGATCCGGGCCGGGTCGTGGCCCAGGCCTCGTATGCCGTCCTCGACGGCCGCCGCCGCGTTCACATCGCCCGAGTCGATCAGGGTCAGCTCCGCGCCGTCGGCCCAGAGACAGGCCTGACCGATCGCGAAACGGAAGAGGTGCAGCTGTGGAAGTACCTCGACGATCTCCATGGGGAGAACGTACGCACGGCGAGCCGCCCGGAACCGGAGTTCTGCTCCGGGCGACTTCGCTCAGGGCGTACCCGTACGGTCCGACGCGGCCTCAGCCCTTCCTGGAGTCCGCGTAGTTGCGCAGGAACAGTGCCTCGGCCACCGAGAGCCGCTCGAGTTCCCGCGGTGACACGCTCTCGTTCACCGCGTGGATCTGCGCCTCGGGCTCGCTGAGACCGATGAGCAGGATCTCCGCCTGCGGGTACAGCGCGGCGAGGGTGTTGCAGAGCGGGATCGACCCGCCCATTCCGGCGATCTGCATCTCCTCACCCGGGTACGCGACCCGCATGGCCTCCGACATCGCCGCGTAGGCCGGGCTGCTGGTGTCGGCGCGGAACGCCTGCCCCTGACCGACCTGCTCGACGGAGATCCGGGCACCCCACGGCGTGTGCGACTCCAGGTGCGCGGTGAGCAGCTTCGCGGCCTCCACGGCGTCCTGACCGGGCGGTACCCGCAGGCTGACCTGGGCCCGGGCGCTCGCCTGCACCGACGGGGTGGAGCCGACGACCGGCGGGCAGTCGATCCCGATGACGGTGACCGCGGGCCGCGCCCAGACGCGGTCGGAGACGGAACCCGAACCGATCAGACCGACCCCGTCGAGGACCTTGGCGTCCGCGCGGAACTCGTCCTCCGGGTACTGCAGTCCGTCCCACTCGGCGTCCGTCGCCAGGCCGTCGACCGTCGTCGTGCCGTCCTCGGCCCGCAGGGACGCCAGCAACTGGATCATCGCCGCCAGGGCGTCCGGCGCCGCCCCGCCGAACTGACCGGAGTGCAGGTTCCCCTTCAGGGTGTCCAACTGCACGCGAACCATCGCCATGCCGCGAAGCGTCGAGGTCACCGTGGGCACGCCGACCCGGAAGTTGCCGGTGTCGCCGATGACCACGGTGTCCGCGGCCAGGAGCTCCGGGTGTGCCTCGGCGTACCGCTCGAGGCCGCCGGTGCCCTGCTCCTCCGAGCCCTCGGCGATGACCTTGACCGAGACCGGCACGCCGCCGTTCGCCCGCAGGGCGCGCAGGGCCAGCAGGTGCATGATGAACCCGCCCTTGCAGTCCGCCGCCCCGCGCCCGAACCAGCGGCCGTCGCGCTCCGTCAGCTCGAAGGGCGGCGAGATCCACGCGGACTCGTCCAGCGGCGGCTGCACGTCGTAGTGGGCGTAGAGCAGCACCGTCGGGGCGCCGGCCGGGCCGGGCAGGTAGCCGTACACCGACTGGGAGCCGTCCGGGGTGTCGAGCAGCGCCACGTCCTGGAAGTCCTCGGCGCGCAGCGCGTCGGCGACCCAGGCCGCCGCTGCCTCGCACCCGCTCCTGGGGAACTGAGCGGGGTCCGCCACCGACCGGAATGCCACCAGCTCGGTGAGCTCCGCCTTCGCGCGGGGCATCAACGAGGCGACGGTCTCGGAGATCGGACGGGCGGTCATGGGCACGCTCCTGGTGGGTGCGACGTTAGGACTGTGGCGCGTGCGTCACGCGGCCGGGTGCGACGCTGTGGTCGCCGCGTCGTGTGTACGACGCATTCATGGCTGATCCTCCCACAGCGGAGTTGTGCCGAGACGCGCCGTAGGATGCCGTGAGCAGCTGTGGCCACAGGTCGGATCGGGAGCAGAAGCACATCGTGAGCAGCGAGAACGCAGACGCCGGACGTGAGCCGGATGAGTCGTCGTCGGTACCGCAGGAGTCCCCGGTGTGGGACGTCGTCGTGGTCGGCGCGGGTCCGGCAGGAGCTTCCGCGGCGTACGCCGCGGCCGTGGCGGGCCGGCGGGTACTGCTGCTGGAGAAGTCGGAGATCCCCCGGTACAAGACATGCGGCGGGGGAATCATCGGTTTCTCGCGTGACTCCCTGCCGCCCGGATTCGAACTGCCCCTGAAGGACCGGATCCACGCCGTCACCTTCTCGCTGAACGGCAGGCTGTCGCGTACCCGTAAGTCGCGGCGCATGCTCTTCGGGCTCATCAACCGGCCTGAGTTCGACGCCGGTCTCGTAGAGGAGGCGCAGAAGGCCGGGGCCGAGCTGCGGACGGGAGTGGCGGTCACCCGTGTGGAGCAGCACGGCCCGGCCGTGCCGGACCGGCGCACGGTGGCCGTGGTGCTGGCGGACGGTGAGACGGTGCTCGCGCGGGCGGTCGTCGGTGCGGACGGCAGCGCGGGCCGGATAGGAGCACACGTCGGTGTGAAGCTCGACCAGGTGGACCTCGGGCTCGAGGCGGAGATCCCCGTCCCGGAGACCGTCGCCGAGGACTGGGCCGGCCGGGTGCTCATCGACTGGGGGCCGATGCCCGGAAGTTACGGCTGGGTCTTCCCCAAGGGCGACACGCTGACGGTCGGGGTGATCGCGGCGCGCGGTGACGGAGCGGGCACCAAGCGGTATCTGGAGGACTTCGTGGGACGGCTCGGTCTCGCCGGGTTCGAGCCCAAGATCTCCTCCGGGCATCTCACGCGGTGCCGCAGCGACGACTCCCCGCTCTCCCGGGGCCGGGTCGTGGTCTGCGGGGACGCGGCGGGACTCCTGGAGCCGTGGACCAGGGAGGGCATCTCCTTCGCGCTGCGGTCGGGAAGGCTCGCCGGTGAGTGGGCGGTGCGGATCGCCGAGTCGCACGATGCCGTCGACGCGCGCCGGCAGGCGCTCAACTACGCCTTCGCCATCAAGGCGGGGCTGGGCGTGGAGATGAGCGTCGGCCGCCGCATGCTGAAGCTGTTCGAGCGACGCCCCGGTCTGCTGCACGCCGTGCTGACCGGTTTCCGGCCCGCGTGGAACGCCTTCGCGGGGGTGACACGGGGGACCACCTCCCTCGCCGAGCTGGTCCGGACCCATCCGCTGGCACAGCGGGCGCTGCACGCGATGGACCGTCGTGGTACCGACGGGGTCAGCCCGCGACCGTGATCCGGAAGACGGGGTGGTCCGCGCAGGCCGCGAGGAGCTCGGCGTCGGTCGACTTCACCGTGACGCCCTGGAAGTACTGGTCGACCTCCCAGCCCCAGCGCTTGAGGTAGGCGCGGAGGATCCGCACCTTCTGGCCGTCGTCGGCGATCTCGACGGCGGTGAACGTGCGGACCTTCCGGCCCACTCTCAGTTCTCCGCCGCCGGCCACGCGCATGTTGCGCACCCACTGGGAGTGGCCGCGTGCGGAGACCAGGTACTGCGCACCGTCATGACGGTGGGGATTGACGGGAATGCGCTGCATCCTGCCGCTCTTGCGGCCCCGGACCGACATCTCGGCCGAGCCCAGCAGGCTGAGCCCGTGGCGGGCGAGCCAACCGATGACGCTGTTCATCCGCTGCGCGAAGGCGCTTGCCCGGAGGTAGTACGGCTGCTCTGTCATGGCTGGCTCCTGAGTTTTAGAGAGCGGTGCTCTCGCTTGAGATCAGTGTGCACGGGTGTGCCGCTCTAAAGCAAGAGCAGTGCTCTCATTTTTGTTCGGTGCTCCGTCTTCGTGGCAGACTGATCTCATGAGCACCATTCGAGGAGCCAGGGAACGCGCCCGCGTCGAAGTGACGGCGGCGATCAAGGACGAGGCCAGGAAGCAGCTCGCGGCGGACGGTGCCGCCAAACTCTCCCTGCGCGCGGTCGCGCGCGAACTCGGGATGGTGTCCTCCGCGCTCTACCGGTACTTCCCGAGCCGTGACGAGCTCCTGACCGCTCTGATCGTCGACGCCTACGACGCGATCGGCCTGGCAGCGGAATCCGCCGGCACCCAGGGCGCCGGCGAAGCCGGTTCCCATGCCACCCGCTGGACCGAGGTCGCCTGTGCCGCACGGAGCTGGGCACTCGGGCATCCGCACGAGTACGCGCTCATCTACGGCTCGCCGGTACCCGGCTACACGGCCCCGCAGGACACCGTCGGTCCCGCGTCGCGCGTGGGTCTGGTGCTCATCGGCGTACTGCGTGACGCGCACCGTGACCGTGGCCTCGCACTTCCGCCGCTCGGCGACGCACTGCGCCCGGAGGCCGCGCGCATGGCCGCCGATCTGGCACCCGACCTGCCGCCCGAGGTCGTCGCGGCCCTGGTGGCCGCCTGGGCTCAGCTCTTCGGGCTGATCTCCTTCGAGCTGTTCGGCCAGTTCAACCGGGTGGTCGAGGAGCGCGAGCTGCTCTTCCGGCACGCCGTCCGCGAACTCGGCCGTTCGGTGGGTCTGCTGCCCGAGGGCGACCGTCCCTCGCGGGCTGTTGCCGGAGCGGCCTGAGGGCGCGGCCGGATTCCCGTTCCCCGGTGTCACCCGGTGACGGACCCCTCGGGCCGCAGGTCTTCGCGGACACGCCGGCCCGGGGTGCACCGGGACGGGTGGCGGGTGATCGCGGACACGCCGGCCGGGTTCGGGGTGCGCCGGAGCGGGCTGCTGGTGATCGCGGACACGCTCGCCGGGGTACACCGGGACGGCCGGGGTACACCGGGACGGGCTGCCGGTGATCGCGGACACGCCGGCCGGGTGCACCGGGACGGGCGGGTGGCAGGGTGCGAGCGACGAGGACCGGTGTCCCGCGCCGCACACCGGACCGGGCCGCCCCGGAGAACTCCTACGAGGCCGGGCCGGCGGGTGCGGCGCGACGGGCGGCCCCGCCGAGCGCGGCGGCCGTGGAGGCGAGCAGGGCCAGGGTGACGAGCGCGACCGGCAGCGAGATCCAGTCGGCGAGGAAGCCGATCACCGGCGGTCCCATCAGAAGGCCGCCGTAGCCGAGGGTCGAGGCCGCGGCGACACCGCTCGGGCCGGCCAGGGCGCCCGCCCTGCCCACCGCGACCGGGAAGATGTTCGCGAGGCCGAGCCCGGCGACGGCGAACCCGGTCAGGGCGAGCCACAGGGCCGGCGCGAGCGCGCCGACCAGCATGCCGCCCGCCGCGACCGCGCCGCCCACCACGAGCGTGCGGGTCTGCCCGAAGCGCTCCAGGAGAGTGGTTCCGGAGAGCCTGCCGACGGCCATCGCCAGCGCGAACAGGGAGTACCCGGAGGCGGCGAGTCCGGGGGGCGCGCCCAGGTCCTGGCTGAGGTGCAGGGCGCCCCATTCGGCCAGGGCGCCTTCACCGTAGGCCGTGCACAAGGCGATCACCCCGAAGAGGATCACGATCCTGCGGGCGTCGGCGCTCATCCTCCCGGGCCGCCCCGAGGGCCCCGCGCCCCGGCGGCCGCGAGCGTCCGGAACGGGGTCTGCGGGGCCTTCGCCCGCCCGCTCGGAGGCCGGTCGCCCACCGCGCAGGAGCGTCGGTCCCGCGGTCGCGGTCACCAGCAGGCCGGCCCCCGTCAGCGCCGAGAAGTGCGTCGCCGGTGAGAGGCTGCCCGCCACGAGACCGCCGAGCGCCGCGCCCGTCATGCCGCCGAAGCTGAACGCGGCGTGGAAGCTCGGCATCACCGGCCGTCGCAGCGCGGACACGACATCGACGGCGGCGCTGTTCATCGCCACGTTCATGCCGCCGTACGCGGCTCCGAACAGCAGGAGCACGAGGCCGAGCGTGAGGGCCGAACCCGCGTGTGCGGGGAGGGCGATGCTCAGGGACAGCAGTACCGCGCAGGCCACGGTGACCGCGTGACTCCCGTAGCGCCGGCACAGCCTGCCGGTGAGCGTCATGGTGATCACCGCGCCCGCCGAGACGCCGAGCAGGGCGAGCCCGAGGGTGGACGGGCCGGCTCCCGTCTGATGCTTGATGGCCGGGATGCGGACCACCCATCCGGCGAACAGGAAGCCGTCGAGGGCGAAGAACACGGTCAGCGCGATGCGGAGACGGGTCGCCGAGGAAGGAACGGTGCCTTCGCCGATACCGTCGGGCCGCGCCGTCCCTGTTTTGTTTACTTGCGACACAAACTGAGCATAGGATGGCCCCGACACGGTGCGCAAGACGATCGGCGCGGCCGTCTCCCCACGGACCGGGCGGTGAGCCGAGGGCGTCGGGAACGCCCCGGGATCATGGGAGACTCGCCCCCATGAACGGCAAGTCGACCACCACGCGGACGAAGTTGGAGAGGGGCCGCAGTGCGCTCGGGCCCGCTCTGGAGCTCGTGCACACGGGGCGCGCCCCCACCCGCGCCGTGCTGACCTCCGAACTCGGCGTCACCCGCGCCACCGCCGGCGCGGTCGCCGCGGAACTCGAGGCGCTCGGACTCATCAAGGTCGACTCGAGCCCCGGCTCCGCCGCGGGCTCACAGGGCCGTCCCTCGCACCGGCTGTCCGTCCGGGAGGGCGGTCCGGTGGCCTTGGCCGCCCAGGTCCACTCGGACGGCTTCCGCGCCGCACTGGTCGGGCTCGGCGGCGGGATCGTCGCCACGGCACCGGGCTGCGTCGCCGTGATGGCCGACCCCGCACAGGTGCTCGGCGAGGTCGTCGAAGCCGGGGCGCGCCTCCTGCGCGAGAGCGGCCTGCGCTGTGTCGGTGCCGGTCTCGCAGTGCCCTCGGCCGTGGCGGAACCCGACGGGACGGCGCTCAACCCGCTGCACCTCGCCTGGCCCGCCGGGGCGCCGGTCCGGGACATCTTCTCCGCCTGTGTACGCGCGGCGGGCATCGCCGGCCCCGCGTTCACCGGCAACGACGTCAATCTCGCCGCGCTCGCCGAGCACCGGCACGGAGCCGGACGCGGCGCCCAGCACCTGCTGTGCGTGGCCACCGGCCACCGGGGTGTGGGTGGTGCCCTCGTTCTCGACGGCCGTCTGCACAGCGGGAGTTCGGGACTCGCCCTGGAGGTCGGGCACCTCACGGTGAACCCGGAGGGGCGCCCTTGCCACTGCGGCGGGCGCGGTTGTCTCGATGTCGAGACGGACCCCCTCGCCTTCCTGACCGCCGCACGCAGGCAGCCCGGCCCCGAGGAGTCGCTGCTCAAGCAGTCAGGGGATCTGCTGCGCACGGAACTCGGCGATCCGCGGGTACGCGCTGCCGCGGAGGAGCTGATCGACCGGCTCGGGCTCGGCCTCGCCGGACTGGTCAACATCCTCAATCCCGACCGGATCATCCTGGGAGGGCTGCACCGCGACCTCCTGGAGGCCGATTCCGAGCGGCTCCGGGCCGTCGTCGCCGACCGCAGCCTGTGGGGGCGTAGTGGGAGCGTGCCCATCCTCTCGTGCACGCTGGACCACAACAGCCTCGTGGGCGCGGCCGAACTCGCCTGGCAGCCGGTACTCGACGACCCGCTGGGCGCACTGGCCTGACGCGACCGCCTCCCCGG
Source organism: Streptomyces sp. NPDC059166 (assembly GCF_042755185.1). Lineage (NCBI taxonomy): Bacteria > Bacillati > Actinomycetota > Actinomycetes > Kitasatosporales > Streptomycetaceae > Streptomyces > Streptomyces sp. NPDC059166. Next base: position 93,694 of record NZ_JBHZCI010000013.1, on the reverse strand, counting down.
AGCCAGGCCGGTGCGACGCGGGTGCACCCGGGCCGGACTCTCCGCGGTCGGAGAACAGCGCGAGAACAGCGCGGAGCGGTCGGTCACGGGGGCCGACGTGCTCCGCGCCGTTCTCGCGCCCGCCTCCCGTCAGCCGACGACGGTGGACCGGGCCCGCATCCTGGCCGCCGTGGACTCGGTGAGCGCCATGACGTCCGAGCCGAACGGGCCGTCGGTCGTCGACCCGTAGACGGGGAGCGGGGGCAGGGCGGTGGTGAAGGACGGCGCGGGCAGGGTGAACCAGATGACCTTCCCCGCGTCGTCGCTCGGACGTACGCCCCAGCTCTCGCTCACCGCGGCGATCATCGCCAGTCCGCGCCCGGAGGTCGCGGACTGGGCGGCGTCGCACACGGTGGGCAGCCGGGGGTCGTGGTCGTGGACGGAGACCGTCAACCGATCGAGCAGGAGCTCTACCTCGACGGTGCATGATTTGTCCGGCTGCGCGTGCCGGTGGACGTTGGTCAGCAGTTCTGTGACGCCGAGCGCGGCATGGTCGACCAAGGGGTCGAGATGCCAGTAGCGCAGTTGCGCCGAGATGATTCTGCGGACCTGACCGATCCGCGACGGCAGGGCCTGGAGCTCCACCGCGCAGTGCCTGCTTGGCTCGCTGATCACGGCTGCGACTCCCCGAAATAGGTCCGGAAGAAGACGAAGGAACGGATCCAGCTGATGGCTGGCTGCTGTTGCTGGTCATGCGTGGTCCGCCCTGTGTGGCTCGCGGCGGGTGGCTTTCGCTGTCACCGCCGGTGCACCATCAGTGACGTGTGACCAGCGTGACGCAGGGGGTGAGCCTCCGCAACTCGCGGTCGGTGAGGGGGCCCGGCGCCTCAGTCGTGGCGTCCCGCGGCGTTCCTCAGGGCTTCCAGGAAGCCGCGTACCGGCGCCGATCCGCCGGGCCGGCGGTTGCGCTGGCCCATCGTGAGCCGGTAGCGCACACCGTTGATCCGGGCGACCGCCGCGTCCGCGGCGGGGAACCAGGGCCTCCCGGCTCTCACCGCCGTCACGGGGGCGCTGGCGATCTCCCGCCCGTTGCTGGTCAGCAGGATGATCCTGCCGTCCTTGACCATCACCTGGCCCGCTCTGGTCAGCGATCTCGCCCACCGCTGGATCCTGACGTCGCGCGCACTGAACTCCGCCGTTCCGCAATCCGGCGCGCCGAACCCGGACGCGCTGAACTCTGTCTCGGCCATGGCGACTTCACCCCCCTTGTACCGTCTTCCGCAAGTCTGCCCGCTGTCACGGCCCTTGCACCAGGGCACGTGGAAGCCGGTCACCCGCGCATGCCGGGCGTGCACGGCGGGGGAGCGGTACGACGGGGCCAAGGGGGGCCTATGAGCCGGTCAAAGCAAACGTTTGTGCAGGTGGGGAGAATATCGTGGCCCCACTGAACGGCTGCCAACACCTGAAGGAGACCGTTGATGGACACCAGTGAGCACCCACCCGGCGGGGGCGTCACGGAGACCGTGGACATCGACCGGAGCGACCCCGGCTACCGGGAGTGGCTCAAGGAAGCGGTGCGCAAGGTGCAGGCCGACGCGAACCGTTCGGCCGACACCCATCTCCTGCGCTTCCCCCTGCCCGAGCACTGGGGCATCGACCTCTACCTCAAGGACGAGTCGACGCACCCGACCGGCAGCCTCAAGCACCGGCTGGCCCGCTCCCTCTTCCTCTACGGGCTCTGCAACGGCTGGATCCGGCGCGGCAAGCCGGTCATCGAGGCATCCAGCGGATCGACGGCGGTCTCCGAGGCGTACTTCGCGAAGCTGATCGGTGTGCCGTTCATCGCGGTGATGCCCCGCACCACCAGCCCCGAGAAGTGCCGCCTGATCGAATTCCACGGCGGCCAGTGCCACTTCGTCGACGACGCCCGCCGCCTGTACGAGGAGTCCGCGGCGCTGGCGGCCGAGACCGGCGGCCACTACATGGACCAGTTCACGTACGCCGAGCGCGCGACCGACTGGCGGGGCAACAACAACATCGCCGAGTCCGTCTACCAGCAGCTGAGACTGGAACGCTACCCGGAACCCGCCTGGATCGTCGCCACGGCCGGCACCGGCGGGACCTCCGCGACGATCGGACGCTACGTCCGCTACATGCAGTACGACACCCGCATCTGTGTGCCGGACCCGGAGAACTCCTGCTTCTTCGACGGCTGGACCCGCCACGACCCGCAGGCCACCAGCGACTGCGGGTCACGCATCGAAGGCATCGGCAGGCCCCGGATGGAGCCGAGCTTCGTGCCGGGGGTCATCGACCGGATGATGAAGGTCCCCGACGCCGCCAGCGTCGCCGCGGTCCGGGTCCTGGAGCGGACCATCGGACGCAAGGCGGGCGGCTCGACCGGTACAGGACTGTGGAGCGCCCTCAGGATCGTCTCCGAGATGGTCGCGACAGGCCGCACCGGTAGCGTCGTCACCCTCTTCTGCGACCCGGGCGACCGCTACCTCGACAAGTACTACTCGGACGAGTGGCTGCGGGCCCAGGCCATGGACGTCCGGCCGTACACCCGGACCATCGACCACTTCCTCGCCACCGGCACCTGGTCCGTCTGAGCATCCGGGGCTGACCCGGCCGGAATTCGGGTCAGCCACGGGCGGGGAGCCGCTCCACGGCGACGACGGCCGCGTCGTCACCGAGACGGCCCCCCGCGTGCCGCAGCAGATCCGCGCGCACCTCCTCCAGCAGCCGCTCCGGTCCCAGACCGGGCCATGAGGCCGCCCGTTCGGCCAGAGGGTAGAAACGGCCGGCGCGGTCGCGGGCCTCGGTGACCCCGTCCGTGTAGAGGAGCAGCACGTCGCCCTCCCGGAAGCTGAACACGTCCTCCGTGGGACCTACGGCGGACAGGGGACCCACTCCCAGAGGCGGACCGGGCTCGGTGGGATGGAGCGTGTGCACCCGGCCGGCCCTGAGCAGCAGGGGCGGCGGGTGGCCGCAGCTCACCAGACGTACCTCGGGAACGGCGTCCGGAACGTCGAGCACGGCGGCGGTGACGAACGCCTCGGCGATGCCCGGGTCGTCGCCCGCGCCGCCGTTCTCGTTGAGCGAGTCGATGCGGTGGGCGGCCACACTGCTGTCCAGCCGGGTGACCAGGCCGGGCAGATGCCCTTCCTGACGGGCCAGGGCGCGGAAGGCTCCGAGCACCCCCGCGGCGCCGCTGATGGCGTCAAGCCCCTTGCCCCGGACATCGCCGACGATGAAGCGGGTTCCGGCCGGAGTGCGTGCGGCGGCGTAGAGGTCGCCGCCCAGCTCCGCACCCTCCACCGCCGCGATGTAGAGCGAGGCCAGGCGCAGAGGGCCACTGTGCAGGGGCAGCGGCCGCAGTACTCCGCGTTGTGCCGCCTCGGCGACCGTTCGCAGCCGCACGGTCTCCGCGGCGTTGCGCTCCCGGAGGCGGGCGAAGAACGTGACCATGACCGAGATCAGGAAGAGGGCGATGATCTGGTACGTGTGGTTGAGGTCGGTGATGCTGGAGCGGTCCACGGCCACGGCGACCTGGGCCAGCACCGCGACGGCACCCACGAGGGCGGTGAGCCGGGGGCCGGCGAACGACGCGGTCATCGCGGGCGCCGCCACCAGGAACGGCCCGAGATGCACCTCGGGCGGAACATTGACGTCCACCACGGTCACCACGGCGATCAGCGTGAAGGGGACCGCGAGCAGTGCTCCGCCGGGGAGATCTCGCTGCCATTGCCGCAAACCCATGACTCCGGGATACCCCACCGGGCCCGCGCCCGCTCTTCCTGGGTGCACGGCGCCCGGACCGTCAGGCGCGCTCCCGCGGCCCCGTCAGGCGCGCCCGGGCGCGTACCGCAGCCCGTCAGTCCTCCAGCAGAACGTCCAGCTCACGGGAGAAGACCCGTCGGCCGGCGGTCGCCAGCAGCGGATCCGCCCAGCCCGGGAGCAGCCTCACACGCACGTCCTCGACCCAGATCACGTGCGAACCCGAACCGGTCGGACGGACGTCGATCGAGGCCCGTCCCAGCACCACGGAGCCTCGCTTCTCCACCTGGCACAGACCCGCCCGGCCCGCGGAGGGCGGGACCCACCGGACCACTTCCATCGGGTCGTCGAAGCCCAGGGCGCCCAGCCCCGTACGCGCCACGAACACCGTCCCGTGCCCGGCGGGCGGACCCGGCGCGACGGTGACAGAGGTGAGGGGAACCGTACCGCCGTGCCGCTCCCACGCGGTCACCCGCCGCCACGCCTCGACGGTGGACAGGGAGGTGAAGCGCTCGACACGGAAGACGGCCACGTCTCGATCGTACGGGCTGTCCCGCAGGAGGGCCGCGGCGCTCGGGGCGCGCCCCGGGCGTGCGACGGCCGCGGCGCGCTGTCCGGGGGAGCGGGAGACGATCCACCACCCCGGACCCGGCTGCCGCTATTCCTCAGGCGACCCGCCGGCCAGGACCAGACCCGGCAGATGTTCCTCGATCTCGTGACGTGATCCGTCCGGCAGCCCGGCGTCCGTGACGAAGGTGTCCACCTCGTCGAGCGTGGCGAAGGAGCTCAGCCCCACCGTGCCCCACTTCGTGTGGTCGGCGACCACCACGACCCTGCGCGCGGCCCGCACGAGGCGGCGGTTGGTCTCGGCCTCGGCGAGATTGGGAGTGGAGAGGCCCGCCTCGACCGAGATGCCGTGCACCCCGAGGAAGAGCACGTCGAAGTGGAGCGAGTCGATCGCCCGGTCCGCGACCGGACCGACGAGCGAGTCCGACGGCGTACGCACACCCCCGGTCAGGACCACCGTGGCCGCACCGGCCCGCGGTCCGCCCGACGACGGAGGGCGCTGCGCACCGTGGAACACGTCGGCCACCCGGCCCGAGTTCGTCACCACCGTGAGACCGGGTACGTCCAGGAGATGCCGGGCCAGCGCGAACGTGGTCGTACCGCCGGAGAGCGCGATGGCGCTCCCGGGCACCACCATCGCCGCGGCGGTGCGCGCGATGTCCTCCTTGGCGCTCAGCTCCAGCGTCGACTTCGCCTCGAAGCCGGGCTCGTGCGTGCTCGCCTCGACCACCGGGACGGCGCCGCCGTGCACCTTCTCGATGACGCCCTGACGCGCCAGCGCGTCCAGGTCCCGGCGGATGGTCATGTCGGAGACGCTCAGCTTGCGGGTGAGCTCGTTGACCCTGACCCCGCCACGCTTGCGCACGTCGTCCAGGATGAGCGCGCGCCGCTGTTCCGCGAGCAGGTTCTGGTTGTCGCTCAACGCCGGCCCCCGTCCTTCCCACACTCCGCACCGTCCGGCAGCGGTCCTGCGGGACTCCGCCATCCTCCCACGCACGTGTGCGGCTCGTGGCACTGGGGAGATTCGGTGAGATCACGTGCGATGGGCGGCCCTGTCCGCGAAGGTGGTGACGGCGCATCAGCCGACGCCAGGCCTTCCCGGGCCAGGAGCCGCACGTACCGGAGAGCGAGCGACCGACCTTGCCCCCACCCCACCCGACTGACGCGACGCCGACCGCCGGCCCCGCACTGGAACTGCTCGTCCACGGCGTCGGCGGGACCACGCCCCAGGAGATGCTCGGTGACCCCCGCACCACCAGGATCACCGGTGACGCCACGGCCGCGATCCACCGGCGAACGGAGGACGTCGGAGCCGAGGCGCACCCCGAGCGCCACCGCGACGGCCCGGTCGCCGAGGCCTACTGCTGGTCCAACCTGACCTCCGGCGACGGCTCCCGGGCCCTGTGGCTCCTGCTGCTCCCGTTCATGGTGGTCAACCTGGCGCACTGGATGAGGCCCACCGCACAGGGAAGCGACCGTGCCGTCCGGGTGTACGGCGTGCTCGTACGCCTCGTCGCCCTGTCCCTCACCGTGCTGCTGACGGCCGCGGCCTGCGAGGTCGCCCTCGACCTGGTCGCCTGGCAGTGCGCGGGCGCTCCCGCGTGCTCGGGAGGCCGCTCCTGGCTCGGGTTCCTCTCCACCCGTCAGGACGGATGGTTCTCCCAGCCCGGGCGCCGCCTCGCCGTCGCGGCAGCCGTACCGGCGGCCGTGGTCGGCCTCCTGTGGTTCCTCTCCGACCGGACCTGGAGCGCCTACGAGTCCCAGCGCCCCCTGACCGGACACGAGACGGACGACGGCTCGGACGCCGACACCGACCTGGCCGCCGGGCCGGAGACGCCACTGGTCAGGCCGGCCCTCGCCCGGCCCGGGTTCTGGTACGGGCGCAGGCTGGTCGCCCGGCTGCGCGCGGCCCACACCGCCGCCGGTCTCCTCACCGTGGCCGCGGCGGTCGGCGGCACCGCCGTACGGTACGACCTGACCGACGGCAGCCCCGTCCCCGCGGGGGCCGGCGCACTGCTCTGCGCCGGCCTCGCGCTCTGCGCACTCGTCGTCGCCGCCGTGGTCTGCCACCGGGGCCGCAGCGAGAGTCGCCTCGACGACCGGCTCGACGAGGCCGTCACCGCCTACCTGCCCGCCGGGGCCCTGGGGCTGCTCCTCTGCGCGGTGGTGTACGCCGGCTGGTCACGGCCCGGCTGGGAGTCCTCGGGAGTCCTCCCCGGCGAGACCGTGTTCCGCGTACTCACCCTGAGCCAGGGGCTGCTGGTCGTCCTGCTGGGCGCGGTGGCACTGATCCTCCACCGGCGTGCCCCCGAGCCGCGCACCACCCTGCGCGGTCTCGGCGGACCCGTGGTCGCCATGCTCGCCTGCGCACTCGGCGGAGTGATGACCGGCGGCTCCGCCCAGCGGGTCGCGGACTGGCTCGACGGACCGGGAACCCCGGGCATGGGAGCGGGCGCGGACATACCGGGCCCGCCCGTGCTCCTGAGCTGGCAGGCCTCCGTCATCCCCGTCCTGCTCGTACTGCTGCTCCCGCCCCTCGGCTGGCTCGCCGTGCGTACCGTGCGCCGCGCACGCCTGCTGGGACCCGCCGTCGAGGCGGAGTACGGCGAGAGCCGTCCCGAACCCGGGCGTACGCGGCAGATCGCTCGTGCCAGGTCGGCCGCCGCGCTCACCGACTCCGCCCCCGGCATCCTCGGCCTGCTCTCGGCGGCCACACTGCTGCTCGGGACCGCGGCGGTGACGGGCTCCTGGCTGACCGGAGAGGTCCCCGGGCTCGCGATGGACGGCAGTGGCCCCTTCGTCGAATCCCTCGCCGAGACCGCGCAGTCGACCGGCTCCTGGCTCACCGGCTTCGGAGTCATACTGTTCGTCACCTGGGGCCGCCGCGCCTACCGCGACGTGTCCGCCCGCCGGACCATCGGCATCCTCTGGGACGTGGGGACGTTCTGGCCGCGTGCTGCCCACCCCTTCGCGCCGCCCTGCTACGCGGAGAGGGCCGTACCCGACCTCACCTCCCGCATGTGCGCCTGGACGGCGAGCACCCGGGGCAGGCTCGTCATCTCGGGCCACTCACAGGGCAGCGTCCTGGCTGCGGCCGCGGTGTGGCAGCTTCCCGACGCGGCCCGCCGCCGCGTCGCACTGCTCACCTACGGCTCGCCCGTCGAGAGGCTGTACGGGCGCTGGTTCCCCGCCTACTTCGGCAGGATCCCCCTGGAAGGGCTCGAACGGTCGGTGCACTGCTGGCGCAACCTCTGGCGGTCGACGGACCCGATCGGAGGCCCCGTGCGGATCACCGAGAGCGGCGGGCCGGAGACCGACCGCGGCCCGCTGAGGGACCCCCTGGTCTACGGCAGGACCACCGAACACCCGCTGCCGGAACCGATCCTGGGGCACTCCGACTACCAGGCCGACCCCGCCTTCGCCGTGGAGCGGGCGGCACTTCTGGAACGGCTGCGGCCCGGGCTGCCCCAGCAGGCGGCGCGGGAGGAGCGGAGAGGGGGAGACGTTCAGGGCAGTGCCGGAAGGTCCTCGGGGTAGAGCATGGTCAGGTCGTCCGTGCTCGGCTCCACGAGCTGGGCGACCCTGCCCGCGTGCCGTTCCACCATCGACTCGAAGGTCTGACGGGCCGTCCGCCCGTTGCCGAAGGCGGGACCCTTCGGAAGCGCGGTGAAGTACTTCACCAGGGCTTCACCCGTTCCCTCCGCGAGGCTGTACTCGTGCTCCTCGGTCTGCTGCACGACGATCCGCAGCAACTCCTCGGGCTCGTAGTCGCTGAAGGTGATGGTCCGCGAGAACCGTGACGCCACACCGGGGTTGACGGTGAGGAAGCGCTCCATCTCGTGGGTGTACCCGGCGACGATCACCACCACCGCGTCGCGGTGGTCCTCCATCAGCTTCACCAGCGTGTCGATGGCCTCCCGTCCGAAGTCGCGGCCGGAGTCCTCGGGCGACAGGGCGTACGCCTCGTCGACGAACAGGACCCCGCCCCGCGCCCGGTCGAAGGCCTCCTGCGTCCGGATCGCGGTGGACCCGATGTGCTCGCCCACCAGATCGACCCGGGAGACCTCCACCAGGTGGCCGTGCTCCAGGACTCCCAGGGAGGCCAGGATCTCGCCGTACAACCGGGCCACCGTGGTCTTTCCCGTGCCCGGTGACCCGGTGAAGACCAGGTGCCTGCGTACCGAGGCGGCCTTGAGGCCGGCCTTCTGCCGACGGCGTCCCACCTCGATCATGTCGGTCAGGGCGCGCACCTCGCGCTTGACGCTGTCCAGGCCCACCAGCGCGTCCAGCTCGCTGAGCACGGCGCCGGAGTCCCGTGCCGGTTCGACCGGTGAGGCGGGGGCGGGGGCCGGTTCGGCGGCCCGCTGCCCCGGCATCGCGCCGAGCAGCCCGGGCGAGGACTGCGTCGCCGTCAGGACCGCGGGCGGCGGGGCGGGGGTGCCGCGCAGACCGCTCTCGTCGCTCGAACAGTCCTGGGCCACGGGACCGCCCGGGTGACCGTCTCCGCCCGAGCCCTCGGGGAACTCGTAGCCACCGCGGGCACACCGCTCCGTCCTGCACCTGGTCAGGGTGGACCTGCAGCCGTCCATCACATGGAAGCCGTACCCCTCGCTTCCGGTGACCCGGCAGCCGTCGAACGTGCCGCGGCCCTCGGCGGAGACGTAGAACCCGGCCTCCGCGGGCGAGGTGACCGTGCACCGCTCGATGAGCGGGTCGGCTCCCTTGGTGACGATGACACCGGTCTGCGCGGCGTCGATGGTGCAGTTGTTCAAGGTGCCGCCGCTGCCGTGGTCGCGGAACCACGCACCGGTCGAGGCCTCGCGGATCCGGCAGTCGTCGAGCTGGGCCGTGGCGCCGTCGCTCACCGAGACCGCCGTGTTGCGGATCTGGGACAGGTCGCTGTCCACGACGTCGGCGCGGGAGCCGCGGTCGAGGACGAAAAGGGCGTCGGGCACGTCGTGGACCCGGCAGGAGTCGAGTATCACCGTGGCGCCGTCGCTGACCCAGACCGCCGGGTAGTCCCCCGTACTGTCGTGGATCTCGCACTGGTTGGCGTCCACCCGGGTGCCCGGGTCCCAGACGGAGAGGCCGTTGCGGCCGAACCTGCGGACGGTGGAGCGGGTCAGGGTGAGCACGGAACGCGAGCGCAGGTCGATCGCGTTCTCCGGGATGTCGTGGATGTCGCAGTCGGCGAGCGTGAGGACCGCGTCGGTGTCCAGGGTGACCCCGTCGGCCGACGTACGGTGCACCGTGCAGTCCGTGAGGTGCGCCGTCCCGCGCGAGGTCACCTGCACCCCGGTCCCCTTGACCTCGTACACCTCGCAGCCCACCGCCTCCAGCGCGCTCGCCTCACCGGTGACGCTCAGCCCCGCCCCGGACGCGTGGTGGACGCGGCAGCGCTCGAGCCGGGGGTGCGCGCCGTCGCGTACGGAGACGCCGGACTGCCCGGCCGAGACGATCTCGCACTCCTCGAACACGCCACCGGCGCCGTCGAGCACCGCGATACCCACGCCCGCCGGGTTGTCCACCGTGCAGCGGCGGACGGTCGGCCTGGCCGCCCCCCGCACCTCCACACCGGCGGCCGACCGGGTCACGATGCGCAGGTCCGACAGCTCGGGAGCGCCCTCCTCGACCAGCACCGCGGGCGCGGCCGAGTCCTGGCCCTCGACGTGCAGGTCCAGGAGGACCGCGGAGGCGCGGACGGTCAGGGGGACCCCGTCGGCCGGGGCGATCCGCACGGAGCCGGCGGAACCCTCGGGTCCGCGCAAGGTGACCGCGCGGTGGACGACGAGGTTCTCCCGGTAGGTGCCGGGCGCGACGGTGAGGACGTCACCGTCGGCCGCGGCCTCCAGGGCGGCGGTGAGGGAAGCGTATTCGCCCGTTCGGCGCCGCCATCGCGATGTGCCGGTGTGCGTCACCTGGACCGTGCCCTGTGCCATGGTGCTGCTGTGCCCCCACCTCGTGCCGTGTGCGCTGCCTCGTGCCGTGTCCCTGGGGCCGACGGTGCGCCGCCCGCCCTCTCACCCGCCTGCCGAGGAGTCGGGCGGGCCGGTCCACCGTAGCGCGCGTGACGGGCGCGAGTTGACGGGTCGGCTGTTCAGGGCCCTGACGAGTGGCCCGGCACAGCCGTGTACGAGGAGAATCCGCTCCGCGTGATCAGCTGCCCGTACCCGTTCTGCCCCAGTCGGGGCCGACTTCGGCCCAGGCGCGGTCGAGCCGGTCGTACCGCCGTTGCATCATCTGCCATACGACGGACCTGCGGGCCAGCTCGGTGAGCCCGATCGCGAGCAGTGCCGCGCCCACGCCGGCGAGCACGGCGTGGGTGTGCGCCGTGGCCGTGTCCATCGGGCGCATCGCGGGCCGTCCCTGGGCGTCCGTCCAGATCCGGACGTGCGAGCCGGGGGTGGTCCGCGCCGATCCCGTCGACACGGTGCCCGTGCGGGGCGTCCCGTCCGGTGCGGTCCAGTCAGCCACCACCGAGGTCCGCGCGGAATCAGCGGTGACGGCGGCCTCGGGGTCCGCCGCGAAGCGGGGCCGGCCCGTGGACGCGCGGACCACCACGGCCGTGGTCGGACGGATCAGTTCGTGCTGGGCCCGCACCGACCGTGCCAGCACGTCGTCCGTGGCCGAGCCGACGCTCCAGCCCAGCACCGGCGCCGCCAGCACCATCACCACCAGCGCGGACAGAGCCACCCACGCCTCATGGCGATCGGTGGCACGGCACACGGGATTGTGCCGCCACCGCCGGATTCCCAGAACCGCTCGCACAGTCATCCACCCCCTTGCCCTTCCGTGATAACCCGGCGGGGATCTGTTCGCTTCCTCCGGAGGCGAAGAGAGAGCAACCTCACGTCGTCAAAGCCCGTGGCGGCCGGAAGAGTTGTCCTCGACCACCTCATCGGGGCACCGGGGGAGACGGGTCCGGCCTCCGTTCGAGGACCCGCACCGGATCTCCCGCCCGGATGGTGCCGGTGCCCTCCGGGATCAGGTTCTGGCCGAAGAGGAGTTGCTTCCCGTCCCGGCGATGCCGGGCGAGGGTCCGCAACGGCTCCGTGCCGCGCTCGGCCGTGCGCTGGTCGGTGGTCGTGATGACGCACCTGCCGCACGGCTTCACGACCCGGAGGACGACCTCCCCGATCGCGATCCGCACCCAGCGGTCCTCCGCCCACGGCTCCGTGCCCTCCACGACCACGTTCGGCCGGAAGCGGTCCATGGGCAGCGGGCCCTCGTGCGGATGCCCGCCCCGGGCCACCAGTGCGTTGAGGGCGTCCAGCGAGGCACGCGCGGTCAGGAGCAGGGGGAAGCCGTCGGCGAGGGACACGGTCTCGCCGGGGCGGCCGAACTCCGGGTCGACCGGCCTGCGGTGCGACGGCTCGTCGAGATGGACGAGCCGGACCTCCGCACCGAGGCGGGCGCCGAGCCACGCGTGCGCCTCCGGGGCCGCCGGCACCACCTCGACCGTGTTCCGGTGGAGCACGGCCGTGATCGTGCGGGCCGGATCGGGCACCCCCACCGTCAGAGCCGGGCAGCCCGGCGCTGACAGGACCACTCCGCCCCCCGGCAAAGGTTCGGCGGACAGCAGCGCCATGCGGGGCTGCTGACGCTGGGTGACGACCCTGCTCGCGCTGTCGATCAGCATCCACCTGCGGTCGCCGTCGAGTCCCCATGGCTCGACGACGGCCTCGCCGACCGCCTGCGCGGCCAGCGACTTCACCGGGTGGATGTACACGGCACCGAGGGCGGGAGAGCGCATGCCGCCATCCTGCCAGCCGTCACCGACAGTGCCCGGCAGCGGCCGTCAGTACCCCCGGCTCTGGTACGGGCGGTTGTAGGGGTCCTCGTACGGTGCCTGCGCGGGCGCCGGCCTCGGGGACGCCGGCCGCATCGACTCGTATCCCGTGCCGGGGCGCTGCGGTTGGGGCTGCTGGTAGCCCCGGGGCGCCGACGGCTGCTGCGGGATGTACGGCGCCGGTGCGTGCTGCAGGTGCGCGGGCTGCATCGCCGGCGCCTGCTGCGGCCCGGCGTTCTGGTACTGCGGCTGCTGCTGCGGATAGCCGTACGAGCCGGTGTGCTGCGACGGCGCCGCCGGCAGTGCGGGCAGGGCCGACGGCAGGGCGGGCAGGTAGCTGTTCCCGGTGTCGTACGCGGCAGGGACCCGGATCGGTGCGATCTGAGGGGTCCCCCGCTCGGCGACCAGGGAGTCGTAGATCGGGGTGTCGGGGAACGACGGCGTGGCGTAGTAGCCGCTGCCGTAGGTGGAGCGGGGGGAGGTCATGACCATAAGTTAAGCCCACGATGTGCTGGTTGGGGAGCCCCAATCCTGTGGTTATCCGTTTTACGTTGCTTTTGTTGAGCCGGCCCGCGAAGACATCGCTAAAGCCCTTGTAAACAGGTGAGCATTACCTCGGAGATCACCGGCGACAAGAGGTGTCCGAGACGCTACAAAGGGTGACAGCCGATCCGTGGTCGACGGGCGCCGCCTCGACCGGAAGCGGCGCGTACAGCTCTCCGAGGCGGACCGCTCCCGGAAGCGGGGCGCGACGGAACCCCCCCAGGCGGACGCCCTGTGCGCCGCGCCCCGAACCGGCCCCGAGGCGTCGGCGGTTCAGCGGCGCGAGGCGGCGCCCGGCGGTGATCACCGCGGGGCGCGCGGTTCCCGGCGGGGACGCCCGCCGCGCGCCGCCGTACGCGGACGCCTGCCGCGGCCGGGCGGCGGGACGCCCCGCCCCGGCGGAGGCGGCGCGCCCGGTATCGGCCGGCGGTGGTGACGTATGATCAGCATTGCGCGCTCGGGCTTTCGGGGGAACTCATGGATGGCATAGGGCCATTACGGTGCGGGCCGGCCGTAGAGGGCCTTGCCGAGGCCGGCGGCCGGCGCATTTCGGCGGCCGGTCCCTATGGCGCCCCGGCCGATTTGATCAGGCCCGCCGAAGGCCGCGTGAATTCGCGGTGACGTTTCCGCGGACACCGCGGCGGCGGTGTGCCCACTGCGGCCCGGCGGACCGTGTCCCGCCCGGTGCCGAGCGCGGCAGCACGCGCCCACGGCGGCCTCCGGCGCCCGCTCACCGCCCGGGCCGAGACATCCGTATCCGCAGAGGGGGAGACACCGGCCCATGAACGCAGCGCCTGTGAACGCAGCGGGGAGCACCGTCCGGATCGGTGCGCTCGCCCCGCTCTCGCCGCCCGGCTGGGTGGAGGCGGGCAGACATCTGCTCGCCGGACTGGAGCTGGCGGTCAAAGAGGCCAACGCCGGGGGAGGGGTGAGCGGCAGACCGCTCGAACTCGTGGTCAGGGACACCGCCGCGGATCCGTCCAGGGCCGTCGCCGCCGTGGACGAACTGGCCGGCTCAGGTGTGACCGCCCTGGTCGGGGAGTACCACAGCGTGGTCGCTCGCGCGGCGGCTTCGCGGGCGGCCGAACTCTCACTGCCCTTCCTCTGCTCCTCGGCGGTGCTGGACGCGCTGACCGACGAACCGACGGACCGGGTCGCCCGCATCTCCCCGCCGCAGTCGCGCGGCTGGCGGCTCTACGCCGACTTCCTGCTCGGCGCAGGCCACACACGCATCGCGGTGGCGACCGACCCGGGTGCCTACTGGGCCGCGGGGGCATCCGTCCTGCGGGACCGTTTCGCCGCACGCGGCGGGAGCGTCGCCGGACTCGACGCGCGCGCCCTCACCCCCGCCGGGATGTGCGACGAGGTCGTGGCCGTCGGCGCCACCGCTCTCCTCCTCCTGACCGGCCAGCCCGAGCCGGCCGTCCCCCTCGTCCGGGCCGCACGCAGGGACCGGCGCCTGAGCGGGCTCACGATCGGCGCCCCGGCCGGACAGCCGGAGTTCGCCGGGTGGGAGCGGTCACTCGGGAGGGACGGCGCCGCGATCCCCTTCCTCCGCTACCTGCCCGAGCGACTCGGCCCGCTCGGCCTGCGCGTGGGCGCGGCCCTGCGTGAACACCTGGGCGAGGAGCCCTCCTTCGTGGCGTTCGAGGGATACGACACCGTCACGGTCCTCGCCCGGATGCTGCGTACCCAAGGGGTGGACGGGGTGCGTACCGCTGCGGCCTGGGGAGACGTCGCCGTCGACGGAACCCGCGGGCGCATCCGCTTCTCCCGTGTGCCGGGCATCGGAGTCCTTCAGTGGGACGGCGCACCGGTCCTCGTCGTCGACCGCGATCCGGACCGGCGCGACCGCTTCCGGACCGTGTACGCCGGCTGAGGAGGGCCGGAACCGGCGTGCCCGGGACCCGGCTCCGGCGTTCGGCGCCGTCCGGCTGACCCGGGGGCACCTCACTCCCTGACGGGACTGTGGGCGCACCGGCGCCCCGGGGTCTAGGTTGTCGGGAGATTCTCCGGACCACCGGACTCGTGTTGGGGGCGAGCATGACCATGCAAAAGGGTACGAACGTCGCGGTGCCGGCGGGGGCCGTACGGATCGAGCTGGGCTGGCGGACATCGCCCGGAGCCCCGGACGTGGACGCGTCCGCGCTGCTGCTCGTGGCGGGGAAGGTACGCGACGACGCGGACTTCGTCTTCTACAACCAGCCGGTGCACGGGTCCGGCGCGGTGCGCCACGAGGGGAAGCGGACCGCGGCGGGTACGGTCACGGACACCCTCGCCGTGGACTTCTCCCGGGTGGAGCCGGCGATCGACCGCATCGTGATCGCGGCTTCGGCCGACGGAGGGCCCTTCAGCCGGGTGACGGGCCTCTACGTCAGCGTGGTCGACCAGGCGAACGGATCCGAGATCGCCCGCTTCGAGAGCGCGGACGCGACGGTGGAGACCGCGTTCATCCTCGGTGAGCTCTATCTGCGCCAGGGGGCCTGGAAGTTCAGGGCTGTCGGCCAGGGATACGGCACCGGACTCGCCGGACTCGCCACGGACTTCGGGATCTCCGTCGACGAACCCCGGCAGGCGCCACCGCAGCAGGCCCCTCGGCCTCCCGCCGCTGGCCGGCCTCCCGTTCCCGCGGTCGCGCCCCAGGCTCCCGCCACACCGCCCCCCGCGCCCCCGGCGGCGCAGCCCGTGCGGCTGACGAAGGTCACGCTGACCAAGGAGACACCGTCGGTGTCGCTGTCCAAGCAGGGCGGGACCTCCGGCGCGCTGAGGGTCAACCTCAACTGGGAGGTACGCAAGCAGTTCAAGGGCTGGGGCGCGAAGCTCGGCAGGGCCGTCGCCGTCCACGCCGACCTGGACCTCGACCTCTGCGCCCTGTACGAACTGACCGACGGGCGGAAGGGGGTGGTTCAGGCACTCGGGAACGCATTCGGATCGCTCCGGCAGCCGCCCTACATCCACCTCGACGGCGACGACCGCACCGGGGCCGTCTCCACCGGCGAGAACCTCACCGTCAACCTCGACCACAAGGACAGACTTCGCCGGGTCCTGATCTTCGTGACCATCTACGAAGGCGCCCGCAGCTTCGCCGACCTGCACGCCACGGTCACGCTCCAGCCCCAGAACGGCGCCCCCATCGACTTCTCCCTCGACGAGTGCACCGTGCCGTCCACCGTGTGCGCCCTCGCGATGATCACCAACAACGGGAGCGGCGACCTCACCGTCCAGCGCGAGGCGCGCTATCTGGTGCCCCAGCGCGGGGTCAGCCCGCAGCGGACCATAGACGCGGCCTACGGCTGGGGCATGAACTGGACCCCCGGACGCAAGTGACCCGGGACGTTCCCGGCCACGGGAGCGCTCAGGACTCCGGAGCGGCCTCGGGACGGGCGTACGTCCGCCCCTTCCAGGCCGCGCCGCGGCCCCGGTGGTGCAGCACCGCGGAGTCCACCGTCATCAGCAGGTAGAGGAACGCGGTGAAGGGGAGCAGCGGAGCCGGCCAGAGCGGCTGCCGGTAGTACCGGAGCATGGGCGCGTACGTCCCCGTCATCACGGCCCAGGCCGTTCCGCCCGCCGCCGCTGCCACCGCGTCGCCCGTCGCCGCCCCCGCCACCAGGGTGAGCGGCGGGGCGAGGTAGACCAGGGCGAGCCCCAGCACGGTCCCGGCCAGCAGGGCGGGACTGTGCCGCAGCTGTGCGTACGCACTGCGCGACACCATCCGCCACAGGTCCAGGAGGCGCGGATACGGCCGCACGCTCTCGACGCGGTCCGCGAGCCCCAGCCAGACGCGGCCGCCCGACCGGCTCACCGCACGCGCGAGGGACACGTCGTCGATCACCGCCTGGCGGATGGCATCGGGCAGCCTCGCCCGGTCGGCCGCTTCCGTCCGCAGCAGCACGCAGCCGCCCGCCGCCGCGGCGGTCCGTGACCGTGCCGAGTTGACCCGGCGGAACGGGTAGAGCTGTCCGAAGAAATAGACGAACGCCGGGACCACCAGGCGTTCCCACGCGCTCGTCACCCGCAGCCTGGCCATCTGGGACACGAGGTCGAAGCCGCCGTCCCCCTCGGCGCCGGCCGCGGCGACGAGTTCACGCAGGCTGTCCGGCTCGTGCGCGATGTCGGCGTCCGTCAGGAGCAGGAAGTCGGGCCGTCGCTCCCGCGCCGCCGCCATCCCGTGCCGCAGCGCCCAGAGCTTGCCCGTCCACCCCGCCTCCGGCTCACCCGGGGCCAGCACCGTCAACGGCAGCCCTCCGAACCGTTCGGAGAGCGACAGGGCCAGCTCACCCGTGCGGTCCTCGCTGCAGTCGTCCACGAGGAAGATCTCGGCCGCACCCGGATAGTCCTGGGACAGGAGGGACGGCAGACTCATCGGCAGGACCTCCGCCTCGTCCCTGGCCGGGACGACCACGGCCACCGAGGGCCAGCGCGCGGGCTCCCGCCGTGCCGGGAGCCGCTGGTCGGTGCGCCAGAAGAACCCCTGGCCCAGCAGCAGCCACACCCACACGGTCAGGGAACCCACGGCGATCCAGGCAAGGGCGCTCATTCGTCGAAGTCTGCCCCACGCCGACGGCAGCGCACGGGCGGTCGACTATGGTGACCGGGTGAAGATCGCACTCATGGACTCGGGAATCGGCCTGCTCGCGGCAGCGGCCGCGGTGCGCCGGCTGAGGCCCGACGCCGATCTGGTGCTGTCGTCCGATCCCGCCTCCATGCCCTGGGGACCGCGTACGCCCGAGGACGTGACCCGGCTCGCTCTCGATGTGGCACGTGCGGCCGCGGGACGGCTCCCCGACGCCCTGATCGTCGCCTGCAACACCGCCTCCGTCCACGCGCTGCCCGCCCTCCGCGCCGAACTGGAGCCCGGGCTGCCGGTCGTCGGCACCGTCCCCGCGATCAAGCCCGCGGCCGCGGGCGGCGGCCCCTTCGCCATCTGGGCGACGCCCGCCACCACCGGGAGCCCGTACCAGCGAGGGCTGATCCGCGACTTCGCCCGTTCGGCGGACGTCACCGAGGTGCCCTGCCCGGGCCTCGCGGACGCCGTCGAGCGGGCCGACGAGGAAGCGATCGACCGAGCCGTGGCCGCAGCGGCCGAGCTCACCCCGGCCGACGTGACGGACGTCGTCCTCGGCTGCACCCACTACGAGCTCGTCGCCGGCCGCATCCGCGCGGCGGTGGAAGCCGGCAGGACCGTCCGCTCCCCGCTCGTCCTCCACGGCTCGGCGGAAGCCGTCGCCGCGCAGGCACTGCGACGGATCGGGGCCACGCCCGCTCCGTCGGCCGAACCGGCCGGCACGCTCACCGTGCTCCTCGGCGGACACGCCGCAGACCTCACGGAGCCCGCCCTGGCCTACGCCGAGGGGCGCCTGCTCAAGGCGGTCAGCCCCGCCGTCTGAGCGGTCCGCGCGCCGCCACGCCCCGCCGCTTCGCCGGGAACGTGGGTACGCTGCTGGGCATGACGGACCACCCCGGCAGGACGCGGCACGGTTCGAGCCAGGCCCCGAGCACGGTCTGGACGGGCCGGGCCACCAACCGATTCCAGTGGCTGCTCGCCGCCGCGGGCGCGGGGTGTCTGGCCCTCGGGATCGAGCTGGCGGTCGACTCCGCCTGGAGCGCCGCGCTGATCGTGTCCGTGATCGGCTGCGTCGCCGCGGGGCTGCTGATCCTCTTCGGCACCCTCGCCTTCGTCCACGTCGCGGTGAAGGTCGACGGCGACGCCCTGGAGGTGCGCTGCGGCCACGCCGGACTCCCCAGACGCCGGATCCTGCTCACCCATGTGGTCGGCGCGGACTTCGCCCCCAAGGTGACCCCGCGCCAGTGGGGCGGCTGGGGCTACCGCTGGCGTCCGGAGAAGGGCACGGCCGTCGTCGTGCGCCGGGGCGAGGGCCTCGTGCTCAGGCTCGGGGACGGCCGGACGTTCACCGTCACCGTGGACGACGCGGAGGCCGCCGTGCGCTTCATCCGGGACCGGCTGCACCTGACGGCGGCCGGCAGGACCGGGCCCACGGGCACCTGAGTCCCGCGGCAGGTGGAGCGCCTGCCGCCCTCACAGCCGCCCACCGTAGACTCCGGCAGGTGAGCGCCACCATCACCACCCTCGACGACCCGTCGCCCGCCCCCACGTCCCGCGGTACGAAGCCCTGGCAGCGGTTCGTCCGGCCGGCCGCGGCCGTGCTCTCGGGCGTCATGCTCTACGCGAGCTTCCCGCCCAGGCCCCTGTGGTGGCTGGTGCTGCCCGGGTTCGCACTGCTGGGCTGGGTCCTCACCGCCCGCAGGACGCGGGCCGCCCTGGGACTGGGCCTCCTCGCGGGCCTCGGCTTCATGCTGCCGCTGCTGCACTGGACCGGCGAGGAGGTCGGCCCCGTCCCCTGGCTCGCCCTCGCCTTCGCCGAAGCGCTGTTCATCGCCATCGGCTGTGCCGGGATCACCGCGGTGTCCAGACTTCCGTACTGGCCCGTGTGGGCGGCGGCCGTCTGGACACTCGACGAGGCGCTCCGGGCCCGCGTCCCCTTCGGCGGCTTCCCCTGGGGCCGGATCGCCTTCGGCCAGGCCGACAGCGCGTTCCTCCCGCTCGCCGCGCTCGGCGGCACCCCCCTGCTCTCGTTCGCCGTCGTCCTGTGCGGATTCGGACTCCTGGAGGCCGCACGGCAGGTCCGCCGCTACCGGGCCACCCGCAGCGTGCCCCGCGCCGCCGTGATCGCCGCG
Organism: Streptomyces sp. NPDC059166; assembly: GCF_042755185.1. Classification (NCBI taxonomy): domain Bacteria; kingdom Bacillati; phylum Actinomycetota; class Actinomycetes; order Kitasatosporales; family Streptomycetaceae; genus Streptomyces; species Streptomyces sp. NPDC059166. The sequence goes on along the minus strand of NZ_JBHZCI010000013.1, from coordinate 74,340 downwards.
GCGGTCACCGTGGCCGCCCCCGTCGCCGCGGCGCTCGCGGCCCTCCCGCTCGTGGACGACTCGCCCGAGGACGGCACCGCCACCGTGGCAGCGGTGCAGGGCAACGTTCCGCGGCTCGGGCTGGACTTCAACTCCCAGCGCCGGGCCGTCCTGGACAACCACGCGAAGCGGACGGAACAGCTGGCCGAGGACGTCGCGGCGGGCAAGGTGAAACAGCCCGACTTCGTGCTGTGGCCGGAGAACTCCTCCGACCTCGACCCGTACCGCAACCCCGACGCGCGCGAGGTCATCGACAAGGCGGTGCGGGCGATCGGCGCGCCCACCGTCATCGGCGCCGTCCTGACCCCGGACGAGGGGCCGCTGCGCAACACCCTGATCGCCTGGGACCCGAAGCAGGGTCCCGTGGACACCTACGACAAGCGGCACATCCAGCCCTTCGGCGAGTACATGCCGATGAGGTCGGTCGCGAGGATCTTCAGCAAGGACGTCGACCGGGTCCAGCGGGACTTCGGCCCCGGCACCGCGGTCGGCGTCTTCGACCTCGCGGGTACCAAGGTCGGACTGGTGACCTGCTACGAGGCCGCGTTCGACGACGCCGTACGGGACACCGTGAAGGCCGGCGGCCAGATGATCGCCGTACCCAGCAACAACGCCACCTTCGGGCGCAGCGAGATGACCTACCAGCAGCTCGCCATGAGCCAGGTCCGGGCGGTGGAACACGGCCGGGCGGTCGTCGTCCCCGTCACCAGCGGTGTCAGCGCGGTGATCAGGCCGGACGGAACGATCGTGGAGAAGACCAGGATGTTCACCCCGGACGCCCTCGTCGACGAGGTGCCGCTGCGCTCCTCGCTCACGCCCGCCACCCGTATGGGAGCCCTGCCGGAAGGGGTCCTGTCCCTGCTCGCCCTGGCCGGCCTCGGCTGGGCGACGGCCCGGTCGGTGCGCGCGCGGAAGGAGACGAGGTCCTGACCGCGGGCGGGGCGGGACACCGTCACGCGGCCACGTAGGGTCGGGCGCATGGCTACTCCAGACTTCATCCGCGAGATCCGGGCCACCGCCGGCCACCAGCTCCTCCTGCTGCCCGGGGTCACCGCCGTCGTCTTCGACGACGCCGGCCGGGTCCTGCTCAACCGGCGGGCCGACACCGGCAACTGGTCGGTCATCGGGGGCATCGCGGAGCCTGGCGAGGAGCCCGCCGCGACGGCCGAGCGGGAGACGCTCGAGGAGACGGGGGTGCGGTGCGTCGCGGAGCGTGTCGTGCTCACCCAGGCGCTGAAGCCCGTGCAGTACGCCAACGGTGACCGCTGTCAGTACGTCGACATCACCTTCCGCTGCCGGGCCACCGGCGGGGAGGCGCGGGTCAACGACGACGAGTCCCTCGAGGTCGCGTGGTTCGACGTCGACGCCCTGCCGCGACTGAGCGACTTCTCCCTGTTCAGGATCAAGCAGTCCCTCACCGACGGCCCCACCTGGTTCGCGCGCACCCCGTGAGCCGAACGGGCCCGCCTCCCCGGGACGCACCTCGACGGCCTCACCGGCGCAAGGACGAAGGAGTCTCCGGAGCCGACGTGGGCCCAAGTCGGCACACCGCCCGCGAGCTCCGCTGACCCAGCGTCCGGCCGAGTACGGACGCGGTGCCGCCGTAGGGCGGGCCTTCAAGGACATGGCGGGGTGGTGTTCGCCTGTCGGACTATCGTGATTGCATGCAGTTCGAGGCCGGCACGTTTCCTTCTCATCCGATTCGCGGGGTCCGCGCCGTGTATGCGTGGCAGAGCACCTGCCCTTCCGATTTCGCCGAGGTCGTCGTGGACTTCGAGCCGGGGAGAGCCGGCATCACCCTGGAGACAGCTCCAGCCATGACTGTTCAGGGAGACGTCCTCACTCCGGAGGAACTGTCCACCTACCGCGCGGCCATCGTGGCGGGCGTCCGCGAGGAAGTAGCCCAGCTGGTCCCTGGAACGCCTGCGGCTGTAGCGGTCGTGCTGCGCAAGATCCGTGTCCACCCAGTCGACTCCCACCCGAGGTCCTTTCATATGGTCGGGCGAGTTGCGGTGCGCAATGCGCTCGGTGGCCTGCGGCCCGCCCCGAGGCCAAGCGTGAAGCCCCCGCCAGAGTGCCGCGGGTGACAGCGCTGTAATCGCCGGCGGCACCGTAGCCCGATGGACGTGGGGGCGCTTCGCCCAGGACGGCGAAACGATCGCCGCGTGCCTCCAGACGCTGATCGTCGCTGTCACCATCATCGAGAAGAGCGGACGCCTCCAACAGCAATCTCTTCCGTGGCAACCTGAGGTTCGATTCCGCCGTGCCTTCGTCGACCGCGGCCCGTCACCTGACCACTCAGATGACGGCCTACCTGCGCTCACAGGAGATCGGGAGCGTGTATGCCAGCCTCGACCTCGCCGGGGCGGTGACAGACGGCGACCGCGGCACTGACGCCCGTCCGGGCCTCCAGCCGGCGAACGGCGTCCGGAGACGATGGTGGCCCTGGCCGTCACGTCCACCGCATCCCGACGGCGGACAGCTGCTCGATCCGTTCAGCGGTCAGCGTCGCCCGGGAGCGCTGGTTCGCGACCTGCACGACGTCCTGGCGGAACCCAAACGGATGACCGGCCTCCGCCATGGCGGAAGCCGGAGAGGCCGGCCGTCGCCCCGATGTCACCGGCGCGGTGGAGGTGAACCTCCGTCAGGCTGCCGTCCCGGCGGCACCGGCCCCCACGCGACGGCCCGCCGTGGGGCCCGCGAGAACCCCGCCCGGCACGTGATCGTAGGGTGGCCCGGGGTGGTGACCTGCGACGGGTCACGCGCGGGGCAGCGACGGCGGTGCTCCGTCGACGGGCGGACCCGGGGCCGCCCGGCCTCACGTCGTCCGGCACCACCCGGAGCCACCGTCCGCGGGAGGCCTCCACGATTCGGCGGCAAGGATTCGCATGCAGGGCGTTCTCACCGGATTCGCGGTCATCGCCGCGGTCATAGGCATCGGCTACCTCCTCGGGCGCCGCGGACACCTGGGGGACGACGGCCGTACCGTCCTCACCGGGCTCGCCTTCAAGGTCGCGACGCCCGCACTGCTCTTCACGACCCTGGCGGGCGCGGACCTCACGGTCATCTTCTCGCCGCGTCTCCTGGTCACTGCCGCGGGAACGGCCGCCACGGCAGCCGTCTTCGTCGTCGTCGGGCTCCTCAGGGGGTGGGGCGCCGGCCCGGTCACCATCGGCGCCCTCTGCTCCAGCTACGTCAACGCCGGAAACCTGGGCATCCCGATCGCCGTCTACGTCCTCGGGGACGCCTCACTCGTCGCGCCCGTCCTGCTGTTCCAGCAGATCGTCGTCACCCCGCTGGCGCTGACCGTCCTCGACCTGACCCGCCCCGGGGAGCCGCGCCCCCTGAGCCGGCGTCTGACCACACCGTTCCGCAACCCGATGGCGATCGGCTCCCTTTCCGGCGTCACCGTGGCAGCCGTCGGTTGGACCGTCCCGCAGCCGGCGCTCGAACCCCTCACCCTGATCGGCAACATGTCGGTCCCCGCGGTACTGCTCGCCTTCGGTATGTCCCTGCGGGGCAGCGGGATGCCCGCGCGCGGGGAGAACCGGCCCGCCGTCATCCTGTCGGCCGCGCTCAAGACGACGGTCCAGCCCCTCGTGGCGGTGGGGATAGGCGCGGGACTCCTCCAGCTGCGGGGTGCGGCGCTGCTGGACGTGGCCGTGACATCGGCGCTGCCCGCGGCCCAGAACCTCTACACCTACGCCTCGCAGTACCGGGTGGCCGAACAACTCGCCAGGGAATCCATACTGCTGTCCACGATCGTCTCCGTCCCGGTCCTCGTCGCGATCGCCGCCTTCCTGGGGTAGCGCGGGAGACCGTACGCGTGGGCGGCCGACGAGCGGGGAAAACGTGCCGGTCCGTCCCCGGAGACGGGAACGGGGACGGTGGCGGGACGCGGCGAGGCGCCCGCCGGGTGGGACCCCGGTCGGGCGCCTCGCGTCGTGAACCGCGCGTGGCGGTGTGCTGCCCTTCAGGCCTGCTCGGCCCCGTTCCTCGGAGCCGGGACGGCGTGGGGGGCGGCGTGCTCGTCCCGGCGCGAGCGGTGGGACATCCAGGCGGCGACCAGGGCGCCGGAGATGTTGTGCCAGACGGAGAACACCGCGGCGGGAAGCGCCGCCAGCGGGCTGAAGTGGGCTGTCGCCAGGGATGCGGCCAGCCCCGAGTTCTGCATGCCCACCTCGAAGGCCATGGCGCGGCTCGCGGGCCTGCCGAGACCGGAGAGCTTTCCGGCACCGTAACCGAGAGCGAGCCCGAGGCCGTTGTGCAGCACGACGGCGACCAGCACCGTCACGGCCGCGGACTTGATCGTGCCGGCGCTTCCCGCCACGACGGCGCAGACGATCGCGGCGATGGCCACGGACGACAGCCAGGGCATGAAGCCCAGGACCCGGTCCACGAGCCGGCCGGCGAGAAGCCGCACGACCAGGCCGCCCAGGACAGGGAGCAGCACGGTCTTGAGAATGTCCGTGATCATCGAGCCGGCGTCGACCGGCAGGTACGCACCCGCCAGCAGGAGCGTGAGCGGCGGTGTCACCAGCGGGGCCACGAGCGTGGAGACCGTCGCGACCGAGACCGAGAGCGCGACGTCACCCCGGGCGAGGAAGGTTACGACGTTCGACGCCGTGCCACTCGGCGCGCAACCCACCAGGATGAGTCCGGCCGCCAGCTGCGGCGGCAGCCCGAGCAGGTGGGCGATGGCCCAGCCGAGCCCCGGCATGATGACGTAGTGGGCGACCAGGCCGATGGCCACGGCCCACGGGCGCTTGGCCACACCCCTGAAGTCGAGCGGTGTCATCGTCAGCCCCATGCAGAACATGACGATTCCGAGCAGGTACGGAACGGACTCCGTCCAGCCGTCGAACGTGCCGGGAGTGACGAGGCCTGCGACACCCGCGAGGAGCACGAGCACGGGGAACACCGTGACGGCCCGTCGTGCCGCCTTGTCGTCGGATCCCGCTTGATCAGGGGTTATCTGTTCGGTTTGCACAGGCGCGATCACACGCCGCAGGTGGTGGCCGACGCAAGCCCGTCTCACCATGCGGTCACATGGTCCAGTATGTGTGCATCCGGTGAAGGGGTCGAGGGGCCTTCACCGCCGTGGCCACAGGCCCTACTTGCCCGAGCCGACCGGATTGACCGTGACGGGCCGGCCGGAGCCGGCGTCCACCTGGACGCGGACGGAGAGGCGCATACGGTGCGAGTGGGTCTCGTCCGGTGGCGTCACCAGAGCGGAGGTGAAGGTGGTGCCCGAACCGCCGGAGGTGGCCGGCGGGAAGTTCAGGGAGAAGTTCGTTCCCTCCCCGGGAGCGAGGGTGACGGTCCGGACCGTCCGGTCCCTGTTGCGCTCGGCGCTCACCGTCCCGTCCCGGCCCGAGAGATCCAGGCCCGGGTAACCGCGCATCGAGCAGGAGTCCGGCCCGGTGTTCTCCAGGTTGATCAGCACCTCTCCCTCCGCCATGCCCCCGGAGCTGCTGAAGGAGAGACCGGCCGTACGGCAGGTGCCGTCCGGTGCGGGGGCGGGGGCGGGGGCGGACGAGCCGGACGCCTGGCTGTCGCCGCCGGGCTCCTCCGCGCCGCCGGCCCCCGGGGTCCCGCCGGAGCCGCCCGGACTCCCGGCCGTGGAAGGCGCCCCGGTGGGGGAGGACACGGCGACGCCGGACGCCGTGTCACCCTCCCGCTCGCAGGCGGTGAGGGAAAGAGCCGCGACGACGGTGGCGGTGACAACGGCGGTGGTCTTCCCGAAACGCATGGCTTCCCCTGTCCTCGGACATCGGCTGCTCAGTACGAGCACTCACACGGGCGGTTCACGCGACGTTCCGGTCTCCGGTCGGGCACCGGACCGGAGAGCGGCCGGGGAAGCGGCGCCGCCCCGCCGTCTCCCACGGGACCAGGTGCCCGTCAGGCGCCCCGCCATGTGCGCGTACCCGTCCGACCGGGGATGCGGAGGCCCCGGGCCGGGGGCAACGTGGGGGAGTGCCGCAGCTGCTGAGAACACATTGGATCCCGGTCGGCCTCATCGTGCTGGCCGTGGTGGTCGACCTCGCCACACCTCACGACGTCACGTCCGCGCCCCTGCTCATCGCCGCGCCGGTCGCCGCGGCGCCGCTGGCCGGCGTCCGGGGGATCATCGCCGTGGGGATCACCGCGATGGTCGTCCACGCGTTTCTCGCACGGGTCGACGGGACCTTCGGCTGGCGTGCGGGAGTGGCGAACCAGATCACCCTCGCGGCCGTCACCGCGCTCGCGGTCCTGATCCACCGGATGCTGCGCCGACAGGACTCCCGCGCGCGGCGCGCCCAGTACGTCGCGGCGGTCGCGCAGCGGGCCCTGCTGCCGCGGCCTCCCGCGCGGTTGGGGGATCTGCGTGTCGACGCGCGGTACGTGCCCGCCGAGAGCGAGGCGCTGATCGGCGGAGACCTCTACGTCGTCCAGAGCACCCCCTACGGGATCCGCGCGATGGTCGCTGACGTGAGGGGCAAGGGACTCGGCGCGGTCAGCGCGGTCAGCGCCGACCTCGGGGCCTTCAGGTACGCGGCGGACGAGGCGGAGGATCTGGCGCAGCTGGTGAGCAGGCTGGAGTGGGCGCTCCTGCGCGAGGGCGGCCGGCGCGGGGGCCGGCAGCAGGAGGAGGGCTTCACGACGGCCCTCATCGCGGAGTTCTCCGAGGACCTGGAGACCGTACGCCTGGTCAACCGCGGCCATCCCCCGCCGGTGCTCATCGACACCCGGGGCGCCGCCACCCTCCTGGAGACCTCCGAGGAGGCGCCTCCGCTCGGGATGAGCGACCTGGGGGCGTGGGACACGCCGGTCGACAGCTTCGCGTTCCCCGCCGGGGCGACCCTCCTCTGCCTCACGGACGGAGTCACCGAGTCCCGGGACTCCTCCGGACGCTTCTACGACCCGGTGGGCCGCCTTCCGCACCTGCTCGGCAGACGCCTCGCCTCCGGTGCCCACGTCACGCCGGGACAGATCCTGGACCTGCTGATCCAGGACGTCGCCCGCCACTCCGGGGGCCGTCCCCACGACGACCAGGCGATGATCGCCCTGCACCGCGTCCGCGCCGGACCGGAACGCCGTGCGCGGCGCGGCCCGGCGGTCCCGGCGGTCTGACGGCCCGCGCCCGGGGCCCGGACCGTTTCGCGTGGCGGCGGCACGGACATGATCCGGTGGTGACGGAGAGTCGTGAGGCACTGACCTGGACGCTGAAGAGCGAGCGCCCTGACCCGGCCGGATATCTGACGGTCCGGCGCCGCACCTACGTACAGCCGGACGGCAAGGACTCGGACTGGGACATCCTCGACGGCGCGCCGACGGTGGCACTGGTCGCGTTCACCGAGGAGGGCCGGGGCATCCTCGTCCGGCAGTACCGGCCGGGTCCCGGCAAGGTCCTGGCGGAGCTCCCCGGCGGCATGATCGAGCCCGGGGAGGACGTCCGGCACGCGGCGGCGCGGGAGCTCCTGGAGGAGACCGGATACCGCGCGGGTACCACGCACGTCGTGATGCGGACGTACCTGGCCTCCTACGCCACCCATGTGCGATACGCGGTGCTGGCCACCGGCTGCCGCAAGGTCGCCGAACCCACACCCGACGCGGAGGAGTTCGTCGAGCCGTTCACCCTGGACGTGGACGCGTACACGGAGCACCTTCTCGGCGGTGAGTACACGGACACGGACGTCGGCCTCGCCGGGCTCGTCGCGGCGGGTGTTCTCGTCAGGAGTCCCGGGCCGCCGCCATCCGCAGTACGCGGGGTGACAGGCTGACGTGCGGCGGTTCCCTGTCCGGTCCACACTCGGACCATGCCGACCGACAAGATCCCCTCGGACCCCGGCCGGAGCGCGGCGGGCCGGCCGGGCGGACGGGGTGACGCCAACCGGACGCTGACCCTGGCGGCGATGCTCTTCGCCGTGTCGATGACGTTCATCGACCAGACGATCGTCTCCATCGCCGCCCCTCGCATCATCGACGAACTCGGCCTCTCGTCCTCGGGGATGCAGTGGGTGGTCAACGCCTACCTCCTCGCGCTCGCGGCCTTCTTCGCGCTGGGCGGACGGCTGTCCGACATCCTCGGCCACCGCAGGGTGATGGTGGCGGGCACCCTGCTCTTCGTCCTCTCCTCCGTGCTGTGCGGGTGTGTCCCCGAGGGTGGCCTCGCGCAGACGTGGCTGATCGTGTTCCGCGCGACGCAGGGGCTCGGAGCGGCGCTGATGTTCCCCGCCGCCCTCGCCGTCGTCATCGCGGTCTTCCCGGTCGACAAGCGGGGGCGTGCCCTCGCGCTGTTCTTCGGGATCTCGGGTGCGCTGACGGCGGTCGGACCTCTGCTCGGCGGATGGCTGACGGGCTGGACCTGGCGGGCCATCTTCTGGGTGAACGTACCGGTCGCCGTGATCGCCCTGGTCCTGGCCGCCATGGCCCGTATCCCCGAGACCCGTCGCCGGGAGAAGCTCGACGTCCCCGGTGCCGTCCTGATCGCCGTGGGCATGGGGCTGAGTGTCCTCGGCTTCCAGCAGGCGTCCGCGTGGGGCTGGAGCAGCGTCCTCACCTGGTTGTGCATCGTGGGCGGGCTCGCCGTGCTGGTCGTGTTCTGCCGCTACGAACTCCGGGTGGAGGAACCGCTCATCAAGCTGCGGGTCTTCAGGGACCGGGCGTTCACCGTCGACATGCTCGTCCTCTTCTTCGCGATGCTGGCGTTCGTCCCGGTGTTCTTCTTCGCCTCCGTCTACGCGCAGGTCTCGCTGAGTGCCTCCCCGAACCAGGCCGCGCTGTACCTGCTGTACTTCTTCATCGGCTTCGGGATCGCCTCCCAGTGGGGCGGGCGGATCCTGGACCGGCGGGGAGCGCGCCCGGCGATGAAGCTCGGTACGGCGCTGGGGGCCGTCGGATTCGCCCTGTGGGCGAACAAACTCACGGACCTCTCGATGCACGACCAGTGGCCGTACGCCGCGCTCGCCGGGGCGGGCATCGGATTCCTCCTCGCCCCGGCCTCCACCGATGCCGTCAACCGGTCGATCGGAGCCTCGTACGGCGAGGTCACAGGCGTCACCCAGACCGTGCGCAACTACGCGGCCAGCGTCGGCATCGCCGTCTTCGGGACGATCCTCACCCACATCACCACCGACCGGGTCGTGGAGACGCTTACGTCGAGGGGAGTGCCCGAGGGCCCGGCCGGTGACGCGGCCAGGTCGGTCGCGGAGGCCGTCACCGGAAACCCTGACGCCCAGGCCCCGTCCGGCGACGGCCGTGTCGCCGCCCTGATGCGGGATTCGATGGACGCCGTCCGGCTGGACTTCGCCGAGGCCAACCAGTGGGTGTTCTACGGAATGGCCATCGCGCTCGCCGTCGCCTACCTGTGCGCGCACCGCCACCCAGGAACCAGGGTGACCGGGGACGGCTCGGCGGACGCTGCCGGCCGCCACGGAACGGAGACCCCGGACGGGTCCCGCTGAGGACCGGACCGTGACGGTCTCACGAGCGGGGCAGAACCCGGCCGGACCCACCGCCGCGCACGCCCAACCGTCGGGGCCACCCGGCCGGCCCCGGAGTCCCCCGGGCCACAGGTGTGCGACGGCCTCCGCAGGGGAGGCGTGACCCATGCACTCCTGGAACCTCGACGACATGCCCGACCTCTCCGGCACCACCGCGGTGGTCACCGGCGCCAACAGCGGAATCGGGGCCGTGACGGCCCTCGCCCTCGCCCGGTCCGGCGCGCGGACCGTACTCGCCTGCCGTGACCACGAGCGGGGGAGCCGGGCGCTGGACGCCGTACGCCGTGCGGCACCGCGATCCGACGCGAGGCTGGTCCCGCTCGACCTCGCCGACCTCTCCGCCGTGGCCGACGGCGCCGCCCGGATCGCCGAGGAGACCGACGGCCGGCTGGACCTCCTGGTGAACAACGCCGGAGTCATGGCGCTGCCCCTGCTCCGCACCGCCGACGGCTTCGAGATGCAGTTCGGCACCAACCACCTCGGCCACTTCGCGCTCACCCACCACCTGCTGCCCCACCTCGGAACGGGAGGCATGTCGCGCGTCGTGACCGTGTCGTCGCTGGGTCACCGGGCCGGACGGATCGACTTCGGCAACCTCAACGCGGAACGCGGCTACGACAAGTGGCGCGCCTACATGCAGTCCAAGCTCGCCAACCTCCTCTTCACCGCCGAACTCCAGCGCCGCGCCGACGCCGCCCGGCGGCCGATCCTGTCGCTCGCGGCCCATCCCGGACTGTCCGCGACGGAACTCGGCCAGGCGGGCCCCCGGCTGGCGGGGCGCCCCTGGGCGGCGAAGCTGGAACGTCTGACCCGCCTCTACACGCAACGGCCCTCGGCGGGTGCGCTGCCCGTCCTGTACGCGGCGACCTTGCCCGACGCGCTCGGCGGAAGCTACTACGGGCCCCGGCTGCTGGGCGAGACCAGGGGAGGGCCCGCACCCGCCCGCATGTCCGTCCGCGCGCAGGACATGGACACCGCGCGCGCCCTGTGGGAGGAGTCGGCCCGCCTCACCGGAGTGAACCCGGACGCTCTCTGAACCCGGGCGGTCCCGGTCCCGACCGGGACCGCCCGGGTGGGGGTCAGGCGCTCGCCGGCCGCAGGTCGGCACCGCCCGCGCGCAGCCCCTCGTTGGCGGCCTCCGCGAGGGGACCGTCGGTCACGATCGTGTCGAACGCGCTGAGCGGGGCGACCCGGAACAGGCCGAGGACGTCGCCCGCCTGCCCTTCCCGCTGCGTTGCTCCAGAACCACGGGCCGGTCCTGCCGGGCCCCTCGATGACCGCTGCCGTGGAGGCCGCGGTGGAGGTCGAAGAGGTCTCCGCCCTACTTCTCGCACTGGGCGACCGCGCCCCGCGTCTGCTGACGGAGGAGGAGGCGCGGGCGCTCGGGGAGAAGTACGGCTCTCCGTGGGGCGACGGGTGACATCTTCTCCGGGGGCGGTGCGGGGTGAGGCGCGTCTCACCCCGCACCGCTCTCTTGCTATGCAACCAGTTGCATAGAACGATCGGGGCATGGCCCTCGAACACGCGATCCTCGTCTCCCTGCTGGAGCAGCCCGGGTCGGGCTACGAGCTGGCCCGGAGGTTCGAGCGGTCCATCGGCTACTTCTGGACGGCCACGCACCAGCAGATCTACCGCGTCCTCGGACGCATGGAGGGCGACGGTCTCCTCGAAGTCCGCGACGTGCCGCAGGAGCGCCGCCCCGACAAGAAGGAGTACTCCGTCGCCCCTCCCGGACGCGACGTCCTCTCCGGCTGGCTCCACGAGCCGATCGAGCCCGAGAGCCTCCGCCACGACCTCGCCGTGAAGATCCGCGGAGCCGCCTTCGACGACCCCGCCGCTTTGCTCGGGGAGGTCGAGCGGCACCACCGGGTCCACAGCGACCGGCTCACGCGCTACCTCGCGGGAGAGCTCCGTGACTTCACCGGCCCGGACGCACCCGTCCCCCTCGACCGGGGACAGGAACTCCAGCACGTCGTCCTGCGCGGCGGCATCGCCTACGAACGCATGACGATCGCCTGGCTCGAAGACGTGCTCACCACCCTGCACCGGCTCGCCGCCGCTCCGCGCGGCTGAATCCGCCCCGCATCCTCCCGCCCGTATCCCGGAAGGTGTACCACCGTGCCCGACCCGCTGCTCTTCAATCCGCGCTCCTACGACCCTGCGCACTTCGACCCCGAGACCCGCAGGCTGCTGCGCGCCACCGTCGACTGGTTCGAGGCGCGCGGAAAGCGCCGGCTCATCGAGGACTACCGTTCCCGCGCCTGGCTGGGGGAGTTCCTGGAGTTCGCCGCGAAGGAGAAGCTGTTCGCCACCTTCCTCACCCCCGCGTCCGAGGCGGAGCGGGAGGACCAGCGCTGGGACACCGCCCGGATCGCCGCGCTCAACGAGATCCTCGGGTTCTACGGGCTGGACTACTGGTACGCGTGGCAGGTGACCATCCTCGGTCTCGGCCCCGTATGGCAGAGCGACAACGCAGCCGCGCGCAGCCGAGCGGCCCGGCTGCTCGCCGACGGCGAGGTGTTCGCGTTCGGCCTTTCGGAGAAGGAGCACGGCGCCGACATCTACTCCACCGACATGCTCCTGGAACCGGACGGGGACGGAGGCTTCCTGGCCTCCGGGTCCAAGTACTACATAGGCAACGGCAACACGGCGGGCCTCGTCTCCGTCTTCGGCCGCCGCACGGACGTCGAGGGCCCCGACGGTTACGTCTTCTTCGCCGCCGACAGCCGCCACCCCGCGTACCGGCTGGTGAAGAACGTCGTCGACTCGTCGAAGTACGTCAGCGAGTTCCGCCTGGAGGGCTACCCGGTTGCCGCGGCCGACGTCCTGCACACCGGGCGCGCGGCCTTCGACGCGGCGCTCAACACGGTCAACGTGGGCAAGTTCAACCTCTGCACCGCCTCGATCGGCATCAGCGAGCACGCGATGTACGAGGCGGTCACACACGCGCACAACCGTGTGCTGTACGGCCGTCCCGTGACCGCCTTCCCCCATGTCCGGCGTGAGCTGACCGACGCCTACGTGCGACTCGCCGGCATGAAGCTGTTCAGCGACCGGGCGGTCGACTACTTCCGCTCGGCCGGGCCCGACGACCGCAGGTACCTGCTGTTCAACCCGATGACCAAGATGAAGGTGACCACCGAGGGCGAGAAGGTCGTCGACCTGCTGTGGGACGTCATCGCGGCCAAGGGCTTCGAGAAGGACACCTACTTCGCGCAGGCGGCGGTGGAGATCAGGAGCCTGCCGAAGCTGGAGGGCACGGTCCACGTCAACCTGGCCCTGATCCTGAAGTTCATGCGCAACCACCTGCTGGACCCGGTGGCGTACGAGCCCGTGGCATCCCGTCAGGACGCGGCCGACGACGCCTTCCTCTTCCGGCAGGGACCCGCGCGTGGCCTCGGGGCCGTACGCTTCCACGACTGGCGTCCCGCCTTCGACGCCTACGCCGAGCTGCCGAACGTGGCCCGCTTCCGTGAGCAGGCCGACGCCCTGTGCGCCTTCGTCGCCGAGTCGGCACCCGACGCGGAGCAGAGCCGCGACCTGGACTTCCTGCTGTCGGTCGGCCAGCTCTTCGCGCTGGTCGTCCACGGCCAGCTGATCCTCGAACAGGCCCGCTCCGTCGCCCTGGACGGGGACGTGCTCGACGAGCTCTTCTCCGTCCTGGTCCGCGACTTCTCCGCCCACGCGGTCGAGTTGCACGGCAAGGACTCCGCCACCGCCGCCCAGCAGGCATGGGCCCTCGCCGCGGTGCGCCGCCCGGTGGCCGACGAGGCCCGCTCCGCGCGGGTCTGGGCACGGGTCGAGGCCCTCTCGGGGGCGTACGAGATGGCGCCGTAGGGCCGATCGGGCAGCAGACCGGTCCGGGCCGCTTCGCTCGCGCGCGCGGGGGCATACGGAAGGTCCGGCGGCCGGATCCGGCCGGCTGCCAGGAGGAGGAGGTCATGGAAGGGATCTGGAACTGCCGGGCGGAGCTGGGCCGGCCGATCGAGGACGATGTGATCGGCTACGAGGTCGAGGCGCGGGACGGGAGTGTGGGCCCCGTCGTCCGGCTCTCCCCGGTACCGGGCTTCGACCACCTCGTCGTGGACGCCGGGGTCTGGAAGTTCGGGAGGAGCTTCGTCGTCCCGGCCGGCCTGGTCACCGCCGTCGACGACGGCGGACGGGTGATCAGGGTCGGATGCGACAAGGAGCAGATCAAGGACGCGCCGCGCTTCGAGCGCGACCAGGACACCGGTGACCTGTTCTATCTGCGCAGGCTCGGCGCCTACTACGAGTCGCTCGTCCTCACGACGGAGTGACGGCGGGTGCCACCGGGCGCCCCCGACCGGCGCGCCGCCGGCCCGCCCTGATCAGGAGAGGTACGGGTCAGGAGGAGTACGGGCGGCGGCTGCGCCGGCCGAGCACGACCTTGACCGGTACGAGCGCCAGCCACGACCACATGGCAGCGGCCGGAGAGAGCAGGAAGGCCAGGGGGACGGTGGCCCCGAAGACGCAGGCGGTTCCGCAGAGGTCGGCCGCCACCGACCGGACGGTCGCACGATCGGCCGGACCGGACGGTCCGGCCGATCGCACGCCGGTCCTCAGCACCGCCAGCTCGAGCAGGTTCGTAAGGCTCACGGAGCCCGCGTACACCGCCACGGCGAGTGGTTCGTAGGCGTACTCCGAGAGCAGAGCCGTCGGGAAGGGGATGAGCGCGATGGTGCCGAGCCAGATGAGCGCCAGTTGCAGAGCCGGGCCGTCGAACCGGGGGACGAGTGCCACGATCCGCCTGTTGTCGTGCCAGAACGCCGAAAGGATCATGAAACTCAACGCGTAGGCACCCAGGTCCGGCACCGCGTCGCCGACCGCGTCGCGGAAGCCCTTGTCCGACAGACCGGGCGGGACGTGGACGTCGAGCACCAGCAGTGTCATGGCGATGGCGAAGATCCCGTCGGACAGCGCGGTCAGCCGCTCGGTCTTCCGGTCGTCGCCAGCTCCGCTCTCCGCCACCCGGACAGCGTCCCGGTGCCAGGACGCCGCCGGGCGGGATTAGGCCGACGGCGGGCATGCCGCGAAGGGCGGCCCCACCCGTACGCCCGCCGGCGCGTACGGTCAGGCGGAGAGGAGGCTGTCGTCCTGCTGCGCCGCGACGGGCCTGCGCAGCCCGGGGGAGACGGTGGCCCGCATGCCCAGCATGGAGTCCGCGGCCTGGAGCGCCTGGCGGACCGCCTGGGTGCCGGTCATCACGCACAGGGTGTAGGAGGCGTCCTCGAGGGCCCGGGCCGTCACCTCGGTCGGACGCCGGGCGTCCTCGATCCGGGCGTCGGCGTAACGGGCCAGGGCCACTCTCAGGTCCTGCGGACTGGGGGTCAGCACAGCGGGTTCTCCTCTGGGTTCGATCCACGCCCGGGGTGGTTCACCAGGGCACGAGCCGTCGTCGTCGACCGGAGCGCGCGGCGTTCGGAATCCCGCCATCTGATCCGGCGTCACCCGTCTACCCGGTCGCGTGCGGAGTACGCCTCCCCCTGCGTGTGCACCGGCGTTCGGCCGGGCGGACGTTCTACCGTGCAGCGATGCGATCCGTGCCCTGGTGGGCCCTGCTCTCCTCGATCAGCGCCCCGATCCTCCTCGTCGGTGGATGGTCGGTCTCCGCGGAACTCCAGGGGCCCGGCTACGATCCCGCCTCCTCCACGATCAGCATCCTCGCCGCGGACGGGGCCGGGGGGTACTGGGTGATGACGTCGGCCCTGCTGGCACTGGGCGCCTGCCATGTGACCACCGCGTGGGGGTTGCGCCCCGCCGCCGTCCCGGGGCGGGTGGCGCTCGCCGCAGGCGGACTCTCGGCGATGCTGCTGGCGCTGTTCCCGGCACCGAGCAGTGGGGGGTCCTTCTCCCACGGCGTGGTCGTGGCCATCGGGTTCTCGCTGCTCGCCGTCTGGCCGGTGCTGGCCGTGCGGCGTGGCCGCGGCGCGGTTGCCCGCGAGTACGACGGGGGGCCTGGGGCGGCGATCCCGCTGCGCGCGGACCCGGTTCCCTGGGGGCTGCGCCCGGTGCCCTCCGTCACGGCGGCGGCGCTGATGTGGCTCGGCGGCGCGTGGTTCCTGCTCGCACTGTTCGTGCTGGGCACGGCGGGGGCGGCCGAGCGGGTGATCACGTTCGCCCAGTCGTTCTGGCCGCTCGTGGTGGTCGTCTCCTGCTCGCGCCAGGCCGGTGGCCGGGCGGTGTGAGGGGTGCGGGCCCGGCCGTCCCCGGGTCGGTCCTCCCGGGGACGGCCGGTCACTCGGCGGCGCGCTGCGGCACGCCCTTCGACTACGGCTTGCGGCCCACGGCCACGTAACCGGCCGCGGGTACGCCCTCCTGCCCGGCGACCGGCTCACCCAGTTCGGGGTGCCAGGCATCGGCCGTGGCGATGCCCGGCTCGACGATTTCGAAGCCGCCGAAGAACCTGGCGAACTCGTCGCGGGTGCGGGGCGCCAGGGTGAGGGCGTTGGCCTTGTACATCTCGTTGACCTTCCGGGCCTCCTCCGGAACGAAGTCGGCGGTGATGTGCGAGAGCACCAGGTGGCTGCCCGGCGCGAGCGCCTTGCTCAGCTGTTCCACCACCTCGTGCGCGCCGTCCTCGTCGCTGACGAAGTGCAGCACGGAGATCAGCGAGAGGGCGACCGGCTGCCCGAAGTCCAGGGTCCTGGCCGCGTTCTCGAGGATGAACTCCGGGTTCCGTGCGTCCGCCTGGACGTAGTCGATCGCACCCTCCTCGGTGCCCTTGAGCAGGGCGCCGGCGTGTGCCAGGACGATCGGGTCGTTGTCGCAGTAGACCACGCGGGCGTCGGGCGCGATCCGCTGGGCCACCTGGTGCAGGTTGGGTTCCGTGGGGATGCCCGTGCCGATGTCGAGGAACTGCCGTATGCCCTGGTCCGCCAGCCAGCGGGTGGCGCGGTGCATGAAGGCCCGGTTCGTCTTCGCCATGACGGGGACGCCGGGTTCCACGGCGAGCATCTGGCGGCCCATGGCCTCGTCCACCGGGTAGTTGTCCTTGCCGCCGAGGAACCAGTCGTACATCCGGGCGGGATGGGGCTTGCTGGTGTCGATACGCAGCGAAGGGGCGTCGTGCTCCGGTCGGGACATGGGTGAACTCCTGAATGGCGCGGCGTCGTTGATCAGTTGACGAACAGAATAGGCAACCTGACCCCCGTATCGCGGCCGTGGGGCCAAGTCAGGGTCTGCACGCAGGATTTCGCCGGTCCACGAGACCACTCGGCGCCGTGCCCGGTGCGCGGGTCCTCGCTGGGCGGTGGGACGCCGGCCGGCTCACGGCCGGGGCGCCCCACCGGTGTCGCCGGCCGCGGGCCGGTCAGTTCGTGGTGCAGGAGACGGTCGGCCAGGTCCAGTTGCCGTTGGCCTGGATGGTGGTGCCGAAGGTGTTGCCGTTGCCGTTGGGCTTGGCGGTCATGATCTGTGAGCTCGGGTAGGTGGCGGTGGTGTTCCAGGTGGAGAGGACCTTGGCGGGGGAGGGGATGTTCATGGTGACGGTCCAGTTGCTCGAGCCTGCGACCGTGACGTTCAGGTTGTAGCGGTCGCTCCACTTCTGGCCCGCGCTGACGGTGGCCGTGCAGCCGCCCCCACCGCCCCCGCCGGTGCCTCCACCGTCCGGTGCCACGGCCCTGCCGGTCTGCGGGGAGATCATTCCGGCGCACAGCCCTCGGCCGGCGAGTCCCTGCGCGATGCGCGGAATCGCGGCGAGGGTGTTCGCCGGCCAGTCGTGCATGAGGATGGTCTGGCCGTTGGTGAGGCGGCCGGCGGCCTGCACGATCGCGTCGGTGCTGGCGTTGTTCCAGTCCTGCGAATCGACGTCCCAGATGATCTGGGTGAGGCCGTACTTGGCGGCCGCCGCCTGCACGGTGGCGTTGGTCTCGCCGTAGGGAGGGCGGAACAGCTTGGGAGTTCCCCCGCCGCCGGCGGAGATCGCCTGCTGGGTCCGGGAGATCTCCGATTCCACCTGGGCCTGGCTCATCTGCGTGAGGTGCGGGTGGGTGTAGCTGTGGTTGGCCACCCACATCCCGGCGTCCACCTGGGCGCGCACCTGAGCGGGGTTCGACGCGGCGTACTGGCCCTGGTTGAACATCGTGGCCCGCAGCCCGTTCTGCCGCAGCGCGTTCAGCAGGGCGGGTGTGCTGCTCGACGGACCGTCGTCGAACGTGAGACCGACGTAGCCGCTGCAGGCGGCGGCGGTTGCGGGGGTGGCTGCGGTGGCGGTGGCGGAGCCGGCCACCACCACGGTGGTCGCCGCCAGGGCTGTCACCGCCAGGGCGGTGACAGCGCGGGGGAGCGGGAATCGTGCGGAGAGGCGCATGCGGGTTCCTTCGTCCTTCGTCCTGAGGGGGTGTACGGCCGGTTCCACGGGCGACGCCGGGGCGCGCCGCCCGTGGAGGGAGAGCCCGTGGGTGGGCGGGCCGGTCAGTTCGTGGTGCAGGAGACGGTCGGCCAGGTCCAGTTGCCGTTGGCCTGGATGGTGGTGCCGAAGGTGTTGCCGTTGCCGTTGGGCTTGGCGGTCATGATCTGTGCACTCGGGTAGGTGGCGGTGGTGTTCCAGGTGGAGAGGACCTTGGCGGGGGAGGGGATGTTCATGGTGACGGTCCAGTTGCTGGAGCCTGTGACCGTGACGTTCAGGTTGTAGCGGTCGCTCCACTTCTGGCCCGCGCTGACGGTGGCCGTGCAGCCGCCCCCACCGCCCCCGCCCCCGCCGCCCGATGTGCCGCCCACGTCGATGCTGGAGCTGCCGCTGCTCTGGTAGCCCTCGGTGGCCATGATCATGTAGTTGAAGGTGCCGAGGTTCATGCCGTTGCGGGCCCACGCGTCGAAGTGGTTGCCGGTGGTGATGGTGCCTCCGGTCCGCTTCGACTGCCGGACGCTCCAGAACTGCTTGAAGGTGCGGGTGCCCTCGATGGAGGGGGCGTTCACCCGCGTGGTCTCGTAGATGTCGTACGTGCCGCCGTCGCTCGTGACCGTGCCCTTGAAGGTGCCGGTCGGGCGGTAGGTGCCCCAGTTGTCGACGATGTAGTACTCCACGAGCGGGTTCGTCGACCACCCGTACAGCGTCAGGTAGGCGTTGCCGGACGGGTTGAAGCTGCCCGAGTACGTCACGCTCCTGCGTCCGCCCGTGCTCCAGCCCTTTCCGGCGACGAAGTTCCCGGTGTTGCTCCAGGAAGTCCCGTAGCTGCCGCCGGCCCCGAGGCTCATCGAGACCGTGCCGGGGCTGTCCGTCCAGAAGGAGTAGTAGTAGCCGTTGTCCGTCCCGGTCTTGTTGGAGTTGACGACGGTGTCGGCGCTGGCCGTGCCCGGCAGCGCCAGTACGGCCACCACGGCCGTGACGGCCGCGGCGGCGTTGCGGATGGCCCGTCTGAAGCGGCCGTGGGTACGGCTCGTCGAGCGGGCGGGTGCGTCGTTCATGCGGGTGCTTCCTCCTCGTCCTGATGGGCCGGGTAGGGGTCCGGGCAGCGCGGGACCGCCTTCGGTGGGGGCATGGAGAGGCGGGGTGACGCCGAGCTGTGCTGTCGTGCGCGGCCCGGCCGGACCGGTGGAAGGCCGTCGTAGGGCGGCCTGGTGGAACACCGGGTCAGGAGCGACCTGGATCGGCGGTGGTGAGGTCTGCCGACGGCCAACAGTTTTGATCTGCCCCTGTCAGGTGTCAATCCTTTCGGCGAGAATTCCGAAAGAGTCGAAATCCGATGCCGGGCGGAGTTGACGGAAAACACCAGCTCAGCGTGAATGATATGGCGTGTGGGGGTGTTCGTTCATTGCCTGCGGGGAGAAGTGTGCCGTGGTGGAGTGCCAGGCATTTCGAAAGTTTCGAAATCGAAGATCGGTGTTGCGAAAGGGTATTCGCCCCGCTCGCCCCGTCCGCGTCATCCCTGGGTCGGGAAGGGGGTTCGCGGGGTCCGGGGCACGCCGGTGTGGGTGGCGGGGGTGCATTCGCTTAGGGTGGCTTGTGATTTGCC
Organism: Streptomyces sp. NPDC059166; assembly: GCF_042755185.1. Taxonomy (NCBI): domain Bacteria; kingdom Bacillati; phylum Actinomycetota; class Actinomycetes; order Kitasatosporales; family Streptomycetaceae; genus Streptomyces; species Streptomyces sp. NPDC059166. The sequence continues at coordinate 54,842 of NZ_JBHZCI010000013.1, read as the reverse complement.
TAGGGGTACTAGGGAAACGCATGATCGCACGTCTCGAAGAGGGTGGTATCCATGGCGCGAGCGGGCCTGAACGCTGAACGTCTGACGCGGGCCGGAGCCGATATGGCCGACGAGGTCGGCTTCGACAAGGTGACCGTCGCCGCCCTCGCGCGGCAGTTCGGCGTCAAGGACGCCAGCCTCTACTCGCACCTGAGGAACTCCCAGGACCTCAGGACCAGGATCGCCCTCCTGGCCTTGGCGGAGATGGCCGACCGCGTGGCCGCGGCGCTGGCGGGGCGGGCGGGCAAGGACGCGCTGGAGGCCTTCGCGAACGCCTACCGGGACTACGCGAGGGAGCACCCCGGCCGCTACGCCGCCGCGCAGACCCGGCTCGACCCGGAGACGGCCGCGGCGAGCGCGGGCGGTCGCCACGCCGCAATGACGCGGGCCGTGCTCCGCGGGTACGACCTGAGCGAACCCGACCAGACCCACGCCGTCCGGCTGCTCGGCAGTGTCTTCCACGGATACATCAGCCTGGAGTCGGGCGGGAGTTTCAGCCACAGCGAGCCCGGCACGCAGGAGACCTGGTCACGAGTCCTGGACGCCCTCGACGCCCTGTTGCGCAACTGGCCCGCTCCCTGACGCGGCCTCTTCCACCGGACCTGACACCCACATACCCGACAGGCGGCCGAGAATGACCACCCATCCCCCTCTCACCACGATCCCCCTCACCGGCGAGATGCTGCGCGGAGCCCTCGACCTGGAGCGCACCGAGCACGGACTGCTGCCGCACCGGCTCCCTGCCCGTGCCCGGTCCCAGAACACCGACGGCCAGCTCGCCATGGCGCAGGCCCAGCCGTCCGGCGTACGGATCGCGCTGCGCACCCGGGCCACCGTCCTGGAACTGGACACGCTGCCCACCAAGCGCGTCTACGTGGGCGCGCCCCCGCGCCCGGACGGTGTGTACGACCTCCTCGTCGACGGCCGGCCCGCCGGGCAGGCCGTGGCTGAGGGCGGCAACGCCCTGATCATCGACATGGCGACCGGAACCACCGGGACGAGGGCGGGAGCGGTGGCCACGGTCCGCTTCGACGGTCTGCCGGTGGGGCCGAAGGAGGTGGAGATCTGGCTGCCGCACAACGAGACCACCGAACTGGTCTCCCTGCGCGCGGACGCCCCGGCGGATCCCGCCCCCGACCGTGGCCGCGCCGTCTGGCTGCACCACGGCAGCTCGATCAGCCAGGGCTCGGACGCGGCGAGCCCTGCCACCACCTGGCCCGCGCTCGCCGCGGCGCTCGGTGGGGTGGAACTGGTCAACCTGGGGTTCGGCGGGGGCGGCCTGCTGGATCCCTTCACCGCCCGGGCCATGCGTGACACCCCCGCGGACCTGATCAGCGTCAAGGCCGGAATCAACCTGGTCAACACCGATGCCATGAGGCTGCGCGCCTTCACCCCCGCAGTCCACGGATTCCTCGACACGATCCGCGACGGGCACCCCCGCACGCCGCTGCTCGTCGTCTCGCCCCTCCTGTGCCCCATCCACGAGGAGACCCCGGGCCCCAGTGCCCCGGATCTCGACGCGCTCGGCGAGGGGAAGCTGAGCTTCCGGGCCGCGGGGGATGCCGCCGAGGCCGCCGCGGGAAAACTCACGCTGGTCGCCGTCAGGCGCGAGCTCGACCGGATCGTCGGGCAGCGGGCGGCCGAGGACCCGAATCTGTACTACCTCGACGGTCGCGAGCTGTACGGCGAGGCGGATGCCGTCGAACTGCCGCTGCCTGACGCACTGCACCCCGACGCCGTCACCCACCGCCGCATCGGCGAGCGTTTCGCGCGGCTCGCCTTCGCCCAGGGCGGTCCGCTCGCGGCGCCGCCCGCACGCCGCTGAACCTGCCGGTCCGGCCGGTCCTGCCGACCCGGTCGGAAGACCGGGGAGACCGGGGCGCGGACGGGACCCGATCCCGCCCGCGCCCCGGCGCCACGGCTCACATCCGCCTCCTGATCCGGATCCGTACGGCTCCTCGCACTTGCGTCGCGGTCCCGCCCGAACGGCCCATGGCACCACCCGCGACGGTTGAGAGCCAGGTCACACGCGGGCATTCTTGGACAAGGGCCGAACCACGTGTTCGCGTGCGACCCGCCGAGGGAGGACGAGTGATGGGCCCATGACGGCGGACGAGACCGGCCCGTCCGGCCCGCCCGGAAACGGCGGACGCCCGCGGGAACACTCCGCTGCCACCCCGCCGGCCGGGCCCGCCGAGGCCGGTGTGGCGTCCGACGAGCGGCGCCGCGGGATCCTGGAGCAGTTGCCCGTCCCGGTCGCGTTCTTCGGCAGGGACCAGCGGCTCGCCATGGCGAACGGGGCTGCCTCGGTCGGCAGGACGGAGGCCGAGATGCTCGGCCTGCGGCCCGGTGAGATCGAGCCCGGCCTGTTCCTGGAGGGCGGCGAAGGGCTGTCCGAGGCGCTCGACCGCGTGCTGGAGACCGGCGAGGCCGCCACGTACGAGATGCACCTGAAGGCGCAGCACGGTGATCACGTCTGGCAGGCCGCGCTCTCGCCCGTGAAGGACCCCGCCGGCGAGGTACAGGGTGTCTGCGTCGTGATGATGGACACCACGGAGCAGTACTGGGCGAGCCGGCGCCTGGCCGTGCTGAACAAGGCGAGCCTGCGCATCGGCAGCACCCTCGACGTGGGGCGCACCGCCGAGGAGCTCACCGAACTGGCCGTCGAGGAGTTCGCCGACTTCGTCAGCGTGGACCTGCTCTCGGAGGTGGTGGCCGGCGACGACGCCGTACCCGACCGTCGCAGGGGCCCGATCCGCTTCGAGAGGGCGGCCCAGGGGTCCGTACTCGAAGGCTGTCCGGAAGCGGTCGTCTCCCTGGGCGGGACGCACGTGTACGACCGTGACTCCGTGGTGGGCCGCGCGCTCGTCCACGGCGAGCCCGTGCGCATGCTCGTCGACGACGACGCGCTGCCCCGCTGGATGAGTGGCGACCCCGCGCGCCTGCGGGCCATGCGGCGGTACAGGATCCATTCCGTCCTCGTCGTGCCGCTGAGCGCGCGCGGGGTCACCCTCGGCGTCGCGCAGTTCTGCCGGCACCGAACGCCCAGGCCCTTCGGTGCCGGCGATCTCCAGCTCGCCACCGAACTCGTGTCCCGCGCGGCCGTGTGCGTGGACAACGCGCGGCGCTACACGAGGGAGCGGGAGACGGCGCTCGCCCTCCAGCGCAGTCTTCTGCCACGCCGGGCGGCCAGGCAGAGAGCCGTCGACGTCACCGCACGCTATCTGCCGAACACCGGAGGCAACGGGATCGGAGGTGACTGGTTCGACGTCATCCCGCTCTCCGGTGCCCGTGTCGCGCTGGTCGTCGGAGATGTCGTGGGCCACGGGGTCCACGCCTCCGCGACGATGGGCCGGCTACGCACCGCGGTACGCACGCTCGCGGACGTCGATCTCGCACCGGAGGAGCTGCTCACCCAGCTCGGCGACCTGGTGCTCACGCTCGACCGCGAGCAGCCGGCCAACAGCCCCGAGGGCGCCCGGGTGACGGGCGCGACCTGCCTCTACGCGGTGTACGACCCGGCCACCGGGTCGTGCACCATGGCGCGTGCGGGGCATCCCGAACCGGTGCTCGCCCGCCCCGACGGCACCGTCGAGGAGCTCGCCCTGCCGCCCGGCCCGCCCCTCGGCGTGGGCGGCAGCGCTTTCGAGGCGGCGGAGTTCGAGCTGCCCGAGGACAGCCGGCTCGCCCTGTACACGGACGGCCTGATCGATGCGGCCGGCAGCGATTCCGCAGCCGCCGTGGCGGAGCTCCGCGCGGTACTCGGCCGTCGGGGGCTCTCCCTGGAGGAGACCTGCGACACCGTGACGAACACGCTGCTCAGAGGGCAGCAGAACGACGACGTGGCCCTGCTGCTCGCCCGGACGAGGAGGCTCGACGCCGGGCACTACGCCGTATGGGACCTGCCCGCGGATCCGGCCGTCGTCTCGAACGCGCGCAAGCGGGCGTCGGCGCAGCTGACGGCCTGGGGCCTGGACGACGCGGCGTTCACCACCGAACTTGTCGTCAGCGAGCTGGTCACCAACGCCATCCGCTACGGAGGGGATCCGATCCGGCTGCGGCTCATCCGGGACGCCGCGCTCATCTGCGAGGTCGTTGACGGCAGCAGCACCGCTCCTCACCTGCGCCGCGCCCGGATGTTCGACGAGGGGGGACGCGGCCTCCTGCTCGTCGCGAGTCTCACCCGGCGCTGGGGCACCCGCTATTCGGGCACGGGCAAGACCATCTGGGCCGAACAGCCGCTCCCCGGAGCGGAGGAGGCGGATCTGCTGTGAGGGTGACGCCCCGGCATGGGTCCCCGGCATCCCCGCCGGAGGCCGAGGACCCTGGGGGCGTCAGACGGCGGGCGCCGGGTAGGTCGGGTACTCCACGCCCGAGACGTGCTGCACGACCCGGATGACCTGGGAGGAGTAGCCGAACTCGTTGTCGTACCAGAGGTAGAGGATCGCGTTGTCACCGTCGACCTTGGTGGCTCCGGCGTCGACGATCGAGGCGTGACGCGAGCCGATGAAGTCGCTCGACACCGCGTCCGGTGCGGTGATGAAGTCGATCTGGCGGCGCAGCGGCGAGGTCAGGGACACGTCGCGGAGATGTTCGAGGACTTCCTCGCGCGTGGTGCCCCGCTCGAGCTGCAGGTTGAGGATGGCGATCGAGACGTCCGGCACCGGGACCCGGATGGAGCTCCCGGTGATCTTCGCCTTGAGATCCGGCAGCGCCTTCGTGACGGCCGAGGCGGCCCCCGTCTCGGTGATCACCATGTTGAGGGGTGCCGAGCGCCCGCGACGGTCGGAGTTGTGGTAATTGTCCAGCAGGTTCTGGTCGTTGGTGAACGAGTGGACGGTCTCCACGTGTCCGCGCACCACGCCGTACTCGTCCGCCATCGCCTTCAGCGGCGGAACGATGGCGTTGGTCGTGCACGAGGCGCAGGAGATGATCCGCTCGTCCGGCTTGATGGTGCCGTGGTTGACGCCGTGCACGATGTTGGGGACGTCGCCCTTGCCCGGCGCGGTCAGGACGACCTTCGCGATGCCGGGCCGCAGGTGCCGGGACAGGCCCTCACGGTCACGCCAGCGGCCCGTGTTGTCGATGAGGATGGCGTCCTTGATGCCGTACGCCGTGTAGTCCACCGACGTCGGGTCGTCCGAGTAGATCACCTGGATCTCGTTGCCGTTGGCGATGATCCTGCTGTTCGCCTCGTCGACGGTGATCGTGCCCTGGAACTGGCCGTGGATGGAGTCGCGGCGCAGCAGGGAGGCTCGCTTCACGATGTCCTGCCCGGCACCCCGGCGCACCACGATGGCGCGCAGGCGCAGGCCGTTGCCGGAGCCCGTCTTCTCGATGAGCAGACGGGCCAGGAGGCGGCCGATGCGGCCGAAGCCGTACAGGACGACATCGCGCGACTCGCGCCGCTCCGTCTTGTCGGGCCCGGTCGCCCCGGCCACCGCCGCGGCGGTGAACGCGTCCACCGACAGCCCCCGGCCGTCGCTGCGGTAGGTCGCGGCGAGCATGCCCAGGTCGATCTGTGACGGGCCGAGGTCGAGGGAGGCGAGGGCGCGCAGGAAGGGCAGGGTCTCCGTGACCGAGAGCTCCTCGCCGGCTATCTGGCGGGCGAACCGGTGGGTCTTGAGGATGCTGACCACCGACTTGTTCACCAGGGAGCGGCTGTGGAGCAGGATCGTGACGTCCCGCTCCCTGTGCAGCTTCCCGATGATCGGGATCATCGACTCCGCGATCTCCTCGCGGGTCTTCCAATTGGTGAACGAGTCCTCGGTGGCAGTCACAAGTCCATCTTTCGAGCTAGGCGGTGCTCATATGTTAGCCACACCGATTTCCGGTGACGCCATCGGCGTCACCGGGCACTCGTTCCACCACACCGGCCGCTTCGCTCAAAGGCGCTCCACCGCCGTCTCCGGCCGGTGGACGGGGCGGTGTCCGAACCGCACGCCCTCCCAGGGGGCCGTGCCGGGGAAGGACTCCGCGCGACGCTGCCCGGCGGGGCGGGTGGCCGCGTCCAGGATCGCGGGCCGTACCCCCTCGACCCGCTCGAGCCAGTCGAGCAGCTCCACACGCAGCCCGTCCGCCACCGTCCGGTGCGAGGCGAGCCCGGCGAGGTTGTCCAGCTGATGGGGATCGGCCTCGAGGTCGTACAGCTCGGTCTCCCTGTACTCGCCCGCGCCCGGCTCGTTCCACGCGTCCGCGTCCGGCGCGTCCACCACATAGGTCCACCGCGCGGTGCGCAGTGCGCGCCCCACCCTGTCCTCGCTGATCTGCACGAGGACGGAACCTGCGCGTCCGGGGTCCTGACGTCCGCCCGTCAACGGCAGCAGGGACCGGCCCTGGACGCCGCCGGGCACGGGGAGGCCCGCGGCGTCGAGCAGCGTGGGCATCAGGTCGACCGTGCTCACCGGGTGCCGTACGAGCCCGCCACCGGTGAACCCCGGCCCGGTGATCGCCAGAGGCACCCGCACCGACGCGTCGTGGCCCGAGCGCTTGTACTCGCCGTTGCGGGTGCGGAAGTGGGACCCGTGGTCGGAGGTCCAGGCCAGTACGGTCCGGTCCTCGGTCCCGAGACTCCGCAGCGCGTCCCTCAGACGGCCCACGCCTTCGTCCACCCGCCGGATCTGGGCGAGGTAGCCCGCGAGGTGCCGGTGAGCGCCACCCTGCGGTGCGCCCGGTGAGAGGGCGGCCAGGTCCGGCGGCAGCCAGGAGCCCTCGAACCGTCCGCGACCACCGTCAGGGGCCGGGTGATCGTCGGTGGCGTTCTGGTGGTGCGGCTCGAGCAGGGAGACGAACAGGAGGTAGGGGCGGTCGTGATGGTCGGCCGCGAAGCGGATCGCGGCATCGATCAGTGCGTCCGACCGGTATCCGGGCAGCCGGACCGGCTCGCCGTCCTCGTCGTACACCACCGTGCGGTAGGCGTCCGAGGTGAACTCGAGACGGTCCGAGGCCAGCCACCGCTCGTAGCCGCCGCGCCGTTCCCGAGGTACGGGACCGTCGGGGCCGTCCTCCCCGGCCAGGTGCCACTTCCCGATGTAGCCGGTCGTGTACCCGGCGGCCGCGCACGCCGCCGCGAGCGTGGGGATGCCTTCGGGGAGCCGGATGCCGTTGCGGAACACACCCGACGCGGTGGGGAAGCGGCCCGTCTGGAGGGCCGAACGGGCAGGAGCGCAGACGGGGTTGGGAGTGATGGCCTGTTCGAACAGGGTCCCCTCGCGGGCGATCCGGTCGAACTGCGGCGTCACCCCCGCGCGGTTGCCGTACGCCCCGGTCGTGTCCCAGCGCTGCTGGTCCGTGAGGATGACGATGATCTGGGGGCCGGCCCCGGCGGACGGTGACCGTGCACCGTCCGCCGGGGCGAGCGGGAGGGAGCCGCCGGTCATGCGTGCGACCGCTCCGGCTCCGAGGCCGTCGACGCGCCCGACGGGATCCCGTACGAGGGGGCGGGGACCTCCTCGGGGCTGATCAGCTTCGAGGAGCGGCCGTCGGTACCGACCGGGACGTCACCGTCGATGGTGACGCGGCGGAGCTTGCGCTCGTGCGCGTCGGAGTCGTCCACCCCGTAGTGCTGCGTGGCCCGGTTGTCCCAGATGGCGACGTCGCCGGCCTCCCACTGCCAGCGGACGGTGTTCTCCGGGCGCTCGATGTGGGACTGGAACAGGCCGAGCAGTGCCTGGGAGTCACGACCCGTCAGGCCGCTGATCCGCTGGACGAAGTTGCCGAGCAGCAGCACCCGTTCGCCGGTCTCGGGGTGCACCCGCACCACCGGGTGCTCGGTGAGGAACTTCGTCGAGGTGAACACCTCCCGGTACTGGGCCAGGGCCTCGGGCAGCGCCTCGGGGCGCACCGCCGCGTAGTCGTAGTCGTTGGAGTGCACCGCTCGCAGGCTGTCGGCGAGCACCCGCAGGGGCTCGGGCAGTCCCGCGTACGCCGCCCCGGTGTTCGACCACAGGGTGTTCCCGCCGTACGGCGGGACGACGACGGCACGCAGGATCGAGAAGGCGGGGTAGGCGGGCACGAAGGTCACATCGGTGTGCCACTGGTTGGCGCGGCCACCGTGGTCGGAGTCGATGCCGAGGGAGTAACGGCCGTCCGCGGAGGGGACGGTGGGGTGGGCCACCGGGGTGCCGAGGAGTCGGCCGAACGCCTCGTGGCTGTCCTCGTCCAGGTGGTCCTGGCCCCGGAAGAAGACGACCTTGTGCGCCAGCAGGGCCGCCCGGACCTCGGCGACGGTCGCCGGGTCCAGATCACCCCCGAGGCGTACTCCGGAGATGACGGCGCCGATCCGTCCGCCGATCTTTCGGACGGTGACGGTGGAGGCGGGGGCGGTGGTCGTGGAAGACATGGGAGATCCCTTCGGGGCGTGTGAACGGCCTGGGCCGATTGATTAATCTCGGAGAGGAAGTAATTACGCTGAGAGAGACTCCGGCCCTCGGAAGGCTCCGGGCGAGACGTGCTGTGCGCAGGAGGGCCGCAGAGGTGCGAGGCGGAGCGGGGCGGAACGCCCGGCCCCGGCCGGGAAGGCCGGATCAGGCGGAAGGACAGCGGCCCGGACACGCCGCCGGCGCGGTGGTGCCGCCGGTGCGGACCGGCCGAGCGGTGGGAACGGCCGTCGCGAACATGTCCTGGAGACTTCCAGCGTCCCGCCGTGGACGTCAAGCAGCCTTCCGGTGCTCCGAAGATGTGCGGGGGTGGTTGAATCAGCGCTCGCACCGCCCAGGGCGACGCCCCGTCAAACTGGCTCCGAGCTGCGAATACCCGCTCATCACGAGGGTGGCTCCAGCCCTGCCGCAGGCGGGGTGAACGGACCCCCGGCCATTTCACGCCGCCGTAACGTTGCGACCGCACCATGTCGCTGGACCGAAGGGAAACCCCTCATGCCGGCCGCCCCGCACATCCTCCGGACGACCGGCGACCCGCGGCGTGAGGCGAACGCCGCCACCGTCCTGCGTACGGTCCTCGACCATGGTCCCGTCGCCCGGAGGGCGATCGCGGAGCTCTGCGGCCTCAGCCCTGCCGCCGTGTCGAGGCAGTGTGCCGACCTCTCCCGGCTCGGTCTGGTCAGGGAGCTGTCGGGGCAGGCGGTGAGCAGCGGTGTCGGCCGGCCTCAGATCCCCGTCGACCTGCACACCGGTGCGACCTCGGGGCCGGTTGCGGCCGGCATCCACATCGGTGTGCCCGCCTCCACGTTCGGCCTGATGGACCTCCGCGGGCAGCTGCTCGCCAGGCGCCGATTCCCGCACGACGGGATCGGACCGCAGGACATGCCGGGCGCAATCGTCGAAGCGATGCGGGATTTCCTCGAAGGGGCGGTAGGGGGCCGGCCCCTGCTGGGGGTGGGCGCGGCCCTCGGCGGATGGGTGGACCCGGAGCGGGGGACCGTCGTCCGGCATGACGCGCTGGGCTGGCACCGGCGGCCGCTCGCCGATGAACTCGCCCGGGGGCTGGGCGGGATCGAGGTGCGGATCGACAACCACGCCCGGGCCGTCGCCCAGTCGGAGATCCTCTTCGGCCGCCCGGCCGCCCGCCGCGGTCTCATCCACCTCTTCGTGGGCAATGTGGTCGACGCGGCCCTCGGTATCGCCGGGGTGGTCCACCAGGGGCCGGGCTCCGGCGCCGGTGACGTCGCCCACCTGCCCGTCCCGGACTCCACGGTGCTCTGCCCGTGCGGCAGGTCGGGCTGTCTCGAGGCAACCGCCTCCAACACGGCGGTCGGGGTCACAGCGGTGCGCCGCGGGATCGTGCCCGAGCCGGACGCCTTCCTCGTGGTGGACGCGGCGGCGGCGGGAGACCGTCGTGCCGACCGGCTGCTGCGTGAGCGGGCCCGTGCGGTGGGGCGCGCGGTCGCGCTGCTGCTGGACGTCGTCAATCCCGATCTCGTGGTGGTCACCGAGCACTCCAGCCTGCTCGACCCCGACTACCTCGAGGAGATCCGCGGTGCGGCGGTCGATCTCTCTCATGTCTGCGATGATCCCGAACGCATCGTCGGTCCGCATGCCGGGACGGCTGCACTGCCTGTCGCGGCCGGTACCGTCCTGTTGAATCCGCTGTTCAGGAGGCCTTTCGAGGCGGCCCGGAGGGCGGTCGCACAGTGAGTGCGGCACGGCGCCGAGTATCAGGATGCGGACGGACCGGGTTGACCGTCCGGCGAAGCCGCTGCCATATTGCTCCCGTGAACCCGGACAAGCGCCTCATCTCCCGCAGGCACGTCGACCTCTGTCGACAGGCCAGCGCGGTCTGTGCCCGCGACTGACCCCGGCCTCTTCCCACCCGGCCCCGCGCGATCGGCGCGGTGAGGGACGCACCCCTCGGACCGGTGCGTGACCCCCTGGACGACCCGCGCTCCCCAGGGTGTTGTTCCCCGAGCCGGCATCACCCCTGAGGTCAGGGCTGTCCCGCGTCCTTCCTCGGCATGAACCAGGGTGGGTCCGCGCAGTCCCTCCGGGACCGCTGACACCCCGTGCCGGAACGATGTGGCCCCTATTCGTACCGCAGCGGAAGAAATCGAAGCGGAACCGGCCGACGTGTGAGCGGCCGACGCCGCCGCACCCCTTCCCTCGGCCTCCCTTCACCATCCCTACCCGTCACAGGCAGGCTCCGATGACCGAGCTGTACTCCAACGCGCCCACGGGACCCTCCCGGCGCTCCGCACTCCGCGCCGCCGGCGGCGGCACCCTGCTCCTCGCGGCGGGACTGGCGGGCTGCCGGTCGGCGGTCTCCGAGGCCTCGTCAGGTTCCCGGAGCGAGAGCGCCACCCCCCGCCGTGGAGGCACCCTCCAGGTCGCCGTCAACAGCGACTTCACACCCGCACTGCTCTTCTCGCAGAGCGGGCAGTCCCTGCAGCACAGGCTGATCTACAACACCCTCACCCGTTACGACGACCGGCTCAGCCCGAAGCCGGAGCTCGCGAAGTCCTGGGTGTACGCCGACGACGGGCGGAGCATCACGCTGCGCCTGCGTGACGACGTCACCTTCCACAACGGCCGGCCCTTCACTGCCGACGACGTGGTCTTCGCGGTGAAGAACCTTCAGAATCCCCTGCGTGCGGCACAGCTGAGAGCCACCGCCGCCGCGGTCACCGGCTTCGAGAAGCGCGGCGAGCACGAGCTGGTCCTTAGACTCGCGCATCCGGTGAACAACCTCTTCGACCTCTTCGAGTTCATGATCATCTCGGATCCGGAATCGGTGGAGGACGCCGTCGCGGGAAGGAAGCTGATCGGCACCGGCCCCTTCCGGCTCACCAGGTGGAGCCCCGGCTCCGGGCTGAGCCTGGAGCGCAACGACCACTACTGGCAGCCCGGCCGCCCTTATCTCGACGGCGTCGAACTGCGCGTGATCCCGCAGGCCGACGCGCTCATATCGTCACTGCGCTCCGGCCAGTCCCAGCTCTCCTTCAACGTGCCGGGCAAGAACCTCGCCGCCCTCAGGAGCGACACACGGCTGCGCATCAAGGACTACGACACCGGGGGCGGCGCCGTGTACCTCGGCGTCAACACGACGGTGTCCCCGCTGAACGACCGGACGGTCCGTCAGGCCCTCGCCCGGGCCGTCGACCGCGACAGGCTGCTCGAACAGGCCCTGGGAGGCTACGGTCTGGCCTCCTCCGCCCCGTGGCCCAAGTCCTCGCCCGCCTTCTCCGAGTCGCACCGCACCCACTACGCCCATGACCCGGGCAGAGCCCGGGAACTGCTGCGCTCCACCGGCCACCGCTCGCTCCGCTTCCCGCTGCTGCACGTCGCCCTGCCCGGCGAGACGGCGATAGCCGAGTCCGTCCAGTACGACCTCGAACAGGTCGGGGTCCGGGTGACGCTCGAACCCACCGATCCTGCGACGGCCCAGAAGAAGCTGATCTCGCAGGACATGCCCGCCCTGTGGACCGCGGGACACGGCTTCGCGCAGGTGCAGCCGTCCACGCTCGCTGTGAGCGCCTATCCGTTCAACGAGGCCAGGAACACCTCCCGCTACCGGTCCGGCCGGTACACCGAGGTGGTGCGCGAGGCATGGACGAAGCGCGAGCAGACACCTGCGGCCGCGAACGCCCTGCACGAGAACATCTCCCGCATCCTGCTCGACGAGGCCTTCATCATCGACCTCGTCGTCCGCGGGCAGGTCCAGGTGTCCGCGGCCGGGCTGCACGGCGCCACCCTGAACAAGTTCTCCTACCTCGACCTCGACAACGCCTACCTGGTGTGACATGCGCGGCTATCTGCTCCGGAGGATCCCCTCCGCCGTCCTCGTCCTGGTCATCGCCTCCTTCCTCGTCTTCACCCTTCTGCGACTCGTCCCCGGCGACCCGGCCACCACGCTCGCGGGTCCCGACGCGGACGCGGCGACCGTCGCCGCGATCCGGGAGCGGCTCGGGCTGGACGCCCCGCTGCTCACCCAGTACCTCCACTGGATCGCCTCCCTGGCGACGGGCGACCTCGGCCCCTCGTACGCGATCGGCGGCCGGACTGCCGACCTGATCCGCGACGGACTCGGCGCCACCACCGAACTCACCCTGGCCGCACTCGCGTTCGTCGTCCTGATCGGAGGAGCCTTCGGCATACTGGGCGCGACCTCGCGCAGCCGCTGGACGCGTTCCACGATCCGGGCGCTCACGACCGCGGCCCTCGCGGTGCCGCCCTTCGTCACGGGCGTCGTGCTCGTGCTCCTGTTCGCCGTGGTGCTCGGTGTGCTGCCGGCCGGCGGACGCGTCGCCTTCCTCACCGCCCCCGACCTCGCGGTCCAGTACCTCGTGCTCCCCGCGCTCTGCCTCGCCCTGCCGAGCGCGGCCGTACTCGGCCGCTATCTCAAGGACGGCATCGAACACGCACTGGCCGAGGACTACGTCCGCACCGCGACCGCCGCCGGGGTGTCCCCCCGACGGCTCCTGTGGAAGCACGCCCTGCCGAACGCGCTCCCGCCGGCCGTCACGCTCCTCGGCATGCAGACCGGGCACCTCCTCGGCGGCGCCGTACTCGTCGAGGCGATCTTCGCCTGGCCGGGTCTCGGCCGGCTCGCCGAGCAGGGTCTCGTACGCCGCGACTACCCGGTCGTCCAGGACCTCCTGCTGATCCTGGTCGCCGTCTTCGTCCTCGTCCAGCTCTTCACCGACCTCGTGTACGCCTGGCTCGATCCCCGGATCAGGTGGGAGTGACCATGACCGCACCGACCGACGGCGTCCTCACCGGACCGCCCCCTCCCACGACCTTCCGGAAGCCGCCGGGCCGCCGCCGAGGCCGCCCGCGGCACCCCTACCGCAGCGCACTGTCCACCGCCCGCGCCCGCACAGGGCTCGTCCTGGTCGGGGCCGTGGTGCTGGCCGGCCTCCTGGCGCCACTCCTCGCGGCCCACGGCCCCACCGGCCAGAGCGCGCAGAGCCTCGCGCCCTTCGGAACACCAGGCCACCCACTCGGTACGGACGACCTGGGACGCGACCTGCTCAGCCGCCTGCTGTACGGCATACGCGCCGACCTCGGGATCATCGCCCTGGCGGTGCCCCTCGGAGCCGTACTCGGCTGCCTCGCGGCGCTCCTCGCCGCCTCCCACCCGGTGGCGGACACGATCGTGCAGCGTGTCTTCGACCTCGTCCTCGCCTTTCCCGGCCTGATCCTCGCGCTCGCCGTCACCGCGATCCTCGGCCCCGGCCGTACCCCCGTCGTCCTCGTCATCGCTCTCGCCGAGATCCCGGTCTTCGGCCGGCTGCTGCGGGGGTCGGTGCTCGTCCAGCGGGAACGCGAGTACGTCACCGCGGCGCGTGTCGGCGGCAGTTCGGGGCGGCGCGTGCTGTTCCGGCACATCCTGCCCAACGCGGTGGACCCGCTGATCGTCCAGATCGCGGTCTCGCTGACCGTCGCGGTCTTCATCGAAGGAGCGATGAGCTTCCTCGGTGTGGGCGTACGCCCTCCGGAGCCCACCCTCGGAGCCGTACTGAGCCAGTCCCTGCCCTACCTGTCCGAAGCCCCGCACTTCGCCGCGGGCCCCCTGACCACCGTGACCGCGCTCGTCCTCGGACTCTCGCTCGTCGCCGAGGCGCTCAACCGGGAGATACGCCGATGACCGCGCAGGAACTCCTCGAACTCCGCCGGGGGATACGCCGATGACCGCGCAAGAACTCCTCGAAGTCCGTGATCTCGGAGTCGAGTTCACGTCCCCCGACGGATCGGTCGTGCCCGCGGTGCGCGGGGTCTCCTTCTCCGTGCGCCGCGGCGGGACGCTCGCCGTCGTCGGGGAGTCCGGGTCGGGCAAGTCCACCACCGCGCTCGCCCTCACCCGCATGCTCCCCGGCACGGGGCGCATCACCACGGGCACGGTCCGGTTCGAGGGCCGCGACCTGGCGGGCCTGAGCGAGCCGGACCTGCGCAAGGTGCGCGGAGCCCGTATCGGGATGGTCTTCCAGGACCCCATGACGGCCCTCAACCCCGTGATGACCGTCGGCCGTCACCTGGACGAGGTCCTCCGCGCCCACGGCGACCACGACCGGACGGCCCGCCGGGCGCGCGTCCTCGAACTGCTGGACAGGGTGGGCATCCCCGAACCGCACCGCCGGGCGGACGACCATCCGCACCAGTTCTCCGGCGGACAGCGCCAGCGCGTCCTGATCGCCATGGCCCTGGCCGGTGAGCCGGACATCCTGCTCGCCGACGAACCGACGACGGCGCTCGACGCCACCGTCCAGGACCAGATCCTCACACTGCTGTCCGACCTCAACCGGGAGACCGGGACCGCGCTCGTCCTGATCACCCACAACATGGGCGTCGTCGCCCGGACCTGCGAGCGGGTCCTCGTCATGTACGCGGGCGGTGTCGTCGAGGACGGCCCCACGGCCGAGGTCCTCACGCGCCCTCGCCACCCCTACACGGCAGGTCTGCTGGCGGCGGTGCCGCGCCTTGCCTCGCCGTCCGGCACCCGGCTCACCGGCATCCCCGGCAGCCCGCCCGACCTCGCTCTCCTCGCTGACGGCTGCGCGTTCGCCGAGCGCTGCGCCCTGGCCGAGGACCGCTGCCGCACGACCACGCCCCCGCCCGCCGAACCCGTGCCGGGGGTGCGGGTGGCGTGCCTGCCGGCCGCGGTACGTGCCGACCCCCTCCCCGCTCCGGTGCCACCCGCCCGTATCGTCCGTCCCGCCCCGGGGCCCGTCATCCTGCGGGCCGAGGACCTGCGCAAGACCTACGGGAGGCGTGTCCGGGGCGGGCGCGGAGGTCACACCGCGCTCGACGGGGTGTCCCTGACCCTGTCGGCGGGGGAGACCCTGGGCATCGTCGGCGAGTCCGGCTCGGGAAAGTCCACCCTGGCCCGGGTGCTGGCGCACGCCCATCCCGCCGACGGAGGGAGGATGGTCCTGCACGGCGAGGACGTCACCCGGCCGTCCCGCCGCTCCCTGCACACGGTCAGGCGCCAGGTCCAGATGGTCTTCCAGGACCCGTACGCCTCGCTCAACCCGAGGATGACGGCCGGGCAGCTCATCGCCGAGCCGCTCCTGGCCTTCGGTCTCGGCGACCGGCGGGAGCGGGACGCGCGGGTGGCGGAACTCCTGGGACTCGTGGGTCTCGACCCGGCGGTCGCCGACCGGCACCCCCGGTCGTTCTCCGGTGGCCAGCGCCAGCGCATCGGCATCGCCCGGGCTCTGGCGCCCGAGCCCTCCGTACTCATCTGCGACGAACCCGTCTCCGCCCTGGACGTGTCGGTCCAGGCGCAGGTCGTCGGGCTGCTCACGGATCTCCAGCGCGACCTCGGCCTCGCCCTCGTCTTCATCGCGCACGACCTCGCGGTGGTGCGCCAGGTCAGTCACCGCATCGCCGTGATGCACCGGGGCCGGATCGTGGAGAGCGGGGCCGCCGACGTGATCTGCGAGAAGCCCGGCCATCCCTACACCCGCGCCCTGCTGGCCGCCGCGCCGGAACCCGTACCCCGCACGGCGCGGCCCCTGCGTGCGGAGGCCGTCGCCTGAACGCGCCCGCACCCCGTCGCGTCGACGGGGTGCGGGCGGGGTGAAGCGGCGGCGCGGGGCCTCTGGGGCGGGCGGTGCCCACGGGGAACCGATCCCGGGGAGGGGGTCAGAACGGGAACCGGCCGCGGGTGCGGCGGCCGGCCGAGCCGCTCCTGCCCACCGCCTTGGAGCTGCTGCTGAACGGCTTGCTGAGCAGCCGGCCCAGTACGCCCGGAGCCTTGCTCCCCGCGCGTGACCCGAGGCCCAGCGTTCGCTGGGTGCCCCGTTCCGGATACCGGGACAGGCGCGGTACGAAGAACGCGAGCACGGCCAGAACGACACAGACGGCGACGATGCCGACCACAACCATGATTTCCTCCCAGGGTCGATGTGCCCTGGCGTGTGCCCGGACGGACCAGCGGTATGCGCGGCGAGGCGGCGGGATCGCCCGGCGGCGCCCCTCCCGCACGGACGGGTGCCGCCGGGCGGACACGGGGCCCCCGGCAGCCGGGGCCTCCTGGGGTCTCCCGGTCGCGCCCCGGCGGTGGGCGGCGGCTCAGGGGCGGCCGACGGCGGGCTCCTGGCCGGCCCGTGCCGCCGAGCCGCCCGCCCGGCCCTCTTCGAGGCGGCCGTGGACGCGGCGCAGCAGGTCCGTGAACCGCTCCCGCTCCTCATGGTCCAGTGCCGCGAGGAGTTCGGTCTCCGTGCCGGTCACGTCGGCCTGCAGGCGGGTCAGCGCGGCCCTGCCCGCCGGCGTCAGGGCGACCTCGATCCGGCGGCGGTCGGAGGCGTCGCGTGCGCACTCGACATAGCCGGCCGCGTCCAGGTCGGTGACGGTCCTGGTCAGGTCGCTCTGGTTCATGTCGAGCCGTGTGGCGAGGTCACCCTTGGAGAGGCGGCCGGCCTCGTCCAGCATGGCGAGGATGGTGAGGTGCCACAGCCGCAGGCCGTGTGCCGCCAGGGCGTCGGTGAGTCTCCGGCGAGCGGCCTTGCCCGTCGCGTACATGAGGTAGGTGTTGAGGCCGAGGACGCTCGGTGGCGGTGTCCCGGTCACGGAACACGGGGCGTCAGCGGTTCCCGGCGGGGTCGGCTGTTGCATGGTTCTTCCTCCACCTGGCGACGGCCCGAAGGCGGTCCGAGGCGGCACGACCGGACCGGGCCGTGCGGGGGCCTCTCCGGGGCCACGACGGACAACGCTTAGTGAAGCAAGCCTAACCTAAGTGTTCAATGAGTATCGTGGAACGTGGAGTTGACGCGCCGGTGCACGCCGAGAGGGCCGGTGTCCTGCCCCTGGCCCGCCCCGCGCGGGGTACGGACGCCCCGCACCCCTGGCGCGTTCCAGGTGTGCGGGGCGTGCGTCGTGCGCGGTCCGTCCGGCAGGGCCGCTCAGCCGGGGATCCGCCGGCGGCCGCTCCTGGCCGCGTCCACCAGCTCCGGGAGTGTCGCCAGCTTGACCCGGGGGCGGCCGTCCCGTCGGCCGAGGGCGAGTTCGGTCCGCTCGATCCCGGCCAGCCCGCGGGCGTCCACGACCCGGCGGTTGCGACTGCGCACGAGCCGCCGGAACGCCTTGGCCCCCGCCGCGGGGGCTGTCAGCCGTCCGCGCACGGCATCGTCCAGAAGGGCGCCGACGGTCTCGGCGGCGCAGCCCCGGTTGGCCCCGATACCGCCGGAGGGGCCCCGCTTGATCCACCCGACGACGTAGGTCCCCGGCATGCCCTCCACGCGCCCGGCCTCGTGCGGCACGGTGCCCGTCGTCTCGTCGAACGGCAGCCCCGGCAGCGGGAGTCCACGCTGTCCGACGGCGCGCAGCAGCAGCCCGGCCGGGATCTCCCGGCCGTCCGTGCCGCCCGCACCGTCCGTCACGCGGACCGTGCGGACGGCTTCCTCGCCGGTCGCTTCCAGCGCCGCGGAATGGAAGCGGAACACGATCCGGCGGCCCTCCGGCGGAGGTGCCGTCCAGTCGACCGCCTCCCGGGTCACGCCCCGCAGCAGCGCCGCCCTGTCACCCGGCTCGGCCCCGTCGACGGCGGCGCCGGTCCGGGGGTCGTGGTCGTCGACGACCAGGTCGACCCCTGGCAGGTGCTTGAGTGCCAGGAGCTCCGAACGGGTGTACGCCGCGTCCTCGGGACCCCGGCGGCCCAGGAGGACCACCTCGCGCACCGACCCCGCCCGAAGTGCCTCCAGCGCGTGGCCCGCGATGTCTCCCGAGGCGAGTGCGTCCGGCTCCGAGACCAGGATCCGCGCCGTGTCGAGGGCGACGTTGCCGTTGCCGACGACGACCGCCCGCTCCGCCGACAGGTCGACGGCGTCGGCGGCGACCTCGGGGTGCGCGTTGTACCAGGAGACGAACGTCGTCGCGCAGATGCTTCCGGGCAGGTCCTCGCCGGGGATTGACAGCCGGCGTCCCGCCGGTGCGCCCACCGCGTACACCACCGCGTCGTGGTGCGCGGCGACCTCCTCCGCGGTCACGTCCCTGCCCACCTCGACCCCCAGGTGCAGCCGCACACGGGGGTGGCTGTGGAAGCGCGCGAAGGTCTCACCGGCGCGCTTCGTCGCCGGGTGGTCGGGCGCCACCCCGTAGCGGATCAGCCCGCCCGCCACCGGCAGCCGGTCGATCAGCGTGACCTCCGCGCTCGTGTGGAGCAGCAGGTCCTCGACCGCGTACATCCCGGCCGGGCCCGTGCCCACGACCGCGACGCGCAGCGGGCCGAAGTCCGACGGCAGGGTGCGGTCGAACGACGGCTCGCCCCACGCGTGGAAGTTGGGCCCGGCGGGGGCCGGCGCCGGCTCCCGGCCGGCGAACCAGGCGGCGTTGAGCGGGCCGTACTCACGCTGCGAGGCCGGGAGGCTGTCCACGGGGAACACCGCGTCCACCGGGCAGGCGTCGGCGCACGCTCCGCAGTCGATGCAGGACTTCGGATCGATGTACAGCATCTCCGTCGTGCCGAAGTCCGGTTCCTCCGGCGTCGGATGGATGCAGTTCACGGGGCACACCGAGACACAGGTGGCGTCGCCGCAGCATGTCTGGGTGATGGCGTAGGTCATGTCGTCCGCTCAGATCAGATGGGCGCGCTTGTAGAACATCAGGGCGGGCCTGGTGAGCAGGCGGGCCGATGCGAGGAACTCCATGAGGCCCGAACAACTCGACCTCATCATCGACTTGTGGTGCTCGTTGGCCTTCGCCTCGCCCAGTGCTCGCTTCCCGTCGAGCCCGGCGTTGGCGTAGACGTCCTTGTTCACCATGCTGGTCACGATCACGTACGACGCGATCGCGATGACCAGGGCGTTGATCCGCCGCCGTACGGGCCCCGCGCCGCTGAGGTGCTTGCGCGTCTCGGCCCGGGCGAACTTCATGTGCCGGGACTCCTCGACGACATGGATGTTGTTGATGGTGCGGACGAAGGGCACGACCCGCTCGTCCCGCATCCAGTCGCGCTGCATGACGTCGAGGACCTCCTCGGCGACCAGGATCGCTGCGTAGGCCGCCTCTCCGAAGGCCAGTGTCTTGAACGCCCGCCCCAGTTCCACCGCGAACCGGTGGGGCCGGTAGGGCGGGGCGCCCAGCTTCTGCGCGCCCCGGGCGAACATGATGGAGTGCCGGCACTCCTCGGCTATCTCCGTCAGGGCCCACTGGACGTCGGCGCTCGTGGGGTCCTTCGCGTACACGTCGCGCAGGACCATCTGCTGGAGGATCATCTCGAACCAGATCCCCGTGCTGGCCACCGAGGCGGCCTCCTGGCGGGTCAGTTCCTTGCGCTGCTCATCGGTCAGCTCCCCCCAGTACGCGGTGCCGTACAGGGTGCTCCACTCCGGGCTCGCGCCGTGGAAGTCCTTGTCGAGCGGGGTGTCCCAGTCGACTTCCGTGGCGGGGTCGTACGCCAGCGCGGCAGCCGATTCCAGCAGGCGACGGGTGAGGTGGTCCTCGGGGGACCGGTCCTCGGCATCCGGTCGAACGGTGCTGCTTGCCATGGTGCGGCTCCTCGGTTCGTCAGCGATGTCCTTGGTGCTGTCACATGTGCGATGCGGATGACGGTGCGTCATGCGCCGTGCGCCGGGTGGGCGGACGGCGGAGAGCGGAGGGCAGGCTCGCGCGGGCAGGCCTGCCGCACCTCTTGTTAGACGGAAGGTATAGCAAGGGGGCGGGGTGGGCCTACCCCCAGTAACAAATGTGTGCCCCATCCCTGCGAGATCTCCCCGTGCGAGGGTGCGGTCGCGCCGGATTTCTGGATCCGGGACGCCGGAGGGCCCTTGGTGTTCGGCATGTCGAACATTGTTCGCAATATCAGCGCGAGTCATTGACGTCCCGATCTCCCCGTCCTACGGTCCCGTCCGAAGTGGCGGTCGTGCGACGAGATTTCGAACATCGGCCGCCTCTCCCACGTCCCAGCACCTCAGAGTCGAGCCGAGACGAGCCGCAATGCAACCACCCCTCCTCAGCCGGCGCCGGGCCCTCGCGGGCGGTGCCGGAGCCATCGCCGCCGCCGGAGCTCTGGGCTCCCTCTCCGGATGCGCCGCCCCCGCCACCGCCGCCGGCCCGGGGCAGACGCTGCTGCGCTACTGGCACCTCTTCGGCGGCGGTGACGGCGTCAACATGCAGGGCATGCTGGACGACTTCCGCGCCGAGCACCCCGGCATCGCACTGGAGGCCTCGACCCTGCAGTGGGGGGCGCCGTACTACACCAAGCTCGGCATGGCCGGTGCCGGTGGCCGCGCCCCCGAGCTCGCGGCCCTGCACCTCGCGCGGCTCGCCGGATTCGCCCCCGGCAGGCTGCTCGACCCGTTCGACCTCGACCTGCTGGCCGAACACGGGGTGAAGGAGGAGGACTTCCCCCCGGACATCTGGCGCCGGGGCCGGATGGGAGGCGAACAGTACGCCGTGCCGCTCGACACCCATCCCTTCGTCCTCTACTACCAGACCGAGATCTGCGAGAAGGCCGGGCTGATGTCGGGCGGGCGGCTCAAGCCGATCGAAGGCGCGGACGAGTTCGCCGACGCCCTGCGCGCGGCGAAGAAGACGACCGGACAGCCTGGGCTGGTCACCGAGACCCTGGGGCCCGACTGCATCACGCCCTGGCGCCTCTTCTCCAGCTTCTACGCGCAGACCGGCGGCACCGTCCTCTCCGAGGACGGCAAGCGCCTCGCGCTCGACGACGCCAAGGCCCTGCGGGTGCTGGAGTACCTGGCCCGGCTGGTGGAGGACGGCCTCATGGTGCGCCGCGTCGACTACCCGGGATCCGTCGGAGTCTTCAGCGGCGGAAAGACCGCGTTCCACCTCAACGGCGAATGGGAGATCACCACCTTCACGACCACGGGTCTGCCGTTCTCCATGACCCGCATCCCCGCGCTCTTCGGCACCGCGGCGACACAGGCCGACTGCCACGCCTTCGTGCTGCCGCACCAGGAGGACCGCGGCGGCGCGCCGAACGAGGCCGCGCACATCCTGGTCGCCTGGATGCTGCGCAACTCCGTCGCCTGGGCGAAGGGCGGCCACGTACCCGCGTACCTGCCGGTCCTCGACGATCCGGCGTACCTCGCCCTCAAGCCCCAGTCCGAGTACCGCGGGGTGATCGACGACGTCGCGCTGGACCAGCCCGCGTGGTTCGCCGGCTCCGCCTCCAGGATGTGGATCGAGCTCGGCGCCGTGTTCTCCGGGGTCCTCACCGGCTCGCGGACCCCGCGCAACGCCCTGACCGAGGCGAAGGCGCGGCTGCGCAAACTGCTCGACACCCGCAACCCCCTCCCTGGAGCCGCGTCATGACCTCCACCGCAGCGGCCGCCCCCGCGCCCCCGGTGCCGCCCGCCGAGGCCGGACCCGGCAGCCCGGCCCGCACAGTGCGGCGGAAGTGGACCGAGCACGGGCTCGTCTTCGTCGCACCGTTCTTCCTCGTGTACGCCATGTTCCTGCTCTGGCCCTTCATATCCGGCCTGGGCACCAGCCTCACCAGCGAGAACATCACCGGCACCGGCGGGGAGTTCGTCGGTCTCGACAACTACGCGGAAGCCGTGCGGGACCCCGAGGTGTGGTCCTCGCTGTGGAACACCGTCTGGTTCACCGTGCTGTCCACCGTCCCTCTGGTCGTCGTCGGGCTCGTTCTCGCCCTGCTCGCCCACGAGCTCCGCGTCGTGCAGTGGCTGTGGCGGCTCAGCTGGTTCGCACCCTTCCTGCTGCCGTCGGGCGTCGTGTGCCTGCTCTTCCTCAACATGATCCTGCCCTCCGACTTCGGCCTCGCGGACCAGCTCCTCGCCTCCGTCGGTCTGACGCCGGAGATCGGATGGCTGACCGACGAGCGCTACGCCATGCTCAGCATCGTGGCGACCACCGTCTGGTGGACCGTCGGCTTCAACTTCCTGCTCTACCTCGCAGCCCTGCAGGCCATACCGGCGCACCTGTACGAGGCCGCCGAACTCGACGGCGCCGGAGCCGGGAAGCGGATGTGGCACATCACCCTGCCACTCCTGCGCCGAACCACCGGGCTGGTGGTCGTCCTCCAGGTGCTGGCCTCCCTGAAGATCTTCGACCAGGTCTACATCATGACCGGCGGAGGCCCCGACGACTCGACCCGCCCGATCCTCCAGTACGTCTACCAGCAGGGCTTCACGGGATATCGCATCGGATACGCGTCGGCCGTCTCCTACATCTTCTTCGCCCTGATCCTGACCGTCTCCCTGGTGCAGCCGCTGCTGTCCCGGCGCCGAGCTGAGGAGGCCGCGAAGTGAGCGGTTCCGTCACCGTCACCACCCGCCCCGCCCCCCGCACCGGGCGTCCGGCCGACGCCGCGGGCCGCCGTCCGCGCTGGACACCGGGCCGGATCGCCCTGCTGGCCGTCGCCCTGATCCTCACCGCGGCCTGGCTGCTGCCGCTCGCCTGGGCCGTCGCCACCTCCCTCAAGCCGGAGGGCGACACCACGAAGACCCCGCTCTCCTGGATCGGCTCGCGCGTCACGTTCGAGGCGTACAGCAAGGTGTGGGAGTCGGGCGACCTGATGGTCTGGCTGATGAACTCGGCCTACATCTCCGTCATGACGACCCTCCTGACGGTGACGACCTGCGCGATGGCCGCCTACGGATTCACCCGCACCGACTTCCGCGGCCGACGGGCGCTGTACGGCCTGGTGCTCGCGGGCATCATGGTGCCTCCCCAGGTCCTCATCGCGCCGCTGTTCAAGGAGATGGTCCAGCTGGGCCTCGTCGACACCTACTGGGGTGTGATCCTTCCGCAGGTCGCCGTCCCGGCCATGGTGTTCATCCTCGTGAAGTTCTTCGAGGGGGTGCCCCGCGAACTGGAGGAGGCCGCCTTCGTCGACGGCGCCGGACGCTGGCGGGTCTTCTGGACCATCGTGATGCCGCTGTCCCGTCCCGTGCTGGCCGCCGTGGCGATCTTCACCTTCATCTCCACCTGGAACAACTTCCTCTGGCCGTTCCTCGTGACCACCGACCCGGGCGGAATGACCCTGCCCGTCGGCCTCGTCAACGTCCAGTCGAGCTTCGGGGTGCGGTACGCCCAGATCATGGCGTCTCTCGTGATCGCGGGGATGCCGCTCCTGATCGTCTTCGCGTTCTTCCAGCGCCAGATCGTGCGCGGCATAGCCCACACCGGGCTGGCCGGGCAGTAGCCGCCCCGGTCCCGCCCCGGTGTCCCGGGGCGGGACCAGGGCCGCCCGCCCGCGTCCGCGCCGCCGCCCTCCGCCGGCAGCCGCCCCGCTCCCTCCGCACGGGCTCGGCGCACCGCTCGCCCGGTGTTTGCCCAGGGTGTACAAAGGGGGACATGGCCGGACGCTACGGCCGCCCGCGTTCGTTTCTCCGGGTGAGAAGCCTCGCTGGTCAGGTCTTTCTCCTGCAGGTGGCGATCGTGGTGCTGATCGTCGCTGCCGCCGTGGCGGCCCTGGTGCTGCAGTCCCGCGCGGACAGCACCCGCGAAGCACGCAACCGCTCGGTCGCCGTCGCCGAGACCTTCGCCAATGCTCCCGGGACCGAGGCGGCCATCGAGGGGCCCGACCCCACCGCCGCGCTCCAGCCGAGTGCCGAGGCGGCGCGGAAGGACTCCGGCGTCGACTTCGTCGTCGTCACCGACCTCGATGCCATCCGCCTCACGCACCCGCTGCCCGACCGCATCGGCAAGAAGTTCGTGGGTGACGTCACGCCCGCCCTCCAGGGCCGTGCCGTCACCGAGGAGATCGACGGCACCATCGGACCGCTCATCCAGGCCGTCGTGCCGGTCATCGGCTCGGACGGCAAGGTCGTGGGACTGGTCGCGGCGGGCATCACCATCAAGAACATCAGCGGTGTGGCCGACAACCAGTTCCCCCTGCTGTTCGGCTCGGCGGCCGGCGTGCTGCTGCTCGCCCTGGGAGGCACCGCGCTGGTCACACGCCGCCTGAACCGGCAGACACACGGACTCGGGCCGACCGAGATGACCCGGATGTACGAACATCACGACGCCGTCCTCCACTCCGTGCGGGAGGGCGTGCTCATCGTCGGGGGCGACGGGCGGCTCCTGCTGGCCAACGACGAGGCGCGACGCCTCCTCGGGCTCCCCGCGGACATCGAGGGCAGGAGGGCCGAGGAGCTCGGCCTCGCCCCTGACGTCGAAGAACTGCTGACCTCCGGGCGCAGCGCCACCGACGAGGTGTACTCCGCCGGGGACCGGCTGCTCGCCGTCAGCCAGCGGGCGACCGACCGCGACGGCGGACCGGCCGGCAGTGTGACGACCCTGCGGGACACCACCGAACTCCAGGCGCTCAGCGGCAGCGCCGCGATGGCGCGCAGCAGGCTCAAACTGCTCTACGACGCGGGCACCGAGATCGGCACCGCCCTCGACGTCGTACGGACGTGCGAGGAACTGGTCGGGTTCGCCACCGCCAGATTCGCCGACTACGCCACCGTGGACCTGGCCGAGGGGGTACTGCGCGGGGACGAGCCCACTGCCACCCGCTCCACCACCGAAGGGCTGCGACGCTCAGCGTTCAGCGGCGACCGTCAGGACACCGGGCTCCACCCCCTGGGCTCCGTCATCCGCTTCCTGCCGAGTACGGAGATCGGCGCCGGCCTCCTCCGGGGCGAGGCGGTGCTCGACACCGATCTGACGGCCCGCTCCGGCTGGCAGCAGCAGCAGCCGGAGCGGGCCGAACGCATCGTGGAGTCCGGTTTCCACTCCCTGATGGCCGTCCCGATGCGGGCCAGGGGAGTCATGCTCGGCGTGGCCATGTTCTGGCGGGCGCAGCGCCCCGACCCCTTCGAGGACGAGGACCTGTCCGTGGCGGAGGAACTCGTCGCCCGGGCGGCCGTGAGCATCGACAACGCGCGCCGCTACTCGCGCGAACACAACGTCGCGGTCACCCTGCAGCGCAGCCTGCTGCCGCAGGGACTCCCCGAACAGAGCGCCATCGACGCCGCCTACCGCTACCTCCCCGCACAGGCCGGCCTCGGAGGGCTGGGCGGGGTGGGCGGCGACTGGTTCGACATCATTCCGCTGCCCGGCGCCCGCGTGGCGCTCGTGGTCGGCGACGTCGTCGGCCACGGGCTGCACGCCGCCGCCACCATGGGGCGCCTGCGCACGGCGGTCCACAACTTCTCCACCCTGGACCTGCCCCCGGACGAACTGCTCTGGCACCTCGACGAGCTCGTCGCCCGCATCGACCAGGACGAGTCCGCAGAAGGCTCGGAGGGGGCCGGCGTGACCGGGGCGACCTGCCTCTACGCCATCTACGACCCGGCGACCGGTCGCTGCAGCATGGCCCGGGCAGGTCACCTCCAGCCGGTGGTCGTCCACCCCGACGGCACCGCCACGTTCGCCGACGTGCCCGGAGGTCCGCCCCTGGGACTCGGGGGCATGCCGTTCGAGACCCTGGACGTACAGCTGCCGGAGAACAGCCGGCTGGTGCTCTACACGGACGGTCTCGTCGAGGAACGCCACCGCGACATCGACGAAGGGCTGGAACTGCTGCGCGACACGCTGGCCGGGCACCCGGACCGGACGCCGGAGGAGACCTGCGAAGCCGTGCTCCGCGTCCTCGTCCCCGCCCGGGCCCGGGACGACGTCGCCCTGCTCGTGGCCCGGACACTCCGCCTGGCCGCCGACGACGTGGCGGAGTGGGAGGTGCCCTCGGACCCGGCCGCGGTCGCCGACATCCGTGCCGCCGTCTCCCGCAAGCTGGCCGAATGGGGTCTGGTCGAGGAGGCTTTCACGACCGAGCTGATCCTCAGCGAACTCGTCACCAACTCCATCCGCTACGCCAACGGCCCCATCCGCGTACGCCTGCTCCGCGACCGTACCCTCATCTGCGAGGTGTCCGACCGCAGCAGCACCTCACCCCACCTGCGCCAGGCGGCCAGCATGGACGAGGGCGGCCGGGGGCTCTTCCTCGTCGCCCAGATGGCCGAACGGTGGGGGACCAGGTACACCGACGGCGGCGGCAAGGTCATCTGGACGGAGCAGCTCCTCCAGTCCTGAACGCAGCCCCGGTGCGAGCACGCGGGAGGACCCGCCCCTCACGCCTCACGGCGGCAGTGCAGGAAGAGATGGGGTTCCGGTACCGCGCCCGGGTGGGACGGCGTGAACACCGTCGCGTGCTCCTCCTCCACGGTGAGCCCGGCACCCGCCGCCAGGTCGTGGAACGCCTCGGGACCGAAACTCGTCACCCGGACCGCCTGCCCCATGAAGACGGCGTCCACCTCCTCGACGTCCAGGGGAACCGTCGCGAGGACCAGGTGCCCGCCGGGCCGCAGCGCCCCCGACAGCCGGCCCAGCAGGGACCGCTGCTGCGCACGCGGCATCTGCAGGAGCGAGAAGTACACGCAGACCGCGTCGAAGCTCTCCTCCTCCAGCGGGAACTCCCTGATGTCGGCCTGTCGGAAGGACGCCCCGGGGACCCGGCGGGAAGCGAGCTCCACCATGACCGGCGAGACGTCGACGCCCAGGACCGCGTGCCCCGCGCCCGCCAGGGCCGAAGCGGTCGGTCTCCCGGTGCCGCTGCCGACGTCCAGGACCCGGCTGCGGGGAGCGAGCCGGCCGATGAGCCGGTCCAGGGAGGCGCGGTGCGCGACCGAACCCGCGAAAGCACTTTCGTAGGCCTCGCCGATGGCGTCGAACGCCACCGCGGCCGCGTGCCGACGGCTGTCGGACATGGGACGTCCCTTCCGGACCGTTGTCACGGGATGCGGGCGACCGCGACGTACACGCCGCTCAGCTCCTGCGCGGGAGCGGAGGTGGAGCGGAACCACTCGGGGGCAGTGACGAGCCCGGGGTCGACGATGTCCAGTCCCTCGAAGAAGCGCGAGAACTCCGCCTTCGTCCGCAGCGCCAGCCGGATGCCGCCCTTGCCGTACTCCGCGGCTCCCTGCTCCCCGCGCTCCGGGTTCACGTCCGACGCGCCCTGCGAGAGCACCACGTAGCTGCCCGGGCAGAGTTCGGCGGTCAGGGTGCGCACGATGCCCACCGGGTCGACGTCGTCCGGCAGGAAGTGCAGAAGACCCAGGAGCGACAGGGCGACCGGACGGTCGAAGTCCAGGACCTTGCGGGCCGCCTCGACGATGGCGGCGGGTTCGAGGACGTCCGCGTGCACGTAGTCCGTCGCCCCCTCGGGGCTGCTGACGAGCAGTGCCTCGGCGTGCCTCAGGACGATCGGGTCGTTGTCGCAGTACACGACCCGTGCGGCCGGGTCGATCTCCTGCGCGATCTGGTGCAGGTTGGGCGCGGTGGGTATCCCGGTGCCGATGTCGAGGAACTGGCCGATCCCCTCACCGGCGAGCCAGGCCGTCGCACGGTTCATGAACGCCCGGTTCTGGAAGGCCCCCGCCTTCGCCTCGGCCGGCAGGTGCTCGGCGACGGCCTGGTCCACCGGATAGTTGTCCTTGCCGCCGAGCAGCGCGTCGTACACACGGGCCGAATGCGGCCTGCTGGTGTCGATGGGGGGCTGGGATGTTCCGGTCGTCATGACAACTCCGTTGCAGGTGGATGGCCGCTCCGACTGCGCAGTCTGCCAGCAACTCCCCTTTCGAGGATGTGTTTTGGTCACGGGTTCATCGCCCGGCGGTCCGGACGTGGCCCGGCGGTGCGACCTCGGTGCGGGCTTCGCCGGGGCCCGGAACCCGTCGCCCGCACCTGTGCCGGGCGGTGGGAACCGGGCACCGGCGGAGCCGCGGGCGGCCCCCGGTGGACGTGCGCCCCCGCGCTCCGGTGCGCATCCTTGCTGTGTGACCTGGAGCCACGAGGGCAGCCGGACATCCGACGAGCTGGAGCTGGTGCTCGCCCGGGCCGTGGTGAGCGCGGTAGACGCCGTCGGCGGGTACGCCGGCGGCGTCTACCTGCGCTCCCGGACCCCAGGACTGCTGCTGCTGGCCGTGCTCGCCGGGCTCCCGCCCCCGTTGCTGCGCCCCTGGTGGCGGATGCAGGTGAACCGGCCCTTCCCGGTGGCCGAGGCGTTCACCTGGGACACGCCCGTGTACCTGGGCGACGCGGAGGACGCCATGCGGCGGTTCCCCCAGCTCATGGCGGGCCTGCCGTTCCCCTTCGCGTCGCTCTACGTGCCCGTGCCGGGCGGAGCGGGCCCGGTCGGCGTGCTCGTCGTCCTGAGGTACGCGACCCGGGGCGTACCGGTCGGAGGGGCCGACCGGCGCAAGCTGGAAAGCCTCGCCGGGCGGCTGGGCGACGAGATCGCCGCGCTGGGGGTCCCGCCGGTGTGGGAGGCGGACCCCCTGCCCCTACGGCTGCCCGAGGGCACCATGAGACCTCTGCGGGTCGGACGGTTCGAGTGGGACACCGCCGGGGAGACCCTCACGGCCGACAGCGGTGCGTACGAGATCCTCGGCATCGAACCGTCGGACGCGCCGACGGGGGCCGTGGAGACACTGGCGTCGGCGCTGCCGCCCGAGGACGTGTACGGCCTGCGGACCCTGGCCGCCGGAGCCGCCGGATCGCAGGACCCCCATGTACGCCGGATGCGGATCCGGGGACCGGGGGGCCGTCCCCTGCTGGTCGAGCTCTCCGGGCGGAGCGGGCACGGCGGACGGCTGAAGGGCCTCCTCCTGGACCCCGGCCCTGACCCCTCCGACCCGGAGGCGGCGGACCGGATCCCCCGCGCGATGCTCACCCATGACCGCCTGGGACGCATCACCCTGGTGAACGGCCGGGCCGAGGAGATCCTGGGGCGTGACGGGGCGGAGCTGATCGGACGGCCGGTGAGCGAGGCGTTGCCGTGGCTCGCCCACCCTTCCTACGAGGACCACCTCAGGGCGGCACTCTTCTCGGACGACCCGGTGTACTTCCTCGCCCGCCGTACCCCCGGCCAGTGGATGTCGGTCTCGCTGTTCCCCGGTCCTGACGGCGTCACGGTCATGCTGAGCCCGTCGGGCAGGCCCGGACACACTCCCGAGTCCGGCGCGACCCCGGGCGCGGAACTCGGGTCGCCGGCGGACCGCGCCGCCATCCTCTACCGGCCGGTGGCGCTGGCCATCGCGCTGACGGAGGCCGTCACCGCGCGCCAGGTGTCCGCCGTGGTGACGGAGGAGCTGCTGCCCGCCTTCGGAGGCAGACAGCTGGCCATCTACCTGGAGAGGGAGCGCCGTCTCTACCTCGCCTGGGAGACGGGCTTCCCCAAGGGATTCCTCGACGGCTTCGACGGGGTCCGCCTCGACGCCCGCATCCCCGGCGTGGAGACCCTCACGACCGGGCGGCCGCTCTTCTTCGAGTCCATGCAGAAGCTGGGCGAGGCGTACCCGGGCATCCCCATGGACGCCAGTGTCGGAGCGCGGGCGTTCCTCCCCCTGATCGCCTCCGGCCGGCCGGTCGGTTCGTGCATCCTGGGCTTCGACCAGCCCCGGGGGTTCAACCCCGAGGAGCGCACCGTGCTCACCGCACTCGCGGGGCTCATCGCCCAGGCCCTCGAGCGTGCCAGGCGCTACGACACGGAGTCGGAACTCGCCCGAGGGCTCCAGGACGCCCTGCTGCCCCACCGCCTGCCGGTGGTCGAAGGGGTGGAGACCGTCGGGCGGTACCTGTCCGGCACCCAGGACATCGACGTCGGCGGCGACTGGTACGACGTGATCGAGACCGACGGCGGACTCGTGCTGGTCATCGGGGACGTCCAGGGGCACGGTGTGACCGCGGCCGCCACCATGGGCCAGCTGCGGAGCGCCGTCCGGGCCTTCGCGCTCACCGGGCACGAGCCGCAGGAGGTGATGAGAGCGACCAACCACCTGCTGATCGGGCTCGATCCCGGTCAGTTCGCGACCTGCTGCTACGTACTGCTCGACCCCGTGACCGGTGTCACCCGCGCCGTACGCGCCGGACACCCCCAGCCGGTGATGCGGCATCCCGACGGAAGGACCGAGGTGCTGGACCTGGCCGGAGGCGTCGTCCTCGGGGTCGACCCGGACGCCGCCTACCCCGTCACCGAACTGCGCCCCGGGCCCGGGGCGGTCCTGGCGCTCTTCACCGACGGCCTGGTGGAGAAGGCGGGCAGGGACATCGACGAGGGCATCGAGCGGCTGCGCGACACCCTGTCGACCGTGGGCCACATGCCGCTCGCCGAGGCCGCGGACCGGGTCATCGGGCAGGCGCGGCAGGACGAGGACCGCCCGGACGACATCGCGCTGCTGCTGGCCGCGCGCCGGGCACCGGCCCGCTGACCGGCGTGGACGGGCCGGTGGGTACGTCCGCGATCCGGACGGGACGGAGGCGGGCTGCGAGGTAGGTGCCGGGGTGAGGCATCCTCTGCTGGTCGGGCAGAACGGGTCCGTGGCGGTCGGTGATCCGCCGTCGCGGTCCGTGACGGAGAAGGATGCGGAAACCAGATGGCAGACAACACGGACCTGTTGGCCTTCGTGCGGGCACGCCTCGCCGAGGAGGAGGACATCGCGCGCGAAGCCGGTGGTGACGGCTGGCGGATGCCGGCCGAAGCGCCGGGCGAGGTGCACGACCGGACGAGCGGCATCGCGTTCGTCGTGCGGTCGCGCGGCTACGACCGGCACATCGCCTACCAGGACCCGGCGCGTACCCTGCGCCGCATCGAGACCAACCGGGTCCTCCTCGACGAGTACGAGGAGATCGCCGGCCTGGACGCCGACAGGCCGGCCCAGGACTTCTCCTCGGGCCGGGCCGTCGGGCTGGGATTCGTCGTCCGTCAGATGGCGGCCGAGCACGCCGGTCATCCGGACTACAAGGTGAAATGGCTGCCCCGGTTCTCCCACTGGGGCCCGTCCGCGGGTCCGGAGGGGTCCTGACCCCGTCCCGGGCGCCGCAGCCGATCACGTTCCGGCGGCCCGGGGTCCGATGACGTTCCGGCGGACCGGGAACGGGGACGGTGCGCTTCCAGTACGTTCCGGCGGGCCGGGGTCTGAGTACGGGGGAGCGGCGCGTCTGAGTACGCCGCCGGATCCCGGAGCGGTCCCGGGCCGGTGGAATGGCCGCATGGTCTCCGACGCGCCCGCGCGCCCCCGTCTCCAGCATCTGACCTCCGCCGGTACGGCGCTGGCAGTGACGCTGCTCCCGCTCGCCGCCGGTGTTCTGCTGGCCCGGTCGATGGCGCTCGACCCCATGGCGCCCGTGAACGCCCTCGCCACCGGCCAGCGCGTCCGTCTCGCGCCTTCTCGATGGATGCTCAGGGCTCGAACGCGCGAACTCGTTTCCTGGCGGTAACGAAACATTTGTCCAGGTAAGCGCTGTCGCTTCTGTTACACGTCCGCAACCTCCCCCGCCCGCGGGGCCGGCGCGGGGGCGGGATCGGCGGGACGGCGCCTCCGCCCGGCGTGCGGTCCCCCGAAAGGGTCGGTGCAACGATCAACGGTTGACAGGTCTACGACCGCGCGGGTCGGTGTCGGCTGCAGTCGTGTGTGACAGAAATGTCCGTACTTCGTCACACGAACCAGGGCGCCTTCCGGTCACCTCGAAAGCAGGACAAAGTTTGCGTTCCCGGCACGACGCCGGGATCGGAAAAACGCCCGGCACTCCATTCCGGGCCTGCATGATGAGGGGTTTCCATGTCCCGTTCCGCACGACGGATCACCGCCACCGTTCTCGCCTCGGGTGCCCTGCTCGCCGCAGCGGCCCTGCCGGCATCGGCCGATGGCCGGGACCACGGCCACGACAGGCCGACCCACCGCTCGGCGATCGTCCTGGGCAAGATCCAGTACGACAGCCCCGGCCGCGACAACGGCTCGAACCGCAGCCTGAACGCCGAGTGGGTCACCGTCACGAACACCAGCCGTCACTCCGTCAACCTGCGCGGCTGGACGCTCAGCGACGAGAGCCACCGCACGTACCGCTTCGACATGCGGCTGCCGGCCCGCTCCTCGGTCCGCGTCCACACCGGTGTCGGCCGCGACACCCGGCACGACGTGTACCAGGACCGCCGTTTCTACGTGTGGGACAGCAAGGA
This sequence comes from Streptomyces sp. NPDC059166, assembly GCF_042755185.1. Lineage (NCBI taxonomy): Bacteria > Bacillati > Actinomycetota > Actinomycetes > Kitasatosporales > Streptomycetaceae > Streptomyces > Streptomyces sp. NPDC059166. Next base: position 22,523 of record NZ_JBHZCI010000013.1, on the reverse strand, counting down.
CACCGCCACGCTCCGCGACAACCGGGGCAACCGGGTCGACACCAAGTCGTGGGGCCGCTTCCGTGACAACGACCGCCGCGACGGCGGTCACCGCGACGGGGGCCACCGCGGCAACCGATGAGCAAGCGGTAGGGAGAAGCGGCGTTCTCCCTGACTGACACCGACGGCGGCGTACCGCGGATCACCCGTGGTGCGCCGCCCTTTCGTGCTGTTCGCGCCGTTCGTGACGGTGGGGCCCGTGCGCGGGAGGGGGCCGGGTGATGTCAGGATGGACCCATGACCATCAAGGCTTACTTCGACATCACCATCAACAACGAGCCCGCCGGGCGGATCGTGTTCAACCTCTTCGACGACGTGGCCCCCAAGACCGCGGAGAACTTCCGCGCGCTCGCCACCGGTGAGAAGGGCTACGGCTACGCCGGCTCGCCGTTCCACCGCGTCATCCCGGACTTCATGCTCCAGGGCGGTGACTTCACCAACGGCAACGGCACCGGCGGCAAGAGCATCTACGGCGAGAAGTTCGCCGACGAGAACTTCACCCTGAAGCACGACAAGCCGGGTCTGCTCTCGATGGCCAACGCCGGACCGAACAGCAACGGTTCGCAGTTCTTCATCACCACCGTCCTCACGCCGTGGCTCGACGGCAAGCACGTGGTGTTCGGCGAGGTCGCCGACGACGACAGCATGAAGCTCGTCCGCAAGATCGAGTCGTACGGCTCCCAGAGCGGCAGGACCAGCGCGGCGATCGCCGTCTCCGGCTCCGGCGTCCTCTGACGCGTGTGTGACGGGGCTCCCGGCCGGAGGGAACGGCCGGGAGCCCCGTGCCGTCGGCGCCGGTGGCCGTCGATCGCGGCCGCCCGTCGTACGGGGACCGTCGATCGTGGGCCCGGGGTGCGGGCTGGCATGATCGGGGTCATGGAAGAGCGCATCATCGCCGCGTGTGACGGCGCATCGAAGGGCAATCCGGGGCCTGCGGCCTGGGCGTGGGTCGTGGCGGACGCCGAAGGGAACCCCGTGCGGTGGGAGGCGGGCCCGCTGGGCAGTGCCACCAACAACATCGCCGAGCTCACCGCCCTGCTCGAACTCCTCAGGTCCACCGACCCGGCGGTGCCCGTCGAGGTGCGGATGGACTCGCAGTACGCGATGAACGCCGTGACCAAGTGGCTGCCCGGGTGGAAGCGCAACGGCTGGAAGACCTCCGGCGGCAAGCCGGTCGCCAACCGTGAACTGGTGGTCGGTGTCGACGAACTCCTGAGCGGCCGGAGCGTGACCTTCCGATATGTGCCGGCGCACCAGGTGGACGGCGACCCGCTGAACGCCCTCGCCGACCAGGCCGCCAGCGAGGCGGCGGTGTCGCAGCGGGAGGCGGGAACGGCTCACGGAAGCCCCGTCCCGGTGCCCGCGCCCGCACGCGCGTCGAAGAGCCGACCCGGCGCGGCAGGCGGGAGCGGCGCGGCGGGCAGGACGCGTACCGGCGGAACGATCAGGGCGAAGTTCGCCGGCCGTTGTCATTGCGGGAGGCAGTACGCGGCCAAGGACATGATCGCGAAGAATCCGAACGGCTGGGGCCACCCCGAATGCAGGATCGCTCCCGCCTGAGCCGCGAGGCCCGTGATCGCCGGGTGCCGGGGCCGGGCGTCATCAGGGTGATCCGTCCCGGCACGCGCTCGTGCCCCTCGGCCGTCAGGGGCTGACCGGACGAGCTGTCCGGGCGCGGTGGTCCGCCTCGGGTGCCGGCCCGCGCCCGCGGCCCGTGAGCACCGGTCGTCAGAGATCGGCCCAGACGAGGCGTCCGGACACACTGGTGCGCGTGCCCCACCGCGCCGCGAGGGCGTCCACCAGCATCAGCCCTCGTCCGCCCTCGGCGACCGACGCCAGGGCGAACCCCTCGTCCGCGCCGCCGGGCCCGGCAAGGGCCACGGGCCCAGGACCCTCCGCCCCGGCCGGAGCGAGAGCCGCGGCGGTCCGCACCCCATGGGAGTCCGGATCCCGGGGTGCGGGCAGGCCGGGTACGTGGCGCCGGCCCCGGTTCCACACGCAGATGCGCACCCGGCCGGGCGTCCGCAGCAGACGGCAGCGGATACGGCGCCCCGCGGTGTGCTCCACCGCGTTCGTGACCAGTTCGGTCACGACGAGGGCCGCCATCTCGACACGGTCGTCCGGCTCACCCCAGTGCCGCATGGCTTCCTGCACCCGGTGCCTCGCCACGGGGACGCCCCTGGGGAGGCGGGGGATCCACCAGCTGTGAGCGCTCCGCCCGCCCACAGGGGCCGGACGTGCGCACGGAACTATTTCCGACATGTACGCACTCTCCGCGCGATGTGCATACTTTGCAAGAGGCAGAATGCCCGGATGGCTCCGATTCGTCGCCGACACCGCTCCGCAGGCCATCCTGTCGGAGCACATGTGGAAGGGATGATGGATGAGGCCCCGGTCAGGCCCGACCGTCGAACACCGGGTCCTCGCGGCCCGGCTGCGCATGCTCAGGGAACGCGCGGGCGTCACCCTCCAGGCGGCGGCCGTGGCACTGGGTGCCCACCCCGCGACGGTGCGGCGCATCGAACGCGCCGAGACCGGCCTCGACGCACACCAGGTCCGTGTCCTCCTCGAACGCTACGCCGCGCCCGCCGAGGTGGCCGAGGGGATCATGAGAGCGCTGGTGCCCGCGAACCTCCCCGGCTGGTGGCACGAGTGGCGTGACGCGATGCAACCGTGGCAGCAGGAGGTCATCGGTATCGAGTCGTCCGCGGCACTCGTCCGGACCTGGCATCCGGCACTCGTCCCCGAACTGCTGCGCACCCCGGACTACGAGGCCGCCCTGTGCCGGACCCTCGGCGCCGTACCCGCCGCGAGGCTCGACCGGCACCTCGAACTGCTGGCGGAGCGCCGGCGCCGGCTCCACCGACGCGGCGCGGCCCTGTGGGCCCTGTTCCCGGCGGCAGCCCTCCGTACGACGGTCGGCGGTCCCGCGGTGATGGCGGAACAGCGCGCGGCGCTCGAGGAGGCGGCGCACCTGCGTCGTCCGACCGTCCAGGTGGTGCCCCTCGACGACCCGCCGCACCCGATGACCGGTGCTCCGCCGACGCACCTGCTGCGTGTCCCCGAGCCGGAGATCGGCGACCGCGTCGTGCTGGAGATGCCCGGCAGGGTGGTCGTCGTCGACGAGCCGGCGGCCGTCATGGACCACCGCATCCGGATGGACGGGGCGTGCGCGGTCGCACCACACCCGGGAACCCCGCTGCCGGCCTCCGCCGAGGACGCCGGCGGAAACCCCTGAGACTGTTGGCGGTCGAGGGTTTCAGGCGTCCGATGAGGGTCACGCGCACTGTACGGAACGTGCACCGACACCCACATCCCCACGATGCAAGGAGTGAGTGACATGGACAACTGGAGGATGCACGCGGCGTGCCGCGATGCCGACCCCGACCTGTTCTTCCCCATCGGGAGCAGCGGGCCCGCGCTCGTGCAGGCCGAGGAGGCCAAGGCCGTGTGCGCGACCTGCCCGGTCCAGGAGCAGTGCCTGGAGTGGGCCCTGGAGAACGCACAGGACTCCGGTGTCTGGGGAGGCACGGACGAGAACGAACGCCGCGCCCTCAAGCGCCGCCGCGCCCGCCGGCAGGCCCGGAGTCACGGATGACCCCCGCGGTCCCGCCCCGCAGGAGACGATGAGCCATGGACATCTCGGTCTGGCTCATCGTCGCGGCGGTCGTGCTCCTGCTCGTCGCCGGTGTCGCGGCGGTCCTCCTGGTGCGGGTGATCCGGGCGAGGAAGCTCCTCGTCGACGCCGGGATCCCCCTCCGCGACAAGGCGCTCTTCTGGGCGGCGGTCATCTACACCGTCTCCCCGGTGGACCTCCTGCCGGACCCGGTCTACCTCGACGACGTCGGCTTCCTGCTGCTGGCCCTGCGCTCACTGCACTCGGCCGCGCGAGCGGCCGGCATCGGGCGTACGCGGGCGTCCGCAACACAGGGGCAACAGGGCGGCAACCTTTCGGCGTCCGGGAGCAACTGAGGGTGCGTAAGCCATCCCCTGCCAGAAGGTGCCTCTCGTGGAACCTCTGCTTCCCCCCTCCGTGTCCCGTCCCCACCGCAGACGCCGTGTCACCCGCACCCGGACGCTGGTCGGCGCCCTGACGGCCGGACTGCTCGCGGCCGGCACCCTGGTGGCGCTCGGCCCGGTCTCGCAGGCGGCGACCGCCCGACAGGCCGAGGCGCTCGACCGCGGTGTGGTGAGCGTGCACACCGACAGCGGCAACCTGGTCAGCTGGCGCTGGCTGGGCACCGACCCCGACAACGTGTCCTTCAACGTCTACCGGGCCGGCACCAAGGTGAACTCCTCGCCGGTCACCGACTCGACGAACTACTTCCACTCCGGTGCGCCCGCCACCGCCGACTACACCGTCCGCGCGGTCGTCGACGGAGTGGAACAGAGTGACTCGGTGCACGCGGTCCAGTTCCGCGCCGGGTACAAGGACGTGCCGATCAGCCCGCCCGCCGGGGGCACGACACCCGACGGGGTCGCCTACACCTACGAGGCCAACGACGCGTCCGTCGGGGACCTCGACGGTGACGGGGCCCTCGAGTTCGTGCTGAAGTGGCAGCCCACCAACGCCAAGGACAACTCCCAGTCCGGCTACACGGGCAACACGATCGTCGACGGGATCAAGCTCGACGGCACCCGCCTCTGGCGGATCGACCTCGGCCGCAACATCCGCTCCGGGGCCCACTACACCCAGTTCCAGGTGTACGACTACGACGGGGACGGCCAGGCCGAGGTCGCCATGAAGACCGCCGACGGCAGCGTCGACGGAACGGGCAAGGTGATCGGCAGTTCCTCCGCCGACCACCGCAACTCCTCCGGCTACGTGCTCTCCGGCCCGGAGTTCCTCACCATGTTCAACGGGCGGACCGGTTCGGCGATGGGCACCGTGGACTACGTTCCCGCCCGGGGCACCGTCTCCTCGTGGGGCGACTCCTACGGCAACCGGGTGGACCGCTTCCTCGCCGGGACGGCCTACCTGGACGGCGCGCGGCCGTCCCTGATCATGGCACGCGGCTACTACACCCGGAGCGTCATCGCCGCCTGGGACTGGCGCAACGGTGCCTTCACCCGGCGCTGGACGTTCGACACGAACAGCTCGACCAACTCCGGCAAGGGATACGACGGGCAGGGCAACCACCAGTTGTCGGTCGCCGACGTGGACGGCGACGGCAAGGACGAGATCGTCTACGGAGCGATGGCCGTGGACGACAACGGCAGCGGACTCTGGACGACGAAGAACGGCCACGGCGACGCCATGCACGTGGGGGACCTCGACCCCTCCCGGGCCGGTCTGGAGGAGTTCAAGGTCGATGAGGACAGCTCGAAGCCGTCCTCGTGGATGGCCGACGCGAAGAGCGGGAAGATCCTCTGGTCGACCCCTGCGAGCGGCGACAACGGCCGGGGCGTGTCCGCCGACATCTGGGCCGGCAGCGCCGGTGCCGAATCCTGGTCCTCCGCCGTATCCGGGGTGCGTGGCCCTTCGGGGAACCAGGTCAGCAGCCGCAAGCCGTCCAGCACCAACTTCCTTTCCTGGTGGGACGGCGACACGACCCGCGAACTCCTCGACGGGACCCACATCGACAAGTACGGGACGTCCGGTGACACCCGGCTGCTGACCGGAGCGTCGGTCCACTCCAACAACGGGACCAAGGCCACCCCCGCGCTGTCGGGCGACATCCTCGGCGACTGGCGCGAGGAGGTCGTCTGGCCCACCACCAACAACACGGCCCTGCGGATCTACTCCACGCCCCACGAGACCGGGACGAAGATCACCACGCTGCTCCACGACACCATGTACCGCACCGCACTGGCCTGGCAGAACACCGCCTACAACCAGCCGCCGCACCCCAGCTTCGCCATCGGGAGCGGCATGGCGACGGCACCCCGGCCGTCCATCACCACGCCGTGACGGCGGACCGGGGGACCGTCTGACGGCCCGAGGGGAGAGCCGGTGCCCCTGTCCCGCGCGGAGTCGCGGGGCAGGGGCACCGGCTGTGTTCTGCCTGTGCGTCAAGTCCGGTGACCCGCGAGTCCCGGCGCGCGTGCACGGCGCCCGTGCCGGCCGGATCCGTCCGGGGCATTCCCTCCAGCGCCTCGGGCGCCTACGCTCGGCTCCGAATCGATCATCGGTGTCGCCGTCGTGCGGGGTGACAACGTTGTCTAAGCGGAGAGGACCGCTACGGCGCACGGAGCCGCGGCCGCACTGTCCGCAGCCGCCCCCCTTGGCGGGCCGTGCCGGACCGGCTGTGGGGAGAAGCGGCCCTGACCGGTGGCGCGGGAGGATGCGACACATCCGTACATCACGAGGGGTGTCCGGCGTGGCGGCCCAGGGCCGAGCCTGCGGCCGGCCGCTCCGTGGGGCGTCGCCGGCCTCTCGGCAAACCTCCGACCCGGCGACGTATCGGCTGCCGGACCTGGGGATCTGCCGAAGTGGCGTACGGCGGAGGGGTGTCAGGAGTGCCGGTGTGCGGCCAGGGGCCGCTCGCCGGGGCTGGTGTGCCCAGGGGGCGGCGGTGTTGGGTGAGCAATCTTTCTATCGTTGAAAATTCTCCGTGCACGACCGTTGTCAGGTGTTTGAAGCTGTGGCTCAATGTTCGACTATGTGCAGTGCTCCGCGGTTCGGGGCACTTCGGCTTCTTCGACGAGGACGACGCCTTGATACGACAACTAGTCCGCCCCCGCACGCTTCTGAGAACTCTCGCCTGTACGGCGGCCCTCCTGCTCCCTGTTGGGGCGACCATGGTGCCGGCCGCTTCCGCGGCCCCCGCCACGGATGCCGCGGCGAGCGCCGGCGCCGGAGTTCCGACGTTCGTGAAGGGGAATCCCGCCACCGAGGTCCACGGCCTCAAGGGCGAGTACTTCGCGATGTCCGCTCCGGGCGCACGCGACTTCGCGAAGCTGGGCACCACGGCGCTGGACCCGGAGATCAACTTCCCCGGTCTGACGGGCGCGTTCGAGTCGGCCACCGGGAGGACGGAGAACACCACCGCCCGATGGACGGGCCAGATCCAGGCTCCCGAGGACGGTGACTACACCTTCTCCGCCATCGGGGACAACGGCTTCCGCCTCTTCATCGACGACAAGGCCGTCATCGACCACTGGGAGCCGGACTGGGACAAGGAGCAGACCAGCGCGCCCGTCACCCTGAAGGCCGGGGAACAGCACACGTTCCGCCTGGAGATGTTCCAGGACACCGGCGGGGCGAACATGTTCCTGCGCTGGTCGAGCGCGAAGCTCGCCAAGCAGATCGTCCCCGAGTCCGCCTTCACCCCGCCGGCCGATTTCGAGGTCTACCCGGTCGGACTGAGCGTCGCCGAGAACGGCACGAAGCTGCAGGCCACCTTCGACCACGAACTGAGCGGCGTCGACGCGGTGAAGGACCACCTCGCCGTCGAGGCGGACACCGTGCCGATGCCGGTGAAGTCGGTCGCCAGGGCCTCGAACGACCGCAAGTCGTTCATCGTCACCCTGGGCGCAGCGGTCCAGAAGAACCAGCAGGTCAGGTTCGCCTACGACGGCGAGGGCGGGCTGAGGAACGGCGACGAGACCGTCCCGGAGATCAGCCGCAGGGCGAAGAACCTCTCCACGCACCGGCTGACCACTCCGTGGGGCGACAAGGTCGACCCCAGGAACCCGCTGCCCGAGTACCCCCGCCCGCAGCAGGTGCGCGACGACTGGAAGAACCTCAACGGACCGTGGGAGTTCGCGGGAGCCGCCGCCGACGAGAAGCCGGTGTTCGGCAAGTCCCTCGACGAGCGCATCACCGTGCCCTACCCCGTGGAGTCCCAGCTCTCCGGACTGGAGCGCCACGAGGACCACATGTTCTACCGCAAGCTGGTCACCGTGCCGAAGAAATGGTCGGTGGGCAAGCGGAACAGTGACGACCGCCTGAAGCTCAACTTCGGCGCCGTCGACTACCACGCGACGGTCTGGGTCAACGGCAAGCAGGTCGCCGAACACAGCGGTGGCTACACCGCTTTCAGCGCCGACATCACCGACGCCCTCAAGGGCGGCGGCCCGCAGGAGATCATCGTCGCGGTCACCGACACCACCGGTGCCGACCAGCCCACCGGCAAGCAGTCGGCCAACCCCAGTGGCATCTTCTACACCGCCTCCTCCGGGATCTGGCAGACCGTCTGGATGGAGCCCGTCGCTCCCGCCTCCGTGGACTCGCTGAAGACCACGCCCGACATCGACAAGGGCCGGCTCGCGCTGACGGTCAACTCCGAGGACGCCTCGAAGTCCGCCCGGGTCACCGCTGTCGCCCGTGACAAGAAGGGCAAGGTCGTCGGGTCCGTGACAGGCCCCGCCAACAGTGAGCTGAGCCTGCCGGTCGCCAAGCAGCACCTGTGGTCGCCGGACGACCCGTACCTGTACGACCTCGAGGTCACGCTGAAGGACGGCCGTTCCAAGGACACCGTCGACAGCTACTTCGGCATGCGCTCGTTCGGTGTCGCCGAGGTCGGCGGCTACCAGAAGCTCGTTCTCAACGGGAAGCCGTTCTTCTCGCTCGCCCAGCTCGACCAGGGCTTCTACCCCGACGGCCTGAACACGGCGCCCAGTGACGCCGCGCTGGTCTTCGACCTGAAGGCCCAGAAGGACCTCGGCTTCAACTCCGTGCGCAAGCACATCAAGGTCGAGCCGGCGCGCTGGTACTACCACGCCGACCAGCTCGGGCTGCTGGTCTGGCAGGACTTCGTCTCCGGCAACATCACCGGCGAGAAGGGCCAGAAGGCATTCCTCGACCAGGGTGCCGAGATGATGGAGCAGCTGCACAACTACCCGTCCATCGGCGCCTGGATCGTCTTCAACGAGGGCTGGGGCGAGTGGGACCGCACCGAGACCGGCAAGATCACCGAGAAGGTGCAGGCCGCGGACCCGTCCCGGGTCGTCAACGCCCACAGCGGTGTCAACTGCTGCAACTCCAAGGGTGACAGCGGCAAGGGCGACATCATCGACCACCACGACTACAACAACACCGACCCCGCCTTCCCGGACGACACCCGCGCGGCGATGGACGGCGAGCACGGCGGCTTCACCCTCCGTATGCCCGGACACATGTGGCCGGGTGCGCCCACCGCGATCTACAGCGGTGTCGCCGACAAGGACGCGCTCACCGCGAAGTACGTCGACAACACCCGCACCTTCTACCTGGACGCGGCGCGCGCCGAACTCTCCGGCTCGATCTACACCCAGGTGACCGACCTGGAGAACGAGCTCAACGGCCTCTGGACGTACGACCGCCGTGAGATCAAGGTCGACCCCGCCAAGGTGCGGAAGATCAACCAGGAGGTCATCGCCGCAGGAGCCGCGGCAGGCGAGCGGGACGAACTCAAGGGCGGTGGCTCCTGGTCGCTCGACGAGAACAAGGGGACCAAGGCCGCGGACAGCGGTCCGAACCACAAGGACCTGACCCTCTCCGAGGGCACCTCCTGGACGCAGGGGGTCACGGGATCGGCGCTGAAGTTCGACGGCTCGGGCCAGTACGCCGAGACGGACGGCCCCGTGGTGGACACCACGGGTGACTACACCGTCTCCGCCTGGGCGTCGCTCGACGCGCTGCCGGGGAACTACGCGACCGTCGTCAGCCAGGACGGCCGCCGTCAGGAGAACCCCTTCTACCTGCAGTACGGGCAGGGCGGATTCGCCTTCTCCACCCCCGGCGCCCACCGCGCCCGGCTGGAGATCAAGCCCGAGACCGGCAAGTGGTACCACCTCGTCGGTGTACGCAGCGGTGACCAGATCAAGCTGTACGTCGACGGCAAGCTCGCCTCCACCGCCGAGGCGGGTTCCGCCGACGTGAGCTCCGGCCCGCTGGCCGTCGGCAGGGCCAAGTGGGGCGGCGCCGACACCGACTTCTGGAACGGATCGATCGACCAGGTGAAGGTGTACGACAAGGCGCTCACCGACCAGGAGGTGACCGCCCTCCACGACGGCGACCAGCCGTAGGGGGCTTCCCGCAGGACCGCTCCCGGCGACGCGTGCGACAGGCCGCGGCGCCGGGAGCCCTTGCGTCCCGGCTGCTCCGCCGCAGCCGAACGGATGCCGCCGGGGGAGGGGTGTGCGGCGAGCCGGCACACCGACGCTCCGGGGCCGGCGGCGCCATCCGATGCCACGTCAGGGGGCGTCGCATCTACCCTGACCGGGCTCGACGGGCAGGGTGGCGTAAGGGCGTAACGGCCTCCGGCTCGACGCTCAAGGACGGCGTACAGGCGTCCGGTTCGAGCGTCAAGGACGGCGTCCGGCCGGTGTCCGGGTGGCGCTTCGCCCGGTCTCCTCAGTTGGAGGGCGCGTCGAACACCGACGCCATCCTCTCCGCGGACTTCAGCCCGGCGCCGGTGAGCACGACCACGGTCGTCTGGCCCGGAGCGATGTCCCCGGTGGCGATGAAGTGATCGAGGGCCGCCGCGGCGACACTGCTCGTCGGCTCCGCGTACAGGCCCCGAGCGGCGAGCGCACGGACCGCTGCGCGGATCTCGTCCTCGGGGACGGCGTACGCGGCGCCCCGGGAGCGTTTGATCGCCTCCACCGCCTCGGGCAGCCGTACGGGGTGTGCGATGGAGGCGCCTTCGGCGATCGTCGGCATCCGCTCACCGCGGCCGGCCGGATCGGTGCCGCTCCAGGTGTCGGCGATCGTCGCCCAGTGCTCGGGCTGGCCGACGAACAGCCTCGGGCGCCTTTCGATCTGCCCTGAGTCGAGCAGCTCCCCGAACGCGATGTCGCACCCGATGATGTTGCTGCCCGCCCCGGCCACCAGGACGACGTTGTCGGGCGCACTGAAGCCGAGCGACTCCCACATCTCGTAGGCGATCGTCTTCGTGCCCTGGACGAACATGGGATGCCAGTTGTGGCTGGCATAGGGAATCCGCGCCGACTGCCGCATCGCCTCTGCCGAGACCTCGTCGCGGGTGCCTCCGACGAGTTCGATCTCCGCCCCGTACGCGCGGGCCTGGAGGATCTTGGCCGCCGAGGTGGCGGCAGGAACGATGATCTTCGCCTGGATGCCTGCCGCCGCGGCGTACGCGGCGACCGACGCACCGCCGTTTCCCGAACTGTCCTCGAGCACTCGGCGGGCGCCGTGCGCCGCCAGATGGGAGATCATGACCGACACCCCCCGGTCCTTGAAGCTGCAGGTCGGGTTGAACCACTCCAGCTTGAAGTGGACCTGCCTACCCGCCCACTTCAGCGGGATCATGGGTGTGCATCCTTCGCCCAGACTCACTCGTCGGGCGGCCGGGACGGGCAGTGCGCGGTGGTACCGCCAGAGGGACCGTTCGGCCGTGTCGATCCGGTCGGGGCGCAGCCCCGGCTGCGGACAGACCGAGAGAGGGCTGTGGTCCTCGCCGTGCCAGCGCGGGTCGTCCAGGCCGTAGCGGTTGCCCGACCGGTCGTACAGGTGGGGGGCGGGGGCTGCCGGTGGCTGTGCGGCGTTCATGGTCTGTTCCGGCTTTCCGTCGGGGAGCGGTCGGCGGGCCCTTCCCGTGGCCGCAGCCGTCGTGGCGGCATGCCCGACGATCACAGGGGCGGCGTGGCGAGCCCTTCGTGAACGGGGTTCCCGGGAGATGGCGGGGGGCACGGGCGCAGGACCATGAGCGAGTCCTCCACGGTCGCCACCATGGCGAAGGGGAACCGGTCGAGTTCCAGGCAGAGGGCGACGTCATCGGGGTGGACGCCCTGACGTATCCCCTGGGTGAGTTCGGCCGCGGCTCGCGACTCACCGGCCCGACGGAGGAAACCGTTGGCATCGGACTCTGCACCGGCGGCCCTGCCCGCGATGTACTGGGCGCACGCCAGGTCCTCGTCGGCCCGCCCTCCCTCGCCGGTGACGACGTAGGTGACCGCGTCGGCCGTACGCGCCCGCAGCAGCCGGGCCGTGGCCTCCGCGACCACGAAGGAGGCGCACAGTACGAGCGAGGCGTCCCTGACCGCGAGGGCACCGACCGTCCCCGCCGTGGTCTTCTGCACCACGGTCCGTCCGCCGAGGTCGAGGGATCTGAGCAGCCCGGGAGAGTTGACGGCGTCGAAACCTGGCGCCGCCGGACCGTCCTTGACGGCCAGCCACCCCGGGTGGCGGGCCTTGAGCGTGAGTGCCTCGGCCCGGGACTCGGCGAGCACGATCCTCTCGGCGCCCCGGCCGAACGCCCACGCTGCGACCGTGAAGGCACGCATGACGTCGACCACGACTGCCACGGACGGGGTCTCCACCAGATCGTCGATGCCGAGGAATTGAGCGTTCATCAGAAGGATCATCGCACATGCACGGCCGGAGGCGTCCGGGTTTCAGCCCCTCGCCGGCGCGAAGCCCGGAGGCCGTCGGCTGTCGGGCCGGGCGCGCCTCCGGCGCCCGGCCGGCGTTGAGCGCGGGCCGCTCCTCCGGCACACGACCCGGACGTGGACCGGGGCGGCCGCCGCGGACCGAAACGGCGGGCCACCGGCATTCGGTGGCCCGCCGGACGAGCGCCGGCCACCGCCCCTCGCGGGTGATCAAGGATCGGGCCGGAGGCGTGAGTGGCCCGCCGGGAGCGGCCCTTCATCCCACCGGGGGAACGCTCCAGCCGGTTTCCTCGGCCCACCGTTCGGCCGCCGCCATCAGTACCTCCGTGGCGGGGGCCTTGATCTGCCCGTAGTCCGACAGGTCCGGCACGCTCAGCGCCAGCCGCTGCTTGAACGCGCCCCACGCCCGGCAGGCGTTCCTGTCCGCACGCAGGAAGTCCCGGAACAGCAGGGCGAAGCGTGCGTTGGGTCCGCCGTCCACCCTCAGGTGCACGTTGCAGGCACGGGCGCCGGCCGGTGGGGCGAAGACGAGCTTGTGGCACCGCCTGCCGCCGGCGACCTCGACGCGGTTCCACGGCTCCGGGCGGCAGCGGAAGCCGATCCCGGCCAGCAGCGGTGCGTCCCGGGCCTCGTCGATCGACCTCATCCGCACCTGCACGTCGATGCAGTCCTTGGCCGGCAGGCCCGGAACGGAGGTCGACCCCACACGACAGTATGATCAGCAGGCTAGGCGCTCTCCAGAGCCTTGATCATGTGGTCCAGCTCCGGCGGCATGACTGCGATCAGGACCTCCCCATCGGACGAGTCGCATACCACGATCCGGGATCCCGGGTTGACCGCCACCGCCTCACGCAGTGAGGGCGAGCGCACCCCTGCCCGACACAGATCGGCCGGCAGAACGGCTTCCTGCGTACCGAAAGAGGGCTTCCAGACGAGGGGACCAGCACTGATCAGCAGGCGTCCGGCCCTCCAGCGAGAGCCCTGAGCAGACCACTTGAGCATGCACGGCACCCCAGCTGGCTTCCCGTCGGCTATCGCTGTCGACCTCTGCTGCTGCCTCCGGCGCATCAGCCATCCAATGAGGGCTGCAGCGACCACACCCATCGTCAGTTCGATCACGCTCGCATTCAAGCAGGCGGAGCTCATCACCGAACAGCAGGTCCTTGGGCCTTCAAGAACACCTACTGAAGTGTCAGCGCGGCGGTCAACGTCGCCAGGGCGGCCGGACCGGCCGTGTCAGCCTGTGGAGCGCAGGCAGGGCCGGGACTCGTCCCGGCGCCGCGGGGCGAAGCAGGAACCCGCCCGGCACCCCGGCCTCCAACGGCAGGGTAGGCGGGAATCGCCGCCCTTCAGAGCGGCGAGGATGTCAACTCCCGGACGGCTGCCCCCCGGCGACCGGCCTCGCGATCCGGGGCCGGTCCGGGCCGCCAGGCAGCCCGGTCCCGTGGCCGTGGCGGAATCCTGGGGACAGCCCGCAGGACACACGGAGATACCCCGGGGCGGCGTCACGCGGGGGAGGGCACGGGGGGCGTGCTCTCCCGTGCCAGCACGCGATGCGGAACCACGATCCGGCGGCCGGGCATGGCCTCGAACCTGCCCAGGACACGCTCGGTCAGGCACTGCACCGCCCGCTCGGCGATCTGCTCGCGGTCCGGGGCGATCGTGGTGAGCGACGGAGTGGCGAAGCGGCCGTCCTCGATGTCGTCGAATCCCACCAGCGCCAGGTCCCCGGGCACCTCGATGCCTCGTTCGAGGGCGACGCGCAGGGCGCCCAGGGCGAGTTCGTCGCTGAAGCAGAAGACGCCGTCGACGGGACGGGGCCCGTCCAGGAGCGCCCGCAGCGCCCGCGCCCCCTCGGCCCGGTGGAGATCGGACACCTCCATCTCGGCCACCGGGCTCATCCCGGCCTCGCGCAGCGCCTGGCGGAAGCCCTCGGCTCGCAGTTCGGCCGTGCCGTGTCCGAGCCCCGGCTGCAGGCCGATCGCCGCGATACGGCGCCGGCCGCCCGCGACGAGATGGCGGGTGGCGTCCCTCGCGGCCGCCACGTTGTCCAGGGCCACGTGGTCGATGTCCCCGTCCGGCTCCAGCTCGCCCAGCACGACGAGGGGGAGTCCCCCCGCGATCGAGGACAGGCGGGACGGCGACGTCGACCACGGGCTGATGATCATCCCGTCCACCTGATGCCCCTCGGAACCGTCGAGCAGGCGCCGCTCCAGATCCGCGCGTCCTCCGGTCCTCTCCAGCAGCACCGTCCAGCCGCGTTCCCGCGCCGCGTCGATGAGGAGGCCGGCCAGCGCGCCGAAGTAGGGGGAGTGGATCTCGGGCACGACCACGCCGATGAGCCCGGTGCGGCCCTGCCGGAGGTTGCGGGCGGCGAGGTTGGGCCGGTAGCCCAGCTCCGCCACAGCCGCGAGCACCCGGGCGCGGGTGTCCGGCGCGACGGCCGCGGCGTTGCTCACCACGTTGGAGACGGTCCGGACGGACACACCGGCGAGCGCGGCCACGTCCTTGAGTCTCGCTGCCATCGTCGGTGACTCCTCGTCTCCCGGGCGAGGCATCCGGTCCGCCGCGCCCCTGCGCCGAGCACCGTAACAGCACCGCGCCGTCATCCTGAGCCGACCCCATTGCCTCGTTGCCTGCAACGTTGCAAAATGATCCGCGGCAGGGCCGGGGAGGAGGAATCCCGGCTGTCCGCCGTCCCGCCGACCGCCGACGAGAGGACCATCGTCATGCCTGAAGCAGCCCCCGCCGCACCCGGACCCGCCACGGCCGCACCCGACATCGCCACGGCCGTCCGGGATCTGTACACGGCCGGGATCACGGCCCGCCGGGGTGCCTTCACGTCCGAGTGGGCAGACGCGATGCGTGAGGACATAGAGGCCGCCTTCGCCGAGGCACGCGGCAGGGAGGGCGGTGCTGTGGGCCGCGGACCGCACCGGTACTACGTGGAGATCCACCCGGAGCAACTGCGGGGCTTCGTGGACCTGGTGGACCATCCGTGGGTGCGTGCGGTGTCGGAAGCCGTCCTCGGGGCGGACTACCGCGTCGTGGAGCTGGGCTTCGACGTGCCGCTCGCCGGGGCGGTGGACCAGCCCTGGCACCGGGACTTCCCCATGCCCCCCGAGACCAGGCACCACCGCCGCCTCACCTCGCTCGCCTTCAACCTGACCGCCGTCGACACGCGTGAGGACATGGGCCCCTTCGAGATCGCGCCGGGCACCCAGTGGGACGACGACGCCCGGTTCGACCACGCGATGTTCCCGCCCAGCGACGCTCGTGCGCGCTATACCGGTCTGGCCGAACGCAAGTACCCGCGGCGCGGGGACATCTCGGCCCGCTCCGCGCTGACGGTCCACCGGGGCACGGCGAACCGGTCCGCCGACCCGAGGCCGGTCCTGGTGCTGGGCGTCGACGCCCCGGGCGCGGGGAACGACGCCCAGCACGACATGGCGGTGACCCGCGCGTACCGGGACTCGCTTCCCGGCCGGGTCAGGGCACGCCTGCACTGTCCCGTCGTGGAGGAGCTGACCCCCATCGTCCAGAAGCACACCATCGAAGG
This sequence comes from Streptomyces sp. NPDC059166, assembly GCF_042755185.1. Lineage (NCBI taxonomy): Bacteria > Bacillati > Actinomycetota > Actinomycetes > Kitasatosporales > Streptomycetaceae > Streptomyces > Streptomyces sp. NPDC059166. The sequence continues at coordinate 6,649 of NZ_JBHZCI010000013.1, read as the reverse complement.
GCTGGTGATGGGGGAGGCCTGACACGTCCGAGCCCGGCGCCGGCCCCTGCGGGCCGTGCGCCGGGCTCGGCGGGGTCACCTCAGGGCGCCCAGGGAGCGTCCACCGACCAGGTGGTGTCCTCGGTGAAGGTGGCCGGGTTGTCCCAGGCGTGACCGCCGCCCGGAGTCGCCAGCCACACCTCGGAGCCGATGTGACGCATGTAGCTGCCGGGCAGGTTCACGCTGGAGAGCCTCACCCCGCCCGTGCCCGCGAGTGCGCACCAGGTGGCATCGGCCTTGAAGAGGGCCGAACCGTCACTCGCGTCGCGGCGGACCCGGAAGTCCCGGTGGCGGAGGTACTCACCGGGGTAGTTGCGGGACTCGAACGAGTAGCAGTTGCTGTTCGCCAGGCCCGTGACGACCTTCCAGGTGGCGTCACTCTTCAGCAGCGCGCTGCTGCCGCTGTCGACGACCGCGGTGTAGGCGAGCGCCTCCGAGTGGCGCAGGTACTTGTTCGTGTGACCGGGGGTGGTGACCCGGAGCGACTTGTACTGCCCGGTGGGCAGGGTGACGGGAGGCGCCGGGGTCTTCGACGCCTGGATGAGGGCCTGGTTGGCGGCCTTCACCCGCGCCGTGTCCACCTTGACCACCTGGCGGTCGTAGGTGAGCAGCCCGTTGGCCTCGTTCTCCACGTCGGTGATCTCCGTGTAGACGGAGGCGGAGAGCCCTGCCGGCAGCTGGCCGATCCGGATGGCGTCGAGCAGCCCCACGAGGCGGTTGTTCAGGGCGGAGACGCTCGCCTGGTCCTCGTAGCTGAAGCCGCCGCCCGGGTACCACTCGTGGCCGGAGACCTTCCACCCCAGGCCCCCGAACTCGCCGAGCACGGCCGCCCGGGTCGCCGTCGGCGCGGTGTTGCCGGGGCCGACGTAGATGTGGTTGTCGACCACGTCGCCGTTGCCGCCGTCCACGGAACCGCAGCAGTTGACCCCGCTCATGTTGTTCACCAGCCGGGACGGGTCGTAGGCCTTGACCTCGGTGGCGATCCTGGCCTGGTCGTACTGCCCCCAGCCCTCGTTCTGGTTCACCCACATGACCAGGGAGGGCGAGCTGCGGTGCTGGTCGATGATCGCGTGGTACTCCGCCTCCCACTGGGTCCGGGCCGCACCGTCAGGGGTCTTGCCGGTGTCCATCGCCGGCATGTCCTGCCAGACGAGCAGGCCCAGCTTGTCCGCCCAGTAGAACCAGCGCTGCGGCTCCACCTTGATGTGCTTGCGGACCATGTTGAAGCCCAGGTCCTTGTGGGCCTGGAGGTCCGACCTCAGTGCGGCGTCGGTCGGAGCCGTGTAGATGCCGTCGGGCCAGTAGCCCTGGTCGAGCGTGCCGGTCTGGAAGACGAACTTCCCGTTGAGGACGGGGCGCAGGATGTTGTCGACCTTGGCCACGGCGATGGACCGCATGCCGGCGTAGCTGCCGACCGAGTCGACCACGGACGAGCCGTCGAGCAGCTCGGCCCGTACGTCGTAGAGGAACGGGTCGTCCGGGCTCCACAGCCGGGGGTTCGGCACGGACACGGAGATGTCGGCCCCGGGCGCGCCCGTCGCCGTGCCCACGACCGTGCCACCGCTGGAGACGGTGACCCGTGCGGTCCGTCCCGACGCTCCCGCGGCCTGCACCTTCACGCGCAGGGTGCTGTTGCCGAGGTTCGGCGTCATGTCGAGCCGCGTGACGTGCGCCGCGGCGACCGGCTCCAGCCATACCGTCTGCCAGATGCCCGAGGCCGCGGTGTAGAAGATCCCACCGCCCGAGTGCGGGTTGACGTCGTTGATCCGCTGCTTGCCGACGGCCTGGCCACCGGTCTGCGTCGGGTCGTACACGGAGACCACGACCGTGTTCGTCCCACCGTTCAGCTGGGGCGTGATGTCGTACGAGAACGCGTCGAAGCCGCCCTTGTGGGCGCCGACCTGGGTGCCGTTGACCCAGACCGTGCTCTGCCAGTCCGAGGCCCCGAAGTTGAGCACGACGCGGCGGCCGTTCCAGTTCGACGGGACGGTGAAGGTGCGCTTGTACCAGAGCTTGTCGTTCTCGGTGATCTTCCGCTTGATGCCCGAGAGCGCGGACTCGGCGACGAACGGGACCCTGATCTGCTCGGAGAACGAGGCGGGCTGTCCCGCGTCGCGGCCGGTCACGGCGAAGTCCCAGATGCCGTTGAGATTGGCCCAGTCGGGCCGGGTGAGCTGGGGGCGCGGGTACTCGGGCAGCGGGTTGTCGACGGACACCTGGTTCGTCCAGGGCGTCGTCATGGGGGAGGGTTTGGGAGCCCAGGCGGTGGGTGCCGCCGCGGCGGGACCGGCGCCGGCTCCCACGACCGCGGTCGCGAGCAGGGCCAGCAGTCCGGTGCCCGAGACTAACCGTCTCCACCATGTACGGGTGCGTGGTGCGGGTGCGTGCTGCATTCCTGGAACTCCTCCGGGAGGAAGGGCTCCCCGCACCAGGGCGGTGCGGGGAGTGGTACGCCTGAGGTGCGGAACCGGGTCAGACGAGCCGCCAGAGGTGGTCGGCCGTGCCGTTGTCGTCGAACTGCACGACATGGGCGCTGTCGGCGGTGGACATGCCGTCCACCCCGAGGACCTTGTCCGAGTTCCGGTTGCGGATGCGGTACCAGCCGTCGCCGTTCGCCACGAGCTGCCAGAGGTGGTCGGCGGTGTCGTTGTCGTCGAACTGCACGACGTGGGCGCTGTTCGCCGTCGACATCAGGTCGACACCGAGCACCTTGCCGGAGTGCTGGTTGCGGATGCGGTACCAGCCGTCGCCGTTCGCCACGAGCCGCCAGAGGTGGTCGGCCGTCCCGGTGTCACCGAACTGCACGACGTGGGCGCTGTTCGCCGTCGACATCCCGTCCACACCGAGCACCTTGCCGGAGTTCCGGTTGGCGATCCGGTACCAGCGGTCCGCCAGCCAGGGTGCGGCGTCGGGGCTCACCGTCGGGAAGGACGTGATCCGCAGACGGGCCGCGCCCATCGGGACGAGGGTGACCTCCTCCACCGGTTCGGTGCTGCGGGCGGGGCTCTGCTGCAGCGGGGCCACCACGTGCTCGTCGTCGGCGCCCCACTCGGGGATGCGGCGGGCGCGGGCGGTCATGAGGAGCGGCGTGTTCTCCAGGGTGAACGGGTTGTCGCCCGGGGCCCGGCCCGTGGCGCGGCGGTGCAGCGAGTACGCGGGCCGGGCGCCGTCCAGGACCAGGCCGTAGTTCCACGGGGTGGTGGCGTGGACCGCGTACTCCGGGAACCGGTCGGTGCCGCCGATGCGTTCGTACGACTCACCGATGCGCAGCGAGTAGGTCAGCGGCCCGTGGTCCACGCTGACCGAGCCGTGGTTGTCCGTCCAGGTGCGGACGGTGGTCCGCTGGGGGAGCCGCAGGGTGACCTTGTCGCCGTCGTGCCAGGTCCGCTCGATCCGGGTGAAGGCGGGACCGGCCGGGGCGGACACCCGCTTGCCGTTCACGCGGACGTCCGGCTCGGCGCACCACGCGGGAACCCTCAGGACCAGCGGGAAGGCCAGCGGCTCCGGGGACCTGAGGGACAGGGTGACGGTGTCCGTGAACGGGTAGTCCGTCTCCTCGGTGAAGGTGACCTCGGTGCCGCCGGCGACCTTCGCGGTGACCTCGCAGGCCGCGTACATCGCCGCGGCGAGACCGCCGTCCGGCGTGGCGAGCCAGAGCTCCTCGGTGAAGTAGGGCCAGCCCATGCCGTAGTTGTGGGGGCAGCAGCGGTACTGGTCGACGCCCGGCAGGAAGGCCTGCATGGCGAAGCCGTTCTGGAACTGCCGTTCCTTCTTGGGGACGTTGTCGAGGTCGACGCTGTTGGCGCTGGTGACGTAGTGGATCGCCTTGCCGGACGGGTCGAGGGATGCGGGCAGCGAGTTGAAGGCCAGCTCCTCGCAGCGGTCCGCCCAGAGGGGATCCCCGGTGACACGGGTGAGCAGCTGGTGGCTCGCCATGAACTCGACGATCCCGCAGGTCTCGAAGCCCTGCCGGGGGTCGCCGTGGCCGGGCCTGGCGTTCTCGTCCCCGGCGAATCCGCCGCCCGGGAACTGCCCGTACGCGTCCATGGCCTTGGCGTACGTGCCGTAGGTGTCGCGGGTGTCCTGGGCCGAACCGCTGCGCAGCGCGTACTGGGCGGGTTCGCGGAAGCCCTGGGCGATGTTGACGTTGTGCGGGTTGACGAGGTTGTCGCCCCAGTCGGCGCCGTACCGGTGGATCTTGTCGGCGAGGTCCAGCAGGAAGGTGTCCCCGGTGCGGTTGAACAGCCAGTAGACGCTGTCGAGTCCGTCGCCCCAGCGGAGGGCGATCCAGCTGGTGTCGAACGCGCCGGGACCCTGGGCGTTCATGTAGCGGAAGAACCTGCTCAGGAACGGGATGATCCGGGTGTCCCCGTCGTACTCCTGCCAGGAGCGCAGGGCCTGGACCAGGGGCAGGAAGGGCCAGAAGTCCGGACCGCCGTTCAGCGAGGTGCGCAGGGCCTTCGGGCCGAAGAAGCCGTCGGACTGCTGGGTGGTGAGTACGGCGTCGATCCAGCGCCGGGCGCCGGCCAGGGCCGCCGCGTCGCCGGTGACGATCGCGAGGTCCGTGTATCCGCGCAGCCAGTAGGGGACTTCCTCCCAGCCGCCCTTGTCGGGGCGTACCCAGCCGGACTCGCCGAAGTCGAGGAAGTGGGAGAACTCCTCGTACCGGCCGCACAGTCCGTCCAGCTGCATCCGGAGCTGGCCGGCGAGCCAGCCACGGGCCACGACCCGGCCGGGCGGCAGCTTCAGGAACGCCGTCGGACGGAGCGGGGCGGCGTTGGGGGCGTAGTGACCGCCGTGCGCGGGGGCCATCACCCCCTCGGCTGCGGTCGCGGTGGTGGCCCATCGGCCGGCCGCCGTGGTCGCGGCGACGGTGGCGATGCCGCCGGCCATCAGTTGCCTGCGGTTCAGTGGCATGTGTGGGGCTCCGCTTCTGCTCTGCCGGGCGTGTGTGGGGGTGACCGGCCCGGACCGGGCCGGCGCATGGCGAAGGAGGCCGCCGCGTCCGGTCCGGTCGGCGCGACAACTCATATGCAACGTTGGAAAATTGATGTCGGCGGTATGACAGCACGCGGTCATGCCGGTGTCCAGAGGTGGCGCAGCACCTGGTGCCGGCCGGCCTCCCTGAGCGGCGTGCCGGGTCGCGACACATTTTGGAAACGCAGCCACAACTCTCTTGCCGCTGGCGCCGACTCGCCTATATAACGTTGTAAACCGAGCCGCCGAGAGGCCGCAAAAGCCCTCGCGAACACCGATTTCCGCTGCTGGAAGCCGGTTTCGTGAGGGGCACGTCGTCGTCCGCCGCCGAGCGGCTGACGCACCCTCCCGCCATGCCCGACCGCACGCCGCACGGTGTGCCGTCACCTCGCCAAGGAGCGTCCCGCGCATGATGACCCAGCGTCGATCCCGTACCCTCGCAGCGGCCTGCCTGCTCGCCGCCACCGCCACGCTGGCCGTTTCCGGCTGCTCCAAGTCGGAGACCGCGGACAACGCGGGTGGTGACAGCAGCCAGGGCGCGCAGGCGGCCAAGACGCCCGAGGCGTCCTCCGGAGCGGGCTGCTCCCTGAAGACCTACGGCGCACCCGAGATCGACCTCAAGAACGCGGTGGTCGGCTTCTCCCAGTCGGAGAAGGAGGCGAACCCGTTCCGTATCGCCGAGACGCAGTCCATCAAGGACGAGGCCGCCAAGATCGGCGTCAAGAAGCTGCTGACGACGAACGCCCAGTCGCAGCTGTCCAAGCAGATCAGCGACATCCAGGACATGCTGTCCCAGGGCGCCCAGTTCCTGATCATCGCCCCGCTCAACTCCGACGGCCTGGAGCCGGCGCTCAAGGCCGCGGCGGCGAAGAAGGTGCCCGTCCTCACGATCGACCGCAAGGTCAACTCCACGGCCTGCAAGGACTACGTCGCCTTCCTCGGTTCCGACTTCGTCGAGCAGGGCAAGCGCGCGGCCGACGCGATGATCAAGGCAACCGACGGCAAGGGCAAGGTGGCCATCCTCCTCGGCGCCTCCGGCAACAACGTCACCACCGACCGGACCAAGGGATTCGTCGACCAGATCAAGGCGAAGGCGCCCGGTATCGAGATCGTCGCCCAGCAGACCGGCGAGTTCGCCCGTGACAAGGGCCAGCAGGTCATGGAGCAGCTGATCCAGTCCAAGCCCGACATCACCGCCGTCTACGCGGAGAACGACGAGATGGGCCTCGGCGCGGTCACCGCGCTCAAGGCCGCCGGCAAGAAGCCCGGCAAGGACGTCAAGATCGTCTCGGTCGACGGAACCCGCAACGCCGTGCAGGCCGTGGTGAACGGCGAGTACAACGCCGTCATCGAGTCCAACCCCCGCTTCGGCCCCCTCGCCTTCGCGACCGCCCAGAAGTTCTACGGCGGCGAGGAGATCCCCGAGAACGTCATCATCAGCGACCGCGCCTACGACGAGACCAACGCCAAGGAATCGCTCGGCGGGGCGTACTGACCGGCTCCTGAAACCGACGGCCCGGCCGCCGTGGGCGCGCGTCCTCGCGCCGCCCCCGCCCCCGCCCGCCCCCCCCCGGACAGGCGGGATGACAAACCACACACACCCACCCACCCCCACACCGACGCCAGCCCCCGC